>NZ_LVCV01000032.1 GCF_001647195.1 Rhodococcus sp. EPR-157 | reverse complement strand
TCGGTGGCGGTCAGAACGACGTCGGTTGCCGTGACGCCCGGCTGGATCTCACCGGACAGCTTGAAGCCGACTACGCGTGGGATGAGCATGGAGACGGGCTGGCCGAGCATTGCTGCCTCGGCCTCGATGCCGCCGACGCCCCAGCCGAGAACTCCGAGTCCGTTGACCATCGTGGTGTGCGAGTCGGTTCCGACGCAGGTGTCGGGGTATGCCTGGCCCTTGCGCGTCATGACGGTCGGTGCGAGGTACTCGATGTTGACCTGGTGGACGATGCCCATGCCGGGAGGGACGACCTTGAAGTCGTCGAATGCGCCTTGGCCCCAACGTAGGAACTGGTACCGCTCGCCGTTGCGTTGGTACTCGAGGTCGACGTTGCGCTCGAGTGCATCGGCGCGACCGAATACGTCGAGGATCACCGAGTGGTCGATGACCATGTCTGCGGGGGAGAGCGGATTGACCTTGTTCGGGTCACCGCCGAGAGTGGTGACGGCCTCACGCATCGTGGCAAGGTCGACGACGCAGGGGACACCGGTGAAGTCCTGCATGATGACACGTGCAGGCGTGAACTGGATTTCGATGCTCGGGTCGGCCGAGGGGTCCCACGACGCGATCGAACGAATGTGGTCGGCGGTGATGTTGGCACCGTCTTCGGTGCGAAGGAGGTTCTCCGCGAGGACCTTCAATGCGTAGGGCAACTTCTCGGCGCCAGGCAAGGCCGACAGGCGGAAGATCTCGTACGAGTTCTCTCCGACTTCGAGGGTGCCCTTTGCACCGAATGAATCATTACTGGCGGTCACTTCAGCTCCACTCGTCTTGAGGCACACCGCCGACAGGGCTGTGTCGACGGATGAAGCGAGACTCACTTCGCGCGGCTGTCGCCGCGGGTGAACATCTCGTGGTCGAGTCTAACAGTACGCTTGTCCTGTTGAAAACGAAGGGCAGCCTACATTGCAGTACTCTGCTTTCGCACTCCCGATTGTCGTGCAGTTCCGACACCTTCGCAATGCAGGGGAGCCTCACTCACAGGCGATCGACCGGACTGGGTGCACGCGGCCGGTGCGGCGAGTGACGTAGGGTTCGTCTCGTCCTTACGACGACGCGCTTCGACTGGAACCTCTGTGATGCCTGAACCGATACTCGCTTTCGTTCCCCTGATGGCCGATGTGCCACCCGGGATCGACGTCGACGACATCGTGGCCGAAGTTGCGGCAACCGGTGTCAGTGCGCCCGCACCGCTCGAGAGCGACTTGCAGTCGGCCGTCGCCCGCGCCGAAGAACATGGGATCGACCTGTCCATCATCGTGGTGGATCGGGATCCGCGGCACGACTCGCAGTTGCGTGATCTCGCTACCGCGGTCGGAGCCGAGGACGGTGGCACGGTGCTGGTGCTCAGCCCCGGCCAGGTCGGGTCTTTCAGTGACAATGTCAGCCGCGTGACCTTGGAGGCGGGACAGGATCGGACGTACACCGGGAACCCTGTCGTTGCGGCGGACAACTTCGTCGACACCCTGGTCGGTCCCCAGACTCCGTGGACGCTGATCACCACGGTGGTGATTCTGGTCGTCGCTGGGTGCGGTGCTGCCACCGCGTTCGCCAAGACGCGTCGTCGGGCTCGTGCGGAAGAGTTGCGTCCAGTCGACGAGAGTAGGACCACGTTGCCAGGCTGACGGCCCGCCCGAACGATCTGCCCCCGACGTTTCGTTGTCGGGGGCATTTTCGCGTCCGGTCGAAAAAAGTCGAAAAAACTGTTTTCGGCAAATGCCGAGATCAGCGCGTTTTCGCAGGTCGAATTACAAATGTGTCGTTTGGGACTAGAGTTTCCTTAGTGTGCAAAGTGTCGTACGGTGCCATTGGCACTGCTGGGGAAGGAGTGTCGCAGAGGGCACAGGTCTATCCGGGGCGACCCGAGAGGCCAGTGCTGCGGGTGTGGCTGACGTGGCACACCCGTCGTGTTGCTGCGCGCTTTCTCCCTGCCCGGCGAATGCGACGGTGACACCCGGATCGAGGTGTCGACGATCCGCTCGTCCGGCGTCGGGGCTTCCTCACGGAAGCGTCGCGAGCGCCGGGACCGAGGGAGACATTTGTGAGGCGACGGACATTCCGCGGCAAACGCCGCAGCGCGTTCCCGAACACAGTTCGAGCACTGATAGGTGCAGGTGTCGTCGTCGCACTGATGGGTGCGGTGACCGGCACTGCCGCGGCAGTGCCCCCGCCCCCTCCCAATCCGTCGGACTCCGAGATAGCAGCGGCGGGTTCGCGCGTCGACGAGCAACTCGGGGCGGTCGGTCAGCTGATCAACGAGGTTGCGGCGGCAAACCAGCAGCTCGCTCAACTCGACGCCGAAGTGGCCATCCGGCGCGAGGACGTCAACAAGGCGCTGGTCGACCTCCAGAACGCGCGTGATGCCGCAGACATCGCAGCTCAGTTCGTCGTGACCGCCCAGCAAGCCCTCGCCGACGCCGGCACGCAGATCCACGCTGCTCAGCAGAAGTTCAACGAGTTCGCAGTCTCCAGCTACACCCAGGGAACTGGCGTCGCGTCGGTGTCTTCGTTCCTCGGGTCGAGCGGGCCCGAGGATGTGCTCGACCGAGCGCAGGTGCTGAAGGTCTTGTCGAACAACCAGAATGCTGTACTCGACGGACTTCAGCGAGCTCGTACCGAGCAGGCCAACAAAGATTCCGCTGCGCGTGAATCCAAGCAGCAGGCCGATGCCGCTGCAGCGGAAGCCGACGCGCAAAAGGTTGCGGCAGAGCAGGCCATTGCCACCGCCCGTGCCGCTTTACAGGCGCAGGCAGACCAGAAGGCCGCGATCGAATCGCAGCGAGATGCTGCGCAGAGTCAGTTGGATGTGGCGCGGACGGATGTTGCCGGTCTCCAAGGACAACGTGTCGCCTACTCCGCATGGGAGCAGCAGAAGGCCGCCGAGGACGCCGCCATAGCGGCAGCCGCCTCAGCAGCACGCGACGCCGCCGTGCAGGCGGCGGCTCGGGTGGCAGCGAATCAGGCTGCCGCTGCAGCGGCTGCCGCGGCAGCCGCTGGGCAGCGATCGCACACCGATATCGATGGAACTGAGTCCGACTCCGACACGAGCACCACGACCCCGACGACGCCGAAGAAGCCGCGTAGTACCACCCAGACCCCGTCCGTCACCGGAAGTGCTGCTGTCGAACTGGCCATCGACCGCGGAATGTCGCAGCTCGGCGTGCCCTACTCGTGGGGCGGCGGTGACGAGAACGGTCCCACCAAGGGAATTCGAGACGGCGGAGTGGCCGACAGTTACGGCGACTACAACAAGGTCGGCTTCGACTGCTCGGGTCTGATGATCTACGCGTTCGCCGGACTCGGTATCTCGTTGCCGCACTACACCGGCTACCAATACACAGCAGGCAAGCAGGTGCCGTCATCCGATATGAAGCGTGGGGACATGCTGTTCTACGGACCGAACGCCAGCCAGCATGTCGCGCTGTACCTGGGCGACGGCAAGATGCTGGAAGCGCCTCAATCCGGCAGTGTCGTCAAGGTCTCGCCTGTACGGTACGACGGAATGACACCGTACGCGGTTCGGATGGTTTCCTGACCCTCTTGGCTACCGGCGTTCGCTCGCGTGCCCTCGGCCAACGGACGGTACGGCTAAGCTCGCGTGCGAACGCCGGTAGCCTGGGGTGGGACTGTCGGCGCGTGTAGTTCATTGCCTGGAATCTAGGGCAGCGGACCTGCAAGGACGTGCCCCCCAACATGTCGAGTGAAAGCGGTGGATTCTTGGTGGCATCACGTGAGGGCAGTGTGTCGAACAGCAGTGCGTCGGAGAGCGCCGCGGCCGAAGTCGGAAGCGCACCCGCGGACGTGAGCGGGCTTGCGCAGGACGTTCAGATTTTGGAGAAGGCCGTCTACGAAGTGAAGCGCGTGATCGTCGGTCAGGACCGACTGGTCGAACGCATCCTCGTCGGTTTGCTGGCTCGCGGGCACGTTCTACTCGAAGGCGTTCCCGGTGTCGCCAAGACGCTGGCAGTCGAGACGTTCGCGAAAGTCGTCGGCGGGTCGTTCTCGCGCGTTCAGTTCACTCCCGACCTCGTGCCGACCGACCTCATCGGAACTCGGATCTATCGCCAAGGTCGTGAAGAGTTCGACACCGAACTCGGTCCGGTCGTCGCCAACTTCGTCCTGGCAGACGAGATCAACCGCGCTCCTGCCAAAGTGCAGTCCGCATTGCTGGAAGTCATGGCCGAGCGGCACGTGACCATCGGCGGCAAGACTTTCCAGATGCCTGATCCATTCCTCGTGATGGCCACTCAGAACCCGATCGAGAACGAAGGCGTCTACCCCCTTCCGGAGGCCCAACGAGACCGGTTCCTCTTCAAGATCGTGGTCGACTATCCCTCGGTGGAGGAAGAACGCGAGATCGTCTATCGCATGGGAACCGCGGTTCCGACGCCGAAGCAGATCCTCGACCCCGAAGAACTCGTCCGTCTGCAGACGGTGGCGAGCACAGTATTCGTACACCACGCGCTGGTCGACTACGTCGTGCGCGTCATCGCCGCCACGCGAACACCGGAGCAGCTGGGTCTCGATGATGTCGCGAGCTGGATCGCCTACGGTGCGTCACCCCGTGCGACGCTCGGAATCATCGCGGCATCGCGAGCATTGGCGCTGCTTCGCGGACGTGACTACGTGGTCCCGCAGGACGTGCTCGAAGTGATTCCGGACGTCCTTCGCCACCGACTCGTGCTGTCGTACGACGCGCTTGCCGACGAGGTCACTCCCGAACACGTCATCACAAAAATCCTCCAGACCGTCGGGCTTCCGCAGGTTGCACCGCAAGCAGTGGGGGGCTCCCCGCAGCATCCGCTTGCTCCGCAGGGGCAACCGAACTACCAGGGCCAGCCGAACTACCAGGCCCAGCCGAACCAACAAGCCCAGCCGCACCACCAGGCGCAGTTCCCTTACCCGAACCAGCCTGCCGCTCCCGGCCAGCCTGCCGCTCCCGGCCAGCAGCCGGGCCCAGGGCAGTTTGCCGGCAACGGAACGCATCAGGGTCACAACGGTCCAGCGGCTCCATCGCTCGACAAGTCGGCCGTCAAGGAGTCGACCGTCAATGAGTCGACTGCAGGTAGCCAGAAGCAGTGAGCGGGGCACTGGCCGATGGTTCGGCAGGCCGTCACGATCCGAGGCCGCCGTCGTTCCGAAGCGGTGAGCTGCGCGATCCGTCCCTCGGGGCGGCCCTGCGGACACTGGAACTGACGGTTCGTCGGCGCCTGGACGGTGTGCTGCACGGCGATCATCTCGGACTGATACCGGGGCCGGGATCGGAGCCGGGCGATGCTCGGGAGTACCAACCTGGCGACGACGTCCGGCAAATGGACTGGTCCGTCACGGCACGCACGACGCACCCACACGTTCGGCAGTCCGTTGCGGATCGAGAACTCGAGACCTGGATGGTGCTCGATTTGTCCGCAAGTCTCGATTTCGGGACCACCGGATGCGAGAAGCGCGACCTTGCTGTTGCAGCGGCCGCCGCGATCACGCATCTGACCAGCGGCGGCGGAAACCGCATCGGTGCAGTCGTGGCCACCGGTGCGAACACGACACGCATACCCGCCCGCGGCGGTCAGGTCCACAGGCAGGCGATGCTGCGCACGATTGCCACGACGCCGAGCGCTGCCGACGGGGTGCGGGGCGATCTTCGAGGTGCCATCGAGTCGCTGCGGCGACCTCAACGTCGCCGGGGCATGGCGGTGATCATCAGCGACTTTCTCGGGCCCATCGACTGGGAACGTTCGCTGCGCGCGATCGCTGCGCGCCACGATGTCCTCGCCGTCGAAGTCGTCGACCCCCGCGACCTCGAGCTTCCCGACATAGGAGATGTGGTGCTGCACGACCCCGAATCCGGGCGCACCCGCGAATTCAGTACGACGCCACAGCTGCGCGCCGACTTCGCCGAGGCGGCGAATGCACATCGAGAGGATGTCGAGCGGGTGTTGCGGCGTTGCGGCGCTCCGCGGCTGACGCTTCGAACCGACGGTGACTGGATCGCAGACGTCGTGAGGTTCGTGTCCTCGCGTCGACACACCCTCGGCGCGAGCGCGGTCAACACGGCACGGGCGGGTCGCCGGTGAGCCTGTCGGACTTCGCCTCTCCCTGGTGGCTGCTCTTCCTGCTGGTCGTCATTGCCCTTGTCGTCGGTTACGTGGTGGTGCAGCGTCGTCGGCAGAAGCACACGCTGCTTTTTTCGAACATGGAGCTGCTCGAAACAGTCGCGCCGACGCGTCCCGGATACTGGCGTCACGTACCGACGGCGCTGGTCTTGGTCGGTTTGATGTTCCTGACGGTTGCGCTGGCCGGTCCGACGTCGGATCAGCGGGTCCCGCGCAACCGTGCGACGGTCATGCTCGTCATCGACGTGTCGCTCTCCATGGAGGCAACCGACGTCGAGCCGTCGCGCCTGGCCGCTGCGCAAGAGGCCGGGAAGTCGTTCGCCGACGGACTGACTCCGGGTATCAACCTGGGCCTCGTCGCCTTCGCCGGCACGGCCTCGGTATTGGTGTCACCTACCGCCAATCGTGAGGCGACGAAGGCTGCGATCGACAAGCTGCAACTGAGCGAACGAACAGCGACCGGGGAGGCAATCTTCACGTCCCTGCAGTCCATAGACACACTCGGTGCTGTGTTGGGTGGAGGCGACGCGGCTCCTCCTGCACGGATCGTTCTGCTGTCCGATGGAAAACAGACAGTTCCCGAGAACCCCGACGATCCGCGAGGGGGATACACCGCCGCACGGGCGGCAGCGGAGAAAGACGTCCCGATCTCGACGATCTCGTTCGGTACCAGCTACGGCACCGTCGACATCGAAACCGAATCGGGGTCCGAGCGCGTTCCAGTGCCGGTCGACGACCCCTCTCTTCGGGAGATCGCCACCCTGTCCGGCGGAAGCTTTTTCACCGCATCGTCACTCGAAGAGCTTCGGGATGTATACGACACGCTCGAAGAACAGATCGGCTTCGAAATCACCCGTGGCGACGCGAGCAGGCCATGGTTGATTCTCGGAGTTCTCTTCACCGCAGCAGGATTGGGCACAGCCTTGGTACTCCGTCAAAGATTGCCCTGATTCGCTGTCACTACTCACCAGTAGGTTTCACTTTGTCATCGCAGAACGAACAGATAGGTTGCAGGCATGTCCAAACCCGACTTCATCGCCCGATCGGTACTCGTCACCGGAGGTAACCGAGGCATCGGTCTGTCCATCGCCCAGCGTCTTGCCGCTGACGGCCACAAAGTGGCCGTCACCCATCGTGGTTCAGGAGTGCCGGACGGGTTGTTCGGGGTTGTCTGCGACGTGACGGACTCGGACTCCGTGGACAAGGCCTTCACCGAAGTCGAGAAGGCTCAGGGACCGGTCGAGGTGCTCGTCGCCAACGCAGGAATCACCGACGACACGTTGCTGATGCGCATGACCGAGGAACAGTTCGAGCGGGTCATAGATGCGAACCTGACCGGCGCTTTTCGAGTTGCCAAGCGCGCCAACCGCGCGATGCTGCGGGCACGATGGGGTCGGATGGTGTTCCTCAGTTCTGTCGTCGCCCTCGGCGGCGGCCCTGGACAGATCAACTACGCGGCGTCCAAAGCCGGTGTGATCGGTATGGCTCGCTCGATCACACGCGAGCTCGGTTCGCGGTCGATCACTGCCAATGTCGTGTCTCCCGGATTCATCGAAACCGACATGACCGCCGACCTGCCGGATGATTTGCGCAGCAAGGCCAAGGAGTTCATTCCCCTTCAGCGCCTGGGCCAGCCCGAGGACGTTGCTGCCGTAGTGAGTTTCCTTGCGGGTCCAGACTCGTCGTACGTCTCCGGTGCGGTCATTCCTGTCGACGGCGGTATGGGCATGGGCCACTGATTCACTTCAAGGATTTTCTCGTTTCGATTCGATCGTTAAGGAAGACACATGGGCGGACTGCTCGAAGGTAAGACAATTCTCGTGACCGGCATCATCACCGATGCCTCGATCGCATTCCACGCGGCGGCGATGGCCCAGAACCAGGGTGCGAAGGTCATCATCACCGGCTTCGACCGGCTGCGGTTGATCGACCGGATCGCGCAGCGCCTGCCGCAGCCGGTTCCCCCGGCGATCGAGCTGGACGCCACCAACGAGGAGCACCTCGCGGCGCTTGCCGACCGTGTGCGCGAACTTGCGCCCGAGGGTGTGGACGGAGTGCTGCACTCCATAGCTTTCGCGCCGCGCACGCTGATGGGGCCGGGTGCAAAGCCGTTCCTCGAGGGCCCCGGCCCCGATGCTGCACGTGCGTTCGAAATTTCGGCGTGGAGTTACGCGTCGCTCGCCCGCGCTGTTCTTCCCGTCATGAACGAGGGCGGATCGATCGTCGGCATGGACTTCGATCCTCGTACTGCGATGCCGTACTACAACTGGATGGGTGTCGCCAAGGCCGCCCTGGAGTCGGTCAACCGCTACGTCGCCCGCGAGGTCGGTGAAGCCAAGCGCATTCGGTCGAATCTTGTTGCCGCTGGACCGATCCGGACGCTCGCAGCAAAAGCCATTGCAGGTACCGCGACCGGCGACGCACAGAAGATGCAGCAGCTCAACGAGTACTGGGACGGCGCCTCGCCGATCGGCTGGAACTACGACGACCCGACCGTGGTGGCCAAGTCGATCGTTGCGCTGCTGTCCGATTGGCTGCCCGGCACCACAGGATCGATCATCTACGTAGACGGCGGCGCGAGTCACAACACGTACCTGCCCGACAACATGTAGTTCTCGCGTTCGACGCACCACATCGGCCCGGATGGACGGCAGTTCTCGTCCGTCCGGGCCGATGTGCGTGAAGGTCTCTCGAAGGCCGAGCGCACAATGGAAGCATGACGACGTCCACTGATTTCGACGCTCTACTGGTTCTCTCGTTCGGTGGTCCCGAAGAACCCGCACAC
Source organism: Rhodococcus sp. EPR-157 (assembly GCF_001647195.1). Classification (GTDB taxonomy): domain Bacteria; phylum Actinomycetota; class Actinomycetes; order Mycobacteriales; family Mycobacteriaceae; genus Rhodococcoides. The sequence continues at coordinate 4,352 of NZ_LVCV01000032.1, read as the reverse complement.
GTCAGGCCGTTCCTCGAGAACGTCACGCGCGGACGCGGTGTGCCGCCCGAACGACTGGACGCAGTCGTGGAGCACTACATGCATTTCGGGGGAGTCTCACCGATCAATGCACTCAACCGCGACATCATCGCGGCAGTCGAGGCCGAATTGGCCACTGCCGGAATCGACCTCCCGGTGTACTTCGGCAACCGAAATTGGCACCCCATGGTCGAGGACACCGTCGCCGAGATGAGCGCGAACGGTGTCGAACGTGCGCTCGTGTTTCCCACCTCTGCGTGGGGCGGATACTCGGGTTGCCGCCAGTACCACGAGGATCTCGCTCGTGCCCGAGAGTCAGTAGGCTCGGGCGCACCCGATCTGGTGAAGATTCGCCAGTACTACGACCACCCGTTGATGGTTGCCGCGTTCGCCGACGCCATCACTGCGGCGCTCGACGAACTTCCCGCCGAACGGAGGGCCGGGGCTCGGCTGGTGTTCACTGCTCATTCGATCCCCGATGCGGCCGACGCGAACGCCGGCCCACCCGCCGACGGCGGTCACCTCTACAGCCGCCAGGTTGCCGACGCATCCGCACTAGCTGCTGCTGCGGCTGGGATCGACGAGTACGACGTCGTGTGGCAGTCGCGGTCCGGACCTCCGCAGGTGCCGTGGCTCGAGCCGGACATCTGCGATCACCTCGATGCGCTGGCGGACAAAGGAGTCGATGCGGTAGTCGTGTGCCCGATCGGCTTCGTGTCCGACCATCTCGAAGTCGTATGGGATCTCGATACCGAGGCCGAGGAGAAGGCAAGGGAACGTCGGATGGCGTTCGCGCGCGCCTCGACGCCTGGTACCGACGAACGGTTCGCGAAAATGGTGGTCGAATTGATACGCGAGCACGTCGAAGGTGCCGCCGCGCGCAGTATCGGTTCGGTGCCGAGCTACGGCGAGACGCTCAATGGCCAGCGGTGTGCACTCGGGTGCTGCGAACAACCGGTCCGGCCGACCCGAAACTAGGTGCGGGGCACACTCGAGGCGATCCCGGCGGCGACCGCACTCAGCCGCGCCGACCGCACTGCCGCCCACAGTGGCCTGATCAGCTCCTCACGGGCCACGGCAGCCGCCGCCGTGGGAGCCTCGGTCGGCGCGAACGTCCGTGCTACGGACAGAATCGCGGAGACACGATCGGCCGACTCGAGGACTCGCATCGCTCGTTCGGGAATGTCTGCCGGGTAACGATGGCGCATCAGCTCCGACAATTCGTTCGCGATGCGAGTTCGAGGGTCGCCCTCGTTGCTTCTCGTGGGCAGTGTTCGGGTGGGCAGTGACTGCATCGATCCGAGTGCGTCCGCGGCGCCACGAACGGCATCACGCATCGCGAATTCGGCCTCACCGAGCGAGAAGTCGTGTACGTAGTGGCCGAGCACGTCGACGGCGAACACCGTCCAGCGCATGACGTCGGGACCCTCGACGGTGGGTACGAAGGCCAGACCTTCGGTTCCGGCGAGACCGACGACGACGGCTTGTCCGGCGGTGAGAGCAGCTCGTGAGAATCCGGTTCCGGGAGGGAGATTCTCGACAGCCCCCGGCCCGGGTAGAAGAAGCTCGATGACGGCGTCGGAGCTCGGGTTCGGGATCTGCGCGCGGATGGCCGTCAACACCGACGCGACGCCGTCTGCTCGTGGGCTCGGCCAGGCCAGACCGGTGCGCTGTGCAGTCGTCTCGTCGGCTGCAACGACGAGGTGCATCGGGGCCCAGTCGGCCATGGCGTCGATGACGTCGTCGGGCGCACTGACGCCCGCCAGCCACGAACTGGTCCACAGGGCGAGGCTTGCGCTTGGAGAACTCACGACTCACAAGTTTAGGTCGGCGTGGCGCGGTGTGCTCGGTCGCGGGGGTCGCTAAAGTCGTCGCCCGTGGCGGATATGTACGGCGGAGACATCCTTTCTGGGCACAGCCGAATGCGGAAGGTTCCCGCACCTCGGGTTCCCGCGGAGCGCGGCCTTGTCGTCGAGGATGCAGGTAGCGGTTTCTGCGGTGCGGTCGTCGGGTTCGAGAGGACGTACGACGGTGACTTCGTCCGGCTGGAGGATTCGGCCCGAACCACCCGGCTCTTCGCGCTTCGAGAAGCTGCGTTTCTCATCGATGGCAAGCGCGTCACACTCGAACGTGCTGTGGCAGCTCCCAAGCCGACGGGTGCCACCCGATCTGCGTCCGGCTCGACAAAGGTCGACGGATTGCGGGCTCGTACCGCCCGCGCCAGTCGGATCTGGGTGGAGGGCGTCCACGACGCGGCGCTGGTGGAACGTGTCTGGGGCCACGACCTGCGTGTGGAAGGTGTCGTCGTCGAACATCTGGAAGGTCTCGACAATCTGGGTGGCCGTCTCGCGGAATTCGCACCGGGGCCGAATCGCCGGGTAGGTGTTCTCGTCGACCACCTGGTGACGGGCTCGAAGGAATCCAAGCTCACGACATCCCTCGGCCCACACGTTCTGGTGACGGGTCATCCGTACATCGATGTGTGGGAAGCGGTGCGGCCGGGGGCGGTCGGTATCGACGCATGGCCGAAGATCCCCCGAGGACAGGACTGGAAGACGGGCATCTGTCGTGAGCTCGGTTGGGGTACCCCGAAGGAGGGGTGGCGACACGTGTATTCGTCGGTCTCGAGCTTCCGGGATCTGGAGGCACCATTGATCGGGGCAGTCGAACAGCTGGTCGATTTCGTGACGGAGTGACATCCACCGTCCAGTGTCCGATTTCTGGTTAGATGGACAGTGTGGCGGCGATCATCTGGCTCATTGCAGGAATTGCACTCGCGGCAGCCGAAGCGCTGACGGGAGATTTCTTCTTGCTCATGCTCGCCGGTGGTGCTCTGGCAACAGCAGGTATCTCCGCCGTCACGGATTTCCCGGTGTGGGCGGACGCCGTCGTGTTCGGACTCGTGTCTTTGGTCCTGGTTCTGGGTGTACGGCCGATTCTGTTGCGACGCTTCGCCGCTCCGCCTGCGCTCGCAACCAATACTGCTGCATTGACAGGCAAGAGTGCTGTTGTACTGGAACAGGTTGCAGCACACGAAGGTCAGGTCAAGCTCGGCGGCGAGGTGTGGACTGCACGGCCCCTCGACGAATCCGAGGTATATGCGCCGGGAACCACCGTGACCGTGATGGAAATAGACGGCGCTACAGCCGTCGTGTGGAGGGGACCGTAGTTTCATGGCAGCACTGATCGTTCTCGGCGTGATCGTTCTTCTCGTAGTCGTCCTCGTGGCCAAATCCGTGTCCATTGTCCCGCAGGCCGAGGCCGCAGTGATCGAGCGACTCGGCCGCTACGTCCGGACCGTGTCGGGTCAGCTCACGTTTCTCGTTCCGTTCGTGGACCGAATCAGGGCCAAGGTCGACCTCCGCGAACGGGTCGTGTCCTTCCCACCGCAGCCAGTGATCACCAAGGACAACTTGACGGTCTCGATCGATACCGTCGTGTATTTCCAGGTGACCAATCCCCAGTCCGCGGTGTACGAGATCAACAACTACATCGTCGGCGTCGAGCAGCTGACCACCACGACTCTTCGTAACGTGGTCGGCGGTATGACTCTCGAAGAGACACTGACATCTCGCGACTCGATCAACGGGCAGCTACGGGTCGTCCTCGATGAAGCGACGGGTCGATGGGGTCTGCGCGTCGCTCGGGTCGAGTTGAAGAGCATCGACCCACCGCCGTCGATCCAGGAGTCGATGGAGAAGCAGATGAAGGCCGACCGCGAGAAGCGGGCCACCATTCTGACTGCCGAGGGCCATCGTGAGTCCGCGATCAAGACTGCCGAGGGCGACAAGCAAAGCCGCATCCTCGCGGCCGAGGGCGGCAAGCAGGCTGCCATCCTGACGGCCGAGGGCGAGCGCCAGTCGCGCATCCTTCGTGCCGAGGGCGACCGAGCAGCAAAATACCTTCAAGCCCAGGGCCAGGCCAAGGCGATCGAAAAGGTGTTCGCTGCGATCAAGAACGGTAAGCCGACACCGGAACTGCTTGCCTACCAGTACATGCAGACACTTCCGCAGATGGCACAGGGCGACGCCAACAAGGTCTGGATGATCCCGAGTGACTTCGGCGATGCTCTGAAGGGGTTTGCCAAGACGCTGGGTGCACCGGGTGAAGACGGTGTCTTCCGTTTCGAGCCGAGCGCGAATACAAGCGACGATTCCGCACCGGTCGACGATTCGGAAGAGATCGCCGAATGGTTCGAAACCAAGACCGATCCAGCTGTGGCCGAGGCAGTCGCGGCTGCGGAGGCAGTTGCCCGGACGCCGGTCGACACCTCGCTTGCTCCTGACCCCAGCCTGACGAAGGGGTCCGATCTAGGGGAGCTGTCGGCACCTGCC
>NZ_LVCV01000031.1 GCF_001647195.1 Rhodococcus sp. EPR-157 | reverse complement strand
CACGACGCTGGTGAACGTGCCGATGATGAATTGTTCGGAAGCCGACGTGGCGGCAGGGTGAGTAGGCACGGTGTGCGTTTCGGCGGCGCGTAGTTCCGGATAGCGCGCCAGCCCCTTGACGGCCAACACGATTGCAATGCCCTCGGGCCATCCCGCGAGGATCGACGCTGCGACGGCGGTCCGCTCCAGTACGCCGATCGTTCGACCGCCGTGAAGGGGCCCGGCCTGGCCGTCGGGTTCGGGCGTTCCGTCGCGGCGGGCGAGACGAAAGACCGCCGTCACGATCGCGGACCCGCCCGCCGCGGCTGCGACGACGGTCACGACGTAGGTCGTCGCCAAGGCGACGCCCTGCACACGGTCGGCTTGCAGCCCCGTGACGGCGGCGACACCCAGCAACGTCGCCGAGGCGAGTGCGGTGGTCCAGTGTGGGAGCGGTGGCCGGGACGGCACCATTGACAGAGCCGCGGCGAGCGCGAGCAGTACGAGGGTGGCTACTGTCATGGGTTCCCCGATTTCTGTGTGCAGACACCGATGTCGGTGAGCAAGTTGGTGGCCAGTCGTCGTCCGTCGGCCTCGATGCTCCACCTCGCCACCGACAGTCTTTGAGACATGGCTTGCTTGCTGATCCCCAGACGTTCGGCTGCGTGTGTCTGGGTGAGCCCGGCAGCCATCAAGTCTGCCGCCTCATGTCCCTGTTCCGTGCGGTCGGTGATGAGGAGCGCAACGAGTGCAAGCGCGGTTTCGGCGTCGCGGCATCGACTCGCACGATCTGCGTCGGCCGTGTTGATTGCGACGCCGCCGGGTGCGTTCTTGGCGCGGGTGACCGCCTCGCGTGCCGCTTCGAACGCTGCGCCGCGTCCTGCTCGGGTGGTTTTCGGTAAAGGTTCTTCGACCGCTCCGATTCCGATTCCCACACTCCAAGTTCCGAGTCGAACCAGTGTCAGTGCGATGTCGATCACAGTGCGGGCGCCCGTGGCCGAACCTTCGATCACAGCTTGAACCTCGTCGCCTGCGGTTCGGTCGAACGGCCGCAGGAGTGGAACGTCGCGCATCGAGTCGAGCAGCGCTTCCACGCGATCGACATCACGTCGACTTCGCCGCTGGTCGATGGTCATCACGAACATCCGACAAGGCTATGGAGTTGACAAAGAGATGTCAACTCTTATGGCTTGACTTTTCCAGGTCAAGCTTCGAGGGCTGACCCGATCGTTCGCGGCGCGTGATCGAGAGCCGCCAGTCGATCACGAGTCCGATAACACCCAGGGCGATGCACGAACCGGACAGCGCGAGCATCAACGGATCCGCGTTTCCGCCCAGGGCATCACCGAGGACGACGATGCCCACGGTTCCTGGTACGACGCCGACCGCCGTCGCAACGGCGAACGGTGCGAGACGAATCGACGACACTCCACAGCAATAGTTCACGACCGAGAACGGGACGGGGGCAATCAGCCGCAATGACCCCACTGCCAGCCATCCTCGCCTTGCGAGGCTGTCGTCGATCATCCGAGCGGCGGGGTGGGTCATTCTGGTCGCGAACCATTCTCTTCCGACGACACGGACCATCACCAGCGCCAACACCGCACTGACGGTCGAGGCGCCGACGGTCACAGCGAGACCGGTGACCGGACCGAACAGCACGCCTGCGGCCAGTGTGAACAGTGTGCGGGGAATCGGTGCCACGGTCGCAATTGCGTGGACCGCGAAGAACGCGAGGGGAAACGCCGGACCGATCGAAACGGACCACTCGCGCATCTGCTCGATCGAGGGATGTGGGGCGAGAATTCCCGCCAGTGCGAGGGCCAGGATGAGTACGACGAGGCCGATCAGCCGTGGATCTCGAAAGCGCCTCATCACATCCACCGACACTACCGGCGTGCACCGAAGTGGTGAACGCCACGAAACCACCTCCCGTGCAAACGTGAGGTGATCCTCACGATAGTGTCGGAGCAATCGCGGTTAACATCACAGAAGTCGCAATTTGTCGATCGACCGAAAGTCGATTGAGTCGAGGGAGCATTCACCGTGTCCGTTGCTTCACAAGAAGATGCTTCACAAGAGGACGCCTCACGAAGCGCGTATGCAGCGTGGCAGAAGGCGGTCGCCGGGGTTCTCGCGAAGTCGCGGAGAGTCGACATCGAGGATCTCCCGAGTGATCCGGAGCATTTGCTCGACACCACTACGTACGACGGGGTCACCATCCACCCCCTCTACGGCTCATTGGACGAACAGCCCGAGGCTCCACTGCCCGGCGCGTTCCCGTACGTTCGCGGCCGCGATGCAACACGTGACGTGAACGCCGGTTGGAAGGTCAGTGCGCGCTTCGGTGCCGGACAGTCCGATCCCGAGGCCGTCAATCGGTCGATCCTCGACGGCTTGAACAACGGCGTCAGTGCTCTCTGGCTCTGCATCGGCGAATCCGATCTTTCCGTCGGGGGAATCCAGCGTGCACTGAGCGAGGTTCTGTTCGACCTCGTACCGATCGTCGTCGATGCCGGGGCGGAGACGGTCGATGCTGCCGATGCCCTCTTGGCAGCGCTCGATGCCGCCGATGGCGTCGACCGCTCCGCGATCGACATCCGACTCGGTGCGGCGACGCTGACGTCGAAGTTCTCCGGTCGAAGGGCGCCCTCGCTCGACGCCGTCGTCGCACTTGCGCGTCAGTCGATCGAGCGACCCGAACGGGTGCGTGCGATCACCGTCGACGGCACGGTCTTCCACAATGCGGGTGCGAGTGACACACAGGAAATTGGCGCAGCTGTTGCCGCAGGGTTGGAATACCTCCGCGCGTTGACGTCGGCCGGTACGACCGCCGCTCAGGCACTGAGCCAGCTCGAATTTCGGTTCGCTGCAACCGATGATCAGTTTCAGACGATCGCCAAGTTCCGGGCAGCGCGCATGGTGTGGGCGCGGGTGGCCCAGGTGGTCGGTGCGCCGACCTTCGGAGGTGCACCGCAGCACGCGGTCACGTCGGAAGCGATGATGGCGCAACGTGATCCATGGGTGAACATGCTTCGCACGACTCTCGCCGCATTCGGTGCGGGCATCGGTGGAGCCGACGCAGTCACCGTCCTTCCGTTCGACGTGGCTCTCGATGGGGGAGCCGCGGGTGTGTCGAAGACGTTCTCGGCGCGCATCGCTCGGAACACACAGCTGCTGTTGCTCGAAGAATCGCATCTGGGTCGCGTACTCGATCCCGGCGCCGGATCGTGGTACATCGAGCAGCTCACGGACCAATTGGCCGAGACGGCATGGAAGTTCACCCAGGAGATCGAGGCCGACGGTGGATACCTTGCTGCACTGGACTCGGGGTCGCTCGCTGCCTCGATCGCAGCGGTCAAGACGGCACGCGATTCGGACATCGCGCACCGGCGCACACCGCTTACCGGGGTGAACGAATTCCCGAATCTCGCCGAAGCGCCACTGCCTCCCAGTACGAAGAGCTCCGTCGTGCACCGATACGGCGCAGCATTCGAGGCGCTGCGGGACCGGTCCGATGCATACCTCGCCGAGCACGACGTCAGGCCATTGGTGCTGCTTGCGCCGATCGGCTCGGTTGCAGAGCACAACATCCGAACGACCTTCGCGGCCAATCTTCTTGCGTCGGGCGGAATTCATACCGAGAACCCGGGTCCGCTGACCACCGAATCCATTGCGGGTGCCGTCACAGCCTCGGGCGCGCGAATCGCCGTCCTGTGTGGAACCGACAAGCGGTATGCGGCCGAAGCGGGGGCCGCAGTTGTTGCGCTACGCCGAGCCGGAATCGAGCGAGTCCTTCTCGCCGGGTCCGACAAGGTCTTCGTCGATATCGCAGGTCCCGAGCGGCCCGACGATTTCCTGACCGCCCAGGTCGACGCCGTCGCCGTCCTGACCGATCTTCTCGAATCCCTTGGAGCCTGACGATGACTACTCATGACTCCCGGACGTCACACGTCATCGGCAGTTTCGCGGATGTGCCGCTGAAGGACCCGCACACTCCGACGCCGACGGCACCGACCGCAGCGGACGTCGCGGCCCATATCGAGGCGGGCGCGGCGGCGAACAACTACACCGCCGAGCAGGTGGTCTGGTCCACGCCGGAAGGCATCGACGTCAAGCCGGTGTTCACCAAGGCGGACCGCGACGAAGCCGAGGCCGAAGGCTATCCAGTCGCCAGCTACCCTGGCGCTCCGCCGTTCGTGCGCGGGCCGTATCCGACGATGTACGTCAACCAGCCGTGGACGATCCGTCAGTACGCCGGATTCTCGACCGCGGCCGAGTCGAATGCGTTCTACCGGCGGAATCTCGCTGCCGGGCAGAAGGGCCTGTCGGTCGCGTTCGACCTCGCGACGCACCGCGGCTACGACTCGGATCATCCGCGCGTACAGGGTGACGTCGGAATGGCTGGCGTCGCCATCGATTCCATCTATGACATGCGGCAGCTGTTCGACGGTATCGACCTGGGCAGTGTGTCGGTGTCGATGACCATGAACGGTGCGGTGCTGCCGATCCTGGCTCTGTATGTCGCCGCCGCGCAGGAGCAGGGTGTCGGTCCCGAGAAGCTGGCGGGGACGATTCAGAACGACATCCTCAAAGAGTTCATGGTGCGCAACACCTACATCTATCCGCCGAAGCCGTCGATGCGGATCATTTCCGACATCTTCGCGTACACCAGCTCCGAGATGCCCAAGTACAACTCGATCTCGATATCGGGGTACCACATCCAGGAAGCCGGAGCCACAGCCGATCTGGAGCTGGCGTACACCCTCGCAGACGGTGTGGAGTACATTCGCGCCGGCCTCGACGCAGGCATGGACATCGATACGTTCGCTCCGCGCCTGTCGTTCTTCTGGGCCATCGGAATGAACTTCTTCATGGAGGTGGCAAAGCTTCGCGCCGGTCGTCTTCTCTGGTCCGAGCTGGTACAGAAGTTCGAACCGAAGAGTGCGAAATCGCTTTCGCTACGGACACATTCACAGACATCGGGCTGGTCGCTGACCGCGCAGGACGTGTTCAACAACGTCGCTCGGACCTGTGTCGAAGCGATGGCGGCAACTCAGGGACACACACAGTCACTGCACACCAACGCGCTCGACGAAGCACTTGCACTGCCGACCGACTTCTCTGCCCGCATCGCGCGCAACACGCAGTTGCTGATCCAGCAGGAGTCCAACACGGTGCGCCCGATCGATCCGTGGGGCGGATCGCACTACGTGGAGTGGCTTACCCATCAGCTGGCCAATCGCGCACGTGCACACATCGAAGAGGTCGAGGCAGCAGGAGGCATGGCTCAAGCGATCGGGGAGGGGATTCCCAAACTCCGCATCGAAGAAGCCGCCGCACGCACTCAGGCACGTATCGACTCGGGCCGGCAGCCACTCGTCGGCGTCAACAAGTACGTGCCGGACGAGCCCGACACCATCGAGGTTCTCAAGGTCGAGAACTCCAAGGTGCGACGCGAGCAGATCGAGAAGCTGGAGCGGTTGCGGGCCGAACGCGACACCGAAGCAGTCGAGGCGGCTCTGGCGAACCTGACCCGCGCGGCCGCATCGACCGAGTCCGGTATGGAGAACAACCTGCTCCATCTTGCGATCGACGCCGCACGCAAGATGGCCACCGTCGGGGAGATTTCCGACGCGCTGGAGAAGGTGTACGGGCGCCATCAGGCCGAAATTCGGACAATCAGTGGTGTGTACCGCGACGAAGCAGGCAAAGCGAAGAACCTGACCCGAGCGACCGAGTTGGTCGAGCAGTTCGCCGAGGACGAAGGACGACGCCCACGCGTACTGGTCTGCAAGATGGGCCAGGACGGTCACGACCGTGGACAGAAGGTCATTGCGACCGCGTTCGCGGACATCGGATTCGATGTCGACGTCGGCCCGCTGTTCCAGACGCCGGAGGAAGTCGCCCGCCAGGCAGCGGACAACGACGTTCACGTCGTCGGAGTCTCCTCGCTGGCAGCCGGTCACCTGACCTTGGTTCCCGCCTTGCGTGAAGCACTCGCAGCCGTGGATCGCCCCGACATCATGATCGTCGTCGGCGGCGTCATCCCGCCGGGAGACTTCGACGAGCTGTACGAGGCGGGCGCCGCGGCGATTTTCCCACCGGGGACGGTCATCGCCGACGCAGCTATCGGGCTGGTCCAGAAGTTGTCGGAGCAACTCGGACACGGTCCGAGTACGGACACCCACGAGGCATCCGCGTAAAGAATGACTGCTCCGAAGAAGCCAGCAGGCCGGAACATCGACATCGACGCCGTGGCTGCGTCCGTGTTGGCCAACGAGCGATCTGGGTTGGCCCGCGCGATCACGCTGGTCGAGTCGAGTCGTACCGACCATCGTGACCTAGCGCAGCAACTGTTGCTGAAGTTGCTGCCGAAGGCTGGTGGGTCGCACCGTGTCGGGATCACCGGCGTTCCCGGCGTCGGTAAGTCGACGTTCATCGACGCGCTCGGCATGTACCTGATCGACAAGGGGCACAAGGTCGCGGTGTTGGCCGTCGACCCCTCCTCGACTAGGACAGGTGGATCGATCCTGGGCGACAAGACGCGCATGGCGAACTTGGCTGTCCAGAAAGACGCGTACATTCGACCGTCGCCCACGTCGGGCACCCTCGGGGGAGTCGCTCGGGCAACGCGCGAGACGATCGTGCTGCTCGAGGCAGCGGGATTCGACGTCATCCTCGTCGAGACAGTCGGTGTCGGGCAGTCCGAGGTGACTGTTGCGAACATGGTGGACTGCTTTGCTTTTCTCACTCTGGCGCGTACGGGTGATCAGTTGCAGGGCATCAAGAAGGGCGTTCTGGAACTCGCCGATCTGGTCTCCGTCAACAAAGCCGACGGCAAGCACGCGGTAGAGGCGAAGGGTGCAGCGCGCGAACTCGCCGGTGCTCTACGCATGATCTATCCGCACGACGCGATCTGGCAGCCGCCGGTTCTGACGATGAGTGCGCTGGAAAAGACCGGGATGGACGAGTTCTGGGACACCGTGCTCAGACATCGGCAAGTGTTGACCGATGCAGGCGAGTTCGCCGAGAAGCGTCGTACGCAACAGGTCGACTGGACGTGGACGATGGTCAACGATCAGCTTCTGCGTCGACTCGCGCAGAACCCCGCTGTGAAAGCCGTCCGATCGAGCGTCGAACGCCGTGTCCGCGACGGTTCGCTGACCGCTGCTTTGGGAGCTCAGGAATTGCTCGATGCGTTCGATGGGGCTTAGGGAGTAATCAGTACAGACGGGACGCGAGGGCTCCGACCCGTTCGATGAGGTCGTCGAAGAAGGCCGCGGGGTCGGTAGCGGTTGCGACCACTGCGTTGCGGGGACGCCCCCACATTCCGCGCCAGTCCGCGACCGTCGTTCCACGAGTCAACGTTCCGTTCAGCTCGACGTCCACCGTCGCCGGACGGACTGTCGCGATACCAGGATTCAGTGCGACGGCCGCGGCGAACGGATCGTGCATGTGTGCGAGGAATCCCTGGTCGTGGTCGCGATGAAACTCCATGTAGAACCGCACGGCGTCGGAGAAGTGGCGGACGAGCGGATTGGACGCGGTCGACCTCGTCGTCGACGAATCGGTCGCCGACACGATTTCGGCGGGAGTACTTCCGGCGCGGGCGGCCAGCTGCGCGACGTGCGCGGGAGTCATTTCGATGGTCTCGGTGACGTCGAGCGGGCAGATGATCGGTAGCCGGCCGTGTGGCAGGCCCGAGAATGCCGCGAACACCTCCGCTGCTGCTTCCGGATCGACGGCGATGTTCCATTCACTGGTCGGCGTCGTGTTTCCTGGATGCTGGAACGCGCCACCCATCACCACCAGTCGCTTCAGCAGCTGCGGTAGAGCTGGCTCGATCCGAATTGCCGTCGCCAGATTCGTCAGCGGTCCGGTCACGAGCCCAGTGATCTCACCCGGCCGTTCACGGGCCAACTCAACCCACGCGGTGGCCGCGTCGCGTTCGGACATCGCGCGGGCGGAACGCGGCAGTTCGGCGTACCCGATACCTTGCGGCCCGTGCGTGTCCTCGGTAGTCATCAGCGGAGCGACCAGGGGTGTCTGTGCGCCGAGGGTGACCTCGATATCGCCGGCTCGGCACAGATCGAGCCACGCCAGGTTGTTGGCGGCAACCTGGTTCACCGGCACGTTGCCCGCGGTGGCCGCGATCGACACGATCTCGGCCTCGGGACTGGCCAGCAGGTAGAGCAGAGCGAGCGAGTCGTCGATTCCGGTGTCGACGTCGACGATCAGGGGCACCGAGGCTGGATCGTCGATCAAACTTTCTTGGCCCAGATCTCGAAACCGGCGGCGCGGAGCCGTGTCACCAAGGCATCACCGATCCCAGTGGCCGGGGTGAGAACGCCTGCAGCGTCGGGCAACTCACTTCGGTTGTGCACCAATGCCAGCGCAGACTCACCGAGCATCACCGACGTCGCCTTGTAACCGGGATCGCCGGTGGCCTTCACCCTCGACCGGTAGTGCGCACCCGAGGTCGTCGTCGTGTACAGGTCCATGGTGAAGTGCCCGCTGTCCTGTGCTTTGGGACTTGGACCCTCGCCCGGCTTGGGCAGCACGCGATCGAGAATCTTCTTCGGCAACACGGTCATGCCGACGACTACCGCGCCGAGGCCCGCTGACACAGCACCGGCGATGACGGGCGATGCAATGGAAGAACCGACGGACATTACTTCCCGGTAACGAAATTCCTTGCCGTAGGCCCACTCTCGCAGAGCATTGCTACGCCTGACGACGCGCGTGTTGTACGACGCCATGACGAACGGCGCCTTCCAGCCGCGTACGCCCGGAGCGATGTCCTTACCGTTGACAAGTGCGACGTCGGACTGGCGACCCAGATCCGGTTCGAGCGACCGATCGGGGCTCAGGGAGTAGGGCCGTGCGGCGAGGCGGCGCAGCTTGCCATCCTTCTTGACCTCGTCGATCTGGGTTCGCAACGAATCGATGGTGCCGCCGCTCACCCCGCCGCGCATCGCGCTGACGACGAGTGTGGTGTCGGTGAGTTCGCCCGCTCCGTCGTCGGTGACGGCCGAGTACAGCACGTGCACACCGATATCCGACGGAATCGAATCGAAACCGCACGAGTGGACGATCCTGGCACCGGTGCTCCGAGCGATCTCGTGATTGGCGTCGATGCTCTTTCTGGCGAAGAGCACCTCACCGGTGAGGTCGACGTAGTCGGTGCCGGATTCTGCGCACACCGTGGTCAGCGGCAAGCCGTACTTCGCGTACGGGCCGACAGTGGTGATCACGACGCGCGTGCTGACGGCCAGTGCGCGGAGCGAGTCGATGTCGCTCGCATCGGCCTCGACGAGCGGCCACTGCGCGGCACCGGCGGGTAGTGCCTTTCTGGCGGCCTCCAGCCGCGTCAGCGACCGACCGGCGAGAGCGACTTTCGTGTTCGCGGGCGCATGCTCCGCCAGATACGCCGCCGTGAGACGACCGACGAACCCGGTGGCGCCGTACACCACGATGTCGTAGTCACGTTGCGTGGGAGTGCTGTCGGTCGGATCGGTCGAAGTCATATACGGACACTAACGCGTATCACTTCGTGAGTCGAAGAACCGAGCGTGAGCGCGCGCGGATCACGAAGAATCCGGCCCAGGAGAGCGCGACAGCGCACGCTGCAGTGAGTCGTACGGCGGCGAGCGCACTGTCGGGGTAGATCACTCCGGTGAGGTAATAATCGATGAACCCGGTCGACGGAAGTGCGGCTCCGCCGGCATGTTGACGCGCCCAGTTCTCCAGTGAGGTCAGCGGGCAGTCGATACCGACGACGATGGATGCGAAACCCCATGCGGCCGCACACGCGTGCAGAAGGATCGTTCGCGGCCACCGCCACGCAACGAACCCACCGACGACGACGTACACGATGAATGCCAGGTGCAGCACCATCGTCACGTCCGCGAGCGCTCGATACAGCATGACCGAATCGTATGCCTCAGAACGACCACGTGTGCACTGGTCGGCCCTCGTGCATCAGGGTGAGGTAGTCGGCCAGCATGCCTGCCAGAGCGGACTCGCGGTCGTCTCCTGCGCGTTCCCGGGCGACGACGGCATCGCGTTGCCACACCGAGCCGGATCTCTTGCTCAGGCACCGGCCTTCGATCACACCCAGGTATCGATCTCGCACCGAGCTCTCGACGCCGTAGGCAGCGAGTCCGGCGTCGGCCATCGGGAGCAAGCGGCGGAGCACCAGTTCCTGGGGGCTCACCCATCCCACCTCCGGCCAGTAGAGACGAGAGCCGAAGCCGGTCCGGGCCGCGGAGTGGAGGTTCTCGACGGCTGCGTCGTAGGTCATCTGGGTCCACAGTGGTCGGTCGGCATCGGCGAGCGTGCGAACCGTGCCGTAGTAGAACGCAGCGTCGGCCAGTGTGTCGACGATCGAGGGCCCGGCCGGGAGCACCCGGTTCTCCAGCCGCAGATGATGGCTGCCACCGGAGCGGTCGTAGATCGGCCGATTCCAGCGGTAGACCGTCCCGTTGTGCATCCTGAGCTCCGACAGATCGGGCGTACCTCCTTCGGCGAGTACCGCTTTCGGATCCTCGTCGCTGCACACGGGAAGGAGAGCGGGGAAGTAGCGGGAGTTCTCCTCGAACAGGTCGAAGATCGACGTGATCCATCGTTCGCCGAACCACACCCGAGGCCGGACGCCTTGATTCTTGAGTTCCTGAGGCCTGGTGTCCGTCGCTTGTTCGAACAGCGGAATCCGTGTTTCGTGCCACAGAGCACGGCCGGCGAAGAACGGTGAGTTCGCGGCGAGAGCAACCTGCACGCCGGCAAGTGCCTGTGCCGCATTCCAATAGGAGGCGAACTCGTCCGGAGCCACCTGCAGGTGCAACTGCACCGACGTGCACGCGGCCTCCGGGAGAATGGTGTCGGTGATCGTCGACAGCTCCTCCGCTGCTTCGGCTCCCGGCAGAGCCACACCGCTGATCTGGAGTTCGATGTCCTCGCCGCGGGCAGCGAAGATCTGCTGGTTCAAGAGGTCGTAGCGTGGGTTGGCCGACAGCCATCGATGTTCGAAGTGCTCTTCGGACAGTGTGGGGAGCATTCCGATCATCGCCAGGCGGCTGCCGGACTCACGTGCGCGCGTGTCGGCAGCGTTCAGAGACTTCCTGAGGTCGTCCTCGAGTTCTCGAACGCTGGTACCTCGCAGCGGTCGCGGCGCGACGTTGATCTCGATGTTGAACTGTCCGAGTTCGGTTTGGTAATCGGGATCGGCAATGGCGTCGAGTACCTTCGCGTTCGCCATCGACGGGGCCATCTTCTCGTCGACGAGGTTGAGTTCGACTTCCATCCCGATCCTGGGTTCGCCGATCTCGAACGTCTCGTCTGCCAACATGATCGCGAGTGCGTCCAGACAGTCCTGCACCTTCTGCCTGAATCGGTGCCTGTCCTGCCGAGAGAATTTCCGCTGTTCGACGTCGTCGCCCATCTCTGCCCCACCGTTTCTCGCCCGACGTTCACCCAGGAAGTGAAGGTATATCCGGCAGTATTACAGGGCAAACGCCGCGTAAAGGCGGTTACCAGGGTGACGGGGAAAAGTCCTTGAGGAATTGACCGTGGACGTCGACGCCGAGTTCGCCCTGGACGATGGGATCGTAGACACGCGCAGCACCGTCGACCAGGTCGAGGGGAGCGTGGAATCCCTCGCCTGCGAGACGCATCTTCGTCGGATGTGGACGTTCGTCGGTGATCCACCCCGTGTCCACCGCACTCATGAGGATGCCGCTCTCCAGCATCTCTTTCGCACTCGTCCGGGTCAGCATGTTCAGTGCTGCCTTCGCCATATTGGTGTGCGGATGTCCAGGCCCCTTGTACGCCCGGCTGAACTGACCTTCCATTGCGGAAACGTTGACGACGTACTTGCGTCTGGCCGGCGACGCTTCCATCGCGGCGCGGAGTCGGGACACGAGAATGAACGGCGCGACCGAATTGCACAGCTGCACTTCGAGTAGCTCCACAGGATCGACCTGCTCGACGGTGTGAATCCAGCTGTTCGTATCGGCTAGGTCGGGGACCAATCCGCCCGCATCGATTGCGATTCCCTTCTCGATGCGTTCGGCAGTTGCCGAACCTGCAAGCAGCGCAAGGGAACTCACTGCCTCGGCCGAGAGAGCTTCGCCTGAGACTGCGCCGGTGTCGGAATGGGGCAGGGAACTCGCGAGCGATGCCGGATGGGCTTCGCTGGTCTTGCCGAACGTGATGACATCGGGCCGAGCGCCCGACGGCAGTGCTTCGGATTCGGCGTCGATCAACGCGCTGTAGGACCCGGGGGAGCGCTTGACTGTTTGCGCGGCATTGTTGATGAGGATGTCGAGCGGTCCTTCGGCTGCGACGGAGTCCGCAAGGGCTACGACCTGCGCCGGGTCGCGCAGGTCGATGCCGACGATTCGTAGACGGTGCAACCAGGTGTCGCTGTCGTCCATGGCGGAGAATCTGCGGATTGCGTCGCCCGGAAACCGTGTCGTGATGGTCGTGTGTGCACCGTCGCGCAATAGCCGAAGTGCGATGTACATTCCGATTTTCGCGCGGCCTCCGGTGAGCAAGGCCCGTCGACCCGACAGGTCCGTTCGGGCATCACGCTTACTTCGATTGAGTTCCGCGCAGTCGGGGCACAGTTGGTGGTAGAACGCGTCGACGAGGGTGTAGCGCTGCTTGCAGATGTAGCAGGGCCTTGCGCGAATCAAAGTCCCCGCGTACTCACCCGACGTCCGTGTCGTCAGCGACAGTCCTGCAGTTTCGTCGTCGATCCGATTGGGCGACCCCGTTGCGGTCGACTCGACGACTGCTCGATCCGCATCGGACTTCGCGTTTCGCGCCGCGATTCGCCGTGATCGTTTGAGGTCCTTGAACAGCTGCCCCGACGCTCGTTGAACGACAATCGAATCAGGATGGTTCTTGTCGAGGGCGCCTGCCAGTTTCAGCACTCGCAGGCACGTGTCCAGATCGGCCGAATCGATGCCGGCCGAATCCCCGTCGGTTGAAGCCCCGTCGGTTGAATCCCCGTCGTACTGAGGATCGGTCATCGGTTCGTCCTTCCAGGCGGTCACACAACCGGTCGTGCACGACCGGGCTCACACAACGAGCTAGGCCCCGATTCCAAAGGAACCGGGGCCTAGGTCGTCTGTCTCAACTCAGAACTTGCGGATCGAAGTTTCGATCTCTGGTGTCCGAGGGGGGACTTGAACCCCCACGTCCGTTAATAGGACACTAGCACCTCAAGCTAGCGCGTCTGCCATTCCGCCACTCGGACCAGTTGCACACCTGCTCGCTGCGTGCTGGACAAAGATATACGACGCGTACCCGATCGCCCAAATCCGCACGTCAGTTCATCGGAAGGACTGCCATGGGTGGTAGGAAAGTGGGGTGTCTTCCGTCGAGAACTCCCCGAACGACCGTGTCCGTACGACTGCTCTCGACGAGGTCGTCGATCTCGTCAGCGCCCTGATCCGATTCGACACCTCGAACACCGGAGAGCTGGAGACCACCAAGGGTGAGAAGGAGTGCGCCGAGTGGGTGGCGCTCAAGCTCCAGGAGGTCGGATACGAGACCGAGTACGTCGAATCCGGCGCTCCGGGACGAGGCAACGTCTTCGCGACTCTGGCTGGTGCCGATCCGACTCGCGGAACGCTCCTGATCCACGGTCATCTCGACGTCGTGCCCGCCGAGCCCGCGGACTGGAGCGTGCATCCGTTCTCCGGCGCCGTCGAGGGCGGGTACGTGTGGGGCCGCGGGGCCGTGGACATGAAGGACATGGTCGGCATGGCACTGGCGCTGGCGCGCCAGTTCAAGTCGAACGGAACCGTCCCGCCGCGCACCATCATCTTCGCGTTCCTCGCCGACGAGGAGAACGGGGGGAGGTGGGGATCGCAGTGGCTGGTGCAGAATCGTCCCGACCTGTTCGAGGGTGTGACAGAGGCCGTCGGTGAAGTGGGCGGGTTCTCGTTGACCGTCGCGCGGCCGGATGGAACCGAGAAGCGTCTCTACATGGTGGAAACTGCCGAGAAGGGTCTCGGCTGGATGAAGCTCACTGCCAAGGCTCGCGCCGGACACGGATCCTTTCTGCACGACGAGAACGCCGTGACCTATCTTGCCGAGGCGGTCGCGAAGTTGGGCAACCACACGTTCCCGCTGGTCATTTCTGATTCGGTCGCAGAATTCCTGGGCGCGGTGGCGGAGGAAACCGGTCTGGATTTCGACCCGGCCTCACCAGACCTCGACGGAACCCTGCAGAAACTCGGAAGCATCGCGCGAATCGTCGGAGCAACTCTGAGGGACACCGCGAACCCGACGATGCTCCAGGCCGGCTACAAGGCGAACGTCATTCCGCAGTCTGCCGAGGCGGTGGTGGATTGCCGTGTCGTTCCGGGTCGGCAGGCGGAGTTCGAACGCGAGGTCGACGAGCTGATCGGCCCCAACGTCGAACGTGAGTGGATCACCAAGCTCGATTCCTACGAGACCACGTTCGACGGTCATCTCGTCGACGCGATGAACGACGCCGTCCTCGCACACGACAAGAACGGTCGTACCGTTCCGTACATGTTGTCCGGTGGCACGGACGCCAAGGCATTCGCGAAATTGGGGATCAGGTGCTTCGGGTTCGCTCCACTCAAACTCCCGCCCGAGCTGGACTTCGCAGCACTGTTCCACGGCGTAGACGAGCGTGTTCCGGTCAGTTCGCTCGAGTTCGGTACACAGGTGTTGGAACACTTTCTGCTGCACAGCTGATTCGAAAGGAATTCTCTTGACATACGACCCATACGCCGCCCTGCCTGATCTACCTTCGTTCGAGTTGACGTCCGAGGACATCACCGAGGGCTCGACTCTCGGCCTCCAGCAGGTCAGCGGGATCATGGGCGCAGGCGGACACGACAATTCGCCGCAGCTCTCCTGGTCCGGCTTCCCCGCGGAGACGAAGAGCTTCGCACTGAGCGTCTACGACCCCGATGCGCCGACGGCGTCCGGATTCTGGCACTGGGCGGTCGCGAACATTCCCGTGTCCACCACCTCGCTGGTCGCCGGTGCGGGCGACGACGGGGGCACCGGAATCCCCATCAGCGCGGTGACGCTGAAGAACGATGCAGGGCTGTTTCGTTACATCGGCGCAGCTCCGCCTGCAGGGCACGGACCGCACCGGTACATCGTCGCGGTGCACGCAGTCGACGTGGAGCGACTCGAAGTCGACGAAACGGCGACGCCGGCATTTCTCGGGTTCAACCTGTTCTCCCATGCCATCGCGCGCGCGACGTTGACGGGTGTGTACGAAGCCTGACCAGCACAGCACCGAGGCCGTACGAGGGTTCACGCCCGAGTACGGCCTCGGTGCGTTTCAGCGGTTCTCGGAGCCGACAGCGTCGGTCAACGAGGCAAATCCCGCGGCCCGCGCGCGCTGCGCAATGCCTCTGTTGAGCGAGCGCATCCAGAACGGGCCACCGTAGATGAACCCCGTGTATCCCTGAACCAGTGAGGCACCTGCGGTGATTCTCTGCCACGCCTGGTCGGCAGTCTCGATACCGCCGACCGAGATCAGTGCGATCTGCGCACCGACTCGTCCGTAGAGCCGTCGTAGCACCTCGAGCGATCGGTCGGCGAGCGGTGCTCCCGACAGGCCGCCCATTCCTGCCTCGTCGACGACGGCGGCAGGTGTGCGGAGGCCAGACCGACCGATCGTCGTGTTGGTAGCGACGATTCCGGCGAGCCCGAGTTCGACGGCCAGGTCCGCTACAGCGTCGATGTCCTCGTCCGACAGGTCGGGTGCAATCTTCACCAACACAGGCACGGACGACACCGCGAGCACCGCAGACAGGATGGGGCGCAGGGACTCCACGGCCTGTAGGTCACGCAGCCCGGGGGTGTTGGGTGAGCTGACGTTCACGACGAGGAAGTCTGCGAGCGGTCCGAGGAGCGTTGCGCTCGCGGTGTAGTCGGCGGCGGCCTCCGCGGCAGGCGTCACCTTGGTCTTGCCGATGTTGGCACCGATCGGAATCCCACCTCGACGAGTGCGCAGAACATTGGCAGCTGCCCCTGCACCGTGATTGTTGAACCCCATTCTGTTCACCAGTGCCCGGTCGTCGGGGAGCCGAGACAGTCGCGGCTGCGGATTGCCAGGCTGTGCCTGTGCGGTGACGGTCCCGATTTCGGCGAAGCCGAAGCCGAGAGCGCCCCAGGTGTCGACTCCATCGGCGTTCTTGTCGAAGCCGGCGGCCAGCCCGACCGGGTTGGGAAATTCGATCCCGAACACAGTGCTTTTCAACACTGGATCGTCCACGACGAGCAGCCGAACCAGCAACGACCGAAGCGGTGGAAATGCTGCCACTGCACGCATCGATCGAAACGCGATGTGATGGATCCGTTCCGGTGAGATCAGGAACATCAGTCGAAGCAATGCCTGGTACAAGATCCTTCTCTCCTACTTGATTCCCGGCTCCGGGATGTGATGGTTGGTCTTCTTCCGTTTGAGCAGAACCTTGCGACTTCCATCGGTATAGAGCCGAACACGGGACAGTTCCCAGCCGCCGAACTCGGCCTGGATCGCCAACCGCATGGACGCGGTCACCCTGGTCACATCAGGCGGAAGCCGAAGCGGGACGTACTCCCAGTCCTCGGAAGCGGACTCCCATTCGGCTGGCATTCGGTTTCGCGTGCTGTTGTTCTTCGACACCGTGGCCTCTCGCATCTTCTCGCGTGCTCGTGCTCGTGCTCGTGCACATGCTCGCCGATCGAAGTCAGATTCTCTCGCCCGGAGCAACCTTCTGGAGACCTTCGCCGACCGCCGAACCTACGTAGAGATCACCGGTCTCCGAATCGACAGCGATCGAGTCCGGCTGCCTCACCGTGGAGAACCTGCCTGCTTCGACCGGAATTCCAGTGTCCAGCGTGTATCCGACCACCTCGTTGTCTCCCGGAGTGCTCACCCACACGATGTCGGACTTGTCATCGTAAGTCAGCGCCCATGGTTGCGTGCCGACTGGAAAGCGCTGCCGCAGGAGCAAGTCCTCGGACGAGTACACGAGAAGCTCACTTCCGGCCGCGTCGGTGACGAGGATCCGCCCGTACTCGTCGGTGTCCACCCGGGCTGCACCCGTACCTGCGCGCAACGCCAAACCGAGTGATCCGCCGTCGATGTCGATCTTTGTCAGTGAAGTTTGGTTGCGATCCAACGCGGCGAGGCCGTACCGAGTCGAGGCCAAGGCGTCGACCGACGAGAGTCCGGTGATGGTCTGTGATTCGTTCGTCTCGGTGTCGATGATGTGAATGGTCCCACTGTCGTCGCCAGTGGCGACCCGGCCGTCCTGAAGTCGTGCAGCACTGAGCAGAGTCCCGTCCACCGGCACCGTCTCTACCTCCGAGCTGCGGAGATCCACTATCGCCAATTCGCCGTCCATCGGAAGCAGGAGCGATCCGTCTCCCGTTGGGACGATATCGGCGGGCGCGGCGGGGAGCGTCACGCTACGCGGTTGGGCGTCGATGTCGTCGGCGTCGAACATCAGGAGCGTCGTCCGGGAGTCATCGAGAGCGACAACAGAGCGCGTGCTCGCATCGAATGTGGTGAAATGCAGTCCGGAGGGGAACGCAGTCACCGAACCACTCGGGGGAGTGGACAATTGCGGGGAATCGACTCCCGCCAACGGTTCGACACTGACCGAGTCGGGTTCGTCGGGAGAACTGTTGTCGGAGCATCCGGCCAGCAGCACACACGCCGATGCGGAAGCTACCGCGACGACAGTTCGCCACGGGGTACGTCGGTCTTTCATGGATCCGCCAGTTCCTTGATCGTTCTGATTCGCTTCGATGGTTACTCCAGCCTGCCTGATCGGTCCGACGGAGACGGCGCCGGAGTACTTGATCGGAAATGGGCCATAACAGCGGTAACGTATTCACGGGGAAACAACGAGGAGTTCAGTTGGTTGCCGAGGAAAGATACAGCGCGGTCCCGACGGGGCTGAAGTTCGACGTCGAGCAGGTCACCACCGGCGCACAAGCGAGTGGGTTCGGCAGCACCGAAGACAACCGACCGTTCGCCTTCCGCGTCTACAAGAGCACTCTCTACCTCGAGATCTATCGGGCCGACCTCCCGACGCCGGTCCCGGACAAGTCGGATGTGACAGCAGTCTCCGAGCAATCGGTCACCTAGATCGACCTCACGGACGAGCGGAGCATCGTCGCGGCCGTTCGAGATGCCGTCAGCAACGCCGACGATCTGAGCGCTGGACCGAAGGAATCGTCTGCCGTGCGTTCGTTTCTCGAACGTGTCGGATCTGTCTTCGAGAGCATCTAGTCGTCTCGCACGGGTAGCACGAGCAATCCCCCGGTCCGGGGATGGTCGAGCACTTCCACGCGGTGGTTGTACACCCGCGTCAACAGGTCGGCGTCGAGCACCTGCCGAGGAGGACCGAGCGCATCGAGGGATCCGTTGTCGAGTATGGCAATTCTGTCCGCGTACGCAGCGGCAAGCCCTAGATCGTGCAGGACGACGACCACCGCGTCCCCGTGTGCAGCGCGTGCCCGCGCCACTGCCATGACCGCTTCCTGATGGCCGAGATCGAGCGCTGCGGTCGGTTCGTCCAACAGCAGGGTCGAGGTTCGTTGTGCAAGCACGCGAGCCAGTGACACCCTGGCGCGTTCGCCTCCGGACAGGCTCGCGAACGGGCGATCCGCGAACACTGCCACATCGCACTCGTCCATCGCGGCTGCCACCGCGTCGTCGTCGTCATCGGCGAATTCGGTTCCCTGCCACGGGGAGCGGCCCATTCGGATCACCTGCTCGGCGGTGAACGAGAAGCCGACCGTGTGTTGCTGGGGAAGAACTGCTCGCCGGCGGGCCACGCGTACATCCGCCCACTCGTGTAGCGGACGACCGTG
This sequence comes from Rhodococcus sp. EPR-157, assembly GCF_001647195.1. Taxonomy (GTDB): domain Bacteria; phylum Actinomycetota; class Actinomycetes; order Mycobacteriales; family Mycobacteriaceae; genus Rhodococcoides. Next base: position 17,150 of record NZ_LVCV01000031.1, on the reverse strand, counting down.
CAACGCGACTGCGCCGGCGTGAGCCCGAAGCTCACCGGCGAGTACTGCAAGCAAGGTCGACTTACCTGCTCCGTTCGGTCCGACCAGTGCGAGTACCTCTCCCGCCACGATATCGAGGTCGATCCTGCCCAGAATTTTCCGACCGGATCGAACGGCATCCACGCTCCGCAGGCTCATGGTCACCGAGCCGTCGGTGATCGGCTCGAGCGAGTCGGGGGTTCGCCTGAACGGGTTCATGCCCATCCGCCTTGTTTCGCGCGCGTGCGACGCAGCATCCAGAAGAAGAACGGCGCACCGAGGAGGGACGTGATCATTCCGAGGGGCATGTCCACGTTGTCCACCATGCTGCGCGCCAGAAGGTCCGACGCGAGGAGCACCACCGCACCGCACAATGCGCTGGCCGGAACGAGGGTGCGGTGTGCCGGTCCGAGCAGCATCCGCATGAGGTGCGGCACCACGAGCCCGACGAACAAAATGATGCCGGTGAAGGCGACCGAGGATGCAACCAGTATCGCGACGACGACGATGGCAATCTGACGAAGACCTTCGACGTTCACACCGAGGTGCCGAGCGACGTTTTCGCCGAGTGCAAGTAGATCGAGGCGCCGCGACAGGGCGACCGATGCCGCGATTCCCACGGCAGCGAGTGGAGTGACCACCGACACGGCCTGCCAGGTGGCGCCGGCAAGGGATCCCAACTGCCAGAACACGATCTGATCCCGTGCAGCCGGTGATGCGATGAACGTGAACAGCGCGATCAATCCGCCTGCGAACGCGTTGATCGCAACACCCGTCAGGATCAGCGTGACGACCTCGGTACGGCCACCACCGCGGGCGAGAACATAGACGGCGACGGTCGTGATCAGTCCGCCGAGAAACGCAGCCGTCGCCACCGACCACACACCTGCGAACGCGCCGCCGAGCACGAAGACCGAGGACGCCCCCACTGCTGCACCCGAAGAGACTCCGATGATGCCCGGCTCGGCGAGAGGATTCGCGAACACGCCTTGCAGTAGTGCGCCAGCGCACCCCAAGCTTGCACCGACTACCGCACCGAGGGCTATCCGCGGGAACCTGACCTGCCACAACGTGACCTCACCGCTCGGATGCGCGGGCATGGGCCCGATGTCGAGGCCGATCCGGTGGAGCACGCTACCCACGACCTCCCACGGAGTCGTCGGAACCTGGCCGACGCACGCCGAGAACACCGCGAGGCCGAGACCGAGCACGACAAGGGCAGCAAACACCGACACCGTGCGTGACCGCCCGTCGATCGACATCACTGCGCAGGGTCGTAGACGGCTCTGGCCAGGGCATCGAGAACCTTGCCGGTATTGGGTCCGAAACTCAGTACGACTCCGTCCGCCATGTCGACCACCCGCTCGGACTGTCCGGCCGGAGTCTGCGCGATTCCTGGAACCTGTTCGAGGCCGGCGATCCCGCCGATCGATTCCAAGCCACCGGTCATCATCAGAATGACGTCGGGAGCTGCCGCGATGAGAGCCTCACTGGTGATCGCCACGAACTGTTGAGTTACCCCGGACGCGGTACCGGCATCGGTGGCCCCGAGCGCCTCGATGAGAGCGTCTGCGCCCGATCCTGGACCGGCCAGCATCTTGATAGCGGACCCGCGCATGTAGAGGAACGCGATCTTCAATGGTTCGCCGTCCGTCGGCGCCAGTGCGCGTGCAGCGGCGATCTCGGACATCGTTCGTTCGGCGAGTCGATCACCCTGTTCCGGTACACCGAGTGCGGCGGCGACGGCCTCGATCTGGCCTGCCACACCGTCCATCGAACGTGTCGGGTCGAAGTAGACGACGGCGATTCCGGCCGCGCGCAGTTGATCCTGGACTCCTCGGGGTCCGATGCTGGTGTCGGTGAGTACGACTGTCGGATCGAGCGCGAGGATTCCCTCCGCGCTGAGTGAGTGTCCGGTCGGTGTGACATCGGTGACGTCGGCGACCGCGGGAAACGATGCAGAGGTGTCGCGCCCGACGAGGTTGTCTCCGAGACCGAGCGCGTAGACCGTCGTCGTGAGCGTTCCGTATTGATCTGCCGCAACGATCCTGCTGGTGTCGGTGATCGTGACGTCGACGCCGTCGAAGCTACGCACCGTCGCAGGCAGGGACGGCGTCGGTGCCGATTCGATAGGTTCTGGATCGGGATCGCTGATCTCCGCGGTCCGTGGACCGACGACCGAGTCGGTTGCTGCAACCTCAGGACCGGAGCAGGCGACGAGGGCACAGATCGTCGTCACAGCGATCGAGGCCACCGCGATCCTCGTGAGAAAAGTCATGCGACGCGTTGACTCTCGGGCTTCTTCGACGTCCACGGAGACAAGGTTAGCCTGTGCAGGGTCAGCTGCTGACGTCGTCCAAAGCAGCGGCGATGGCAGGCGGCAATTCCAGATCCTCCGAGACGAGAATGCCGGTCAGCTGGGCCAGATCGCGCGCGCCGACGATAGCCGACGCGACACCAGGGCGGTCGCGAGCCCACGCCAGCGCGACGGTGAGCGGGGATGTCTTCAGCCCGCTGGCGGCCGTGAAAGCGGCATCGACGACGTTGACTGCGGTGTCGGTGAGGTATCCCGCAATCGCGTCCGCGTGTGCATCGTCCGCGCCACGCGAGTCGGCGGGCGTGCCCTGGCTGTACTTGCCGGTGAGAACGCCACCTGCCAAGGGCACCGCGGCAAGAACTCCCACGCCATGGTGCCGAGCAGCCGGAAGAAGCTCGTCTTCCACGCCGCGCGCCAACAGCGAGTATTCGGCCTGCGTGGCGACGATCCGGCCGGAGCCGGCTGCGCCCGCCGCCGTCGCCAGCTGCCAGCCGAGGTATCCGCGCGCTCCGACGTAGCGCACCTTCCCGCTGGTGACTGCGTAGTCGAGCGTCGCCGCAACCTCCTCGACCGGGGTGTATTGATCCCAGGTACCGATCTGCCACAGATCGAGGTAGTCGGTTCCGAGCTCGCGGAGTGTTGTCTCGAGCTGGTCGAGGAGCGCCCGCCTCGAACAATCGATGCGGTACCTGCCCTTGGATGTAGTGATCCCAGCGGAGCCGCTCACGATCAACTCACGGCGGGGCACGACGTCGTCGAGGACTTCGGCCAGTACCCGTTGCGCGCGGCCATCGCCGTACGACGGGGAGGTGTCGACGAGGGTGCCTCCGGCCTCGGCGAATGCCGACAGCTGCGCTGCGGCGTCGTCGCCGTCGGTCCCGCTGCCCCAACCGAGTGTGCCGAGACCGAGACGCGACACGCGCAGGCCGCTGGAGCCGACAGATCTCTGCTTCATGGTATTCGAGGATTCCTCACGTTTTTTCGGGCCACGCATTTTTCGGGCGCAGTGGCACCAGGTGAGCACAGTAGTGCGCGAGAGGCGGTCGTGCGAGCCTGCCGCGCCGCGCACCGAGAGTCTCGGCCGATACCGCCCGCGCCCGCCGGGTACGGTCGTGGCCGTGAATTATGTAGACGGCGCCTCGGCGGTGCGGCAGTGATCGGCGAATCGATGACCTGGGTACAGGCGATCATCCTCGGTGCGGTGCAGGGCTTGACCGAGTTCCTGCCCATTTCATCGTCCGGCCATCTGCGCATCGTGTCGGAAGTGTTCTTCGGTGACGATGCCGGTGCGTCGTTCACGGCGGTGAGTCAACTCGGGACCGAGGCAGCCGTGCTGCTGTTCTTCTGGCGGGACATCGTGCGGATCGTGCGTGCGTGGTTCGCCGGTCTGCTCGACAAGTCGAAGCGAGAACTCGACTATCGATTGGGCTGGTATGTGATCATCGCCACCATTCCCATCGGCATTCTCGGGTTCCTGTTCAAGGATCAGATCCGAACCGGCGCACGAAACTTGTGGCTCATCGCCACGATGCTCATCGTGTTCGCCATCGTCATCGCCGTCGCCGAGTACGTCGGAGCCAAACGCAGGCCGATCGAGAAGATCACCACGAAGGACGGCCTGATCATGGGAGCCGCGCAGTGCCTGGCATTGATTCCCGGGGTATCTCGTTCCGGCGCGACGACGAGCGCAGGCCTGTTCATGGGCCTGGAACGCGAGGCCGCAGTGCGATTCTCGTTCCTGTTGGCGATTCCGGCGGTCACCGCATCGGGTCTGTTCTCGCTTCCCGACGCGTTCGAGCCGGCCGGAGAAGGCCTGAACGCATCAGGCGCTCAACTCGTCGTCGCGACGATCATCGCGTTCGCACTCGGCTACGCGTCGATCGCCTGGCTGCTGAAGTTCGTCGCGAATCACTCGCTGTACTGGTTCGTCGGGTACCGGATCGTGCTCGGTGCCGGAGTGATGGCGCTGCTGGCCGCGGGAGTCGTCTCGGCTACGTGACCGAAGGCCGCTACTAGGGTGGTGTCATGACGGTGATCTTGCTGCGGCACGGCCGCTCGACTTCGAACACAGCAGGAACATTGGCGGGGCGGTCGCTCGGTGTCGAGCTGGATGACAAGGGACGCGAGCAGGCAGCGCACGTCGCCGATCGCCTGGGTTCGCTACCGATCGAAGAAGTTGTGCGTTCGCCCCTACAGCGATGCGAGCAGACGGTTCTGCCGTTGTCCGAACGGCGGGGATTGACTCCGATCGTCGACGACAGACTGGTCGAAGTCGACTACGGATCGTGGACCGGCCGAACCATCAAGGAACTTCTTGCGGAGCCGTTGTGGAAGGTTGTCCAGCAACACCCTTCGGCCGCAGTGTTTCCTGGCGGCGAGGGATTGGCGGCAGTACAGGCGAGGGCGGTGTCGGCAGTCCGTGAGCATGATGCTCGACTTGCCGAGGAGTACGGACGCGATGTGCTGTGGGTTGCGTGTTCGCACGGAGACGTCATCAAGTCGATCGTTGCCGACGCCGTCGGATGTCATCTGGATTCATTTCAGCGAATCGTGGCGGACCCGGCGTCGATCAGTGTGATCAGATACACCACCACCAGGCCGTTCGTAGTACGTACCAACGACACGGGACTGGACCTGTCGGGATTGGTGGCGGCGCCGGCTAAAGCCGAGTCCGACGCCGTCCCGGGCGGAGGTTCCGGGACGTAGCGCCGACATAGCGGATAATGGAACTTCGAGGGCCCGAAGCGGAGGGTCCTCGAAACGAATGCAGGAGGTGCAATGCCACGCGCAATACATGTTTTCCGCACCCCTGATCGATTTGTCGCGGGAACTGTGGGCGAGCCGGGCGACCGATCGTTCTTCCTCCAGGCGGTCCACGATGCCCGTGTGGTGTCGGTGGCTCTCGAGAAACAGCAGGTGCAGGTTCTCGCCGACAGGATGGGTCTGCTGTTGGAGGAAGTCCATCGTCGGTTCGGCGCGGATGTTCCTCCCGAGGAGACCGAGGTGGGCGACACCAGTCCTCTGCTGACCCCGATCGACACCGAATTCAGGGTCGGCACCATGGGGCTCGGTTGGGACGCCGATGCAGGTGCAGTGGTTGTGGAATTGTTGGCGGTGAGCGAGTCGGAAATCGACGAGTCCGTCGTCCTCGACGACACCGAGGAGGGTCCCGACGCGGTTCGGGTGTTCCTGACCCCGATTCAGGCACGAGAGTTCGCTCTGCGTTCGGAGCGGGTCATCGCAGCCGGACGCGCGCCGTGCCCGTTGTGCGGCCAACCGCTCACCCAGGACGGTCACATCTGCATACGCACCAACGGCTACCGGCGTGATGCGACCTTCGGGTCGGCGGCCGAACTCGGCGACGAGCTTTGACCGAAGGCCGGCCGCTGTTCGAGGGGCGGCACGCGATGGAGACAGGCGACCTCACGGTGGTCGGTCGAGTGGTGTCCGCAAGCAATGCGACGTTGGTATGTGAGGCAGCGGCCGGCGAGAACGACGCGACGGTACGATGCGTCTACAAGCCCGTCAGGGGAGAGGTACCGCTCTGGGATTTCCCGGACGGGACGCTGGCGGGCCGCGAAGTGGCATCGTACGAGATATCCAACGCGCTGGGATGGGACGTCATACCGACGACGATTCTGCGTGACGGCCCGTTCGGTCCAGGCATGGTGCAGCGGTGGATCGACACACCGGAGCGGCACGGTGAGCACGGCGATCGGGTGGATCTCGTCGACATCTGTCGACCGGACCTCGTTCCGTCCGGGTGGATCCCGGTGTTGGAGGCGTACGACGGTGAGGGCCAGGAAGTCGCCCTCATTCACGCCGACGACCCACGACTGCAGCGCATGGCCGTTCTCGACATTCTTCTCAACAACGCGGACCGCAAAGGTGGCCACGCCCTCGAAGGGCTCGACGGGTACGTCTACGGTGTCGATCACGGCATCTGTCTGCACCACGACGACAAACTACGGACCGTGCTGTGGGGTTGGGCAGGTACAGCCGTCGATGACGCTCTGATGGCAGACATCGCCGATTTCGTCGAGTCGTTCGCCGATCGGGTGGAGCCACGCGTGCGAGGCCACATCACCGAATCGGAGACGGACGCTTTGCTCGCACGTGCACGCGCGCTCGTGCAGAACCCCGTCATGCCGCAGCCGCGTTCCAGTAGGCCTATACCGTGGCCCGCCTTCTGATACCTCTCGGATAGGCTCGAGTGCATGCATTCCTGGTCCGATACAACCGTTCCGTCGATCCCTGGTCAGGGACCCCCGCTTCGGTTGTACGACACCGCTGATCGCCAAGTCAGGCCCGTCACGCCCGGCGCCGAAGCGAAGATGTACGTCTGCGGAATAACGCCGTACGACGCTACTCACCTCGGCCATGCAGCCACTTACCTCACCTTCGATCTGGTCAACCGCTTGTGGCGTGACGCCGGACACGATGTGCACTACGTCCAGAACGTGACCGACGTGGACGACCCGCTGTTCGAACGCGCGAACAGAGACGGCCAGAGCTGGATCACCCTCGGCAACCGCGAGATTCAACTGTTCCGGGAGGATATGGAAGCGCTCCGAATTCTTCCCCCGCGCGACTACATCGGTGCCGTCGAATCCGTCGACGAGGTCATCGAATTGGTGGAGAAGCTGATTGCGTCCGGTGCCGCGTACGTCGTCGACGATGCCGAGTTCCCCGATGTCTATTTTCGGGCCGACGCCAACGCGGCGTTCGGCTACGAATCCGGATACGACCGGGCGACGATGGACAAGTTCTTCGCCGAACGCGGAGGGGATCCGGACAGGGCAGGCAAGCGTGATTCGCTCGATGCGTTGTTGTGGCGTACCGAACGCGAGGGTGAGCCGTCGTGGCCCTCTCCGTTCGGCGCCGGCCGACCCGGCTGGCACATCGAATGTGCCGCGATCGCACTGAACCGTATCGGCACCGGCTTCGATATTCAGGGCGGTGGAAGTGACCTGATTTTCCCGCACCACGAGTTCTCCGCCGCACACGCCGAAGCGGCAACGGGTGGTGAGCGGTTCGCGCGGCACTACGTACACACGGGAATGATCGGTCTCGACGGCGAGAAGATGTCGAAGAGTCGCGGGAATCTGGTGTTCGTCTCGAAGCTACGGGCTGCAGGAGTAGACCCGTCGGCCGTCCGACTCGGTTTGCTGTCCGGGCATTATCGCCAGGACCGGGCGTGGACCGACGAGGTTCTCGAGCGCGCGCACACGCGGCTGGAGTTGTGGCGTGCTGCAGCTGCTCTCGATTCGGCTACCAATGCGGACGATGTGATCATGCGCCTGCGGCAGCACCTCGCCGATGATCTCGACACCCCGAAAGCACTCGATGCACTCGATGCGTGGGCCAGTTTCGCGGTTGAGCGTGGGGGATCGGACAGCGCTGCGCCCGGCGCGTTCGCCGATGCGGTCGACGCATTGCTCGGTATTCCGTTGCGCTGAAGTTCCAAGTCAGGCTGAGGTTTCTAGGTCAGGTCGCGCAACAAGTCCGGGATCGAGCGTTCCTCCATCACTGCGCGGCCCGACTCGTGCATCGCGACAGCGAGAGCTGGATCCCAGGGGCTCGCTGTCGGAAATCCTTTGAGCGGCTCGGAGTTCCGCGCGTCTAGAGCATGGAGGTAGGACTCGCTGTCCATGCGCCATGGCTTCGCACCGTAGCGTGCGATCGCACGCGAGGTCATGTGCAGTCCCGCCCAGTCGAAGTCGTTGCGCCAGTACACTTCTGTTCCCGGCCTCAGGCCCGACAGTAGCTTGTGTACCGCTGCCGAGGGCTGGCCGTCGGTGCAGACAATGCTCGCCGAGCCGGCAATCGACGTGCGCGCAGCCGCGGCGACGACGGCGATGTTCTCGCACACGAAGATCTTGTCGGCGGTGTTGGTGAGGGCTCCTCGTCCGAGCATGTCGAGCGTGAGAGGGAACGGTATTCCCTCCGCCGCTGCCTCGTTCAGCCACCTTCCCACGACGTGGTTCTCGGCGACACGGTAGCGGAGAACGACGACGCGGCTCGAGAGCGCGTCCACCGACACTCCCGCGGTTTCCCATAGCAACCGAATTCCGACCGGGTCGGCGGGGCGCGGTACTCCCTCGCGAAGCGACAATGCGTCGAGTACCAGTTTCGGTGCGCCGCCCGAGGACAGGGCCTTGGTATCACCGACTGCCAGTTCGGCGAGTTCGGTGAGCGAGAGTCCGTCGACGGGGAGAACGGCGAGTACGCGGGCGGCCGTTCGTAGCGAGTCGACGGCGACGCGACCGCCCAGTGTCCCGTCTTGGTTGAGCAAGGACGACAGCCATCTGTCCGCCCAGTCGCCGCGAGTGCCGTCAGCGAGAAGCGTTCGCGCCTCAGCGAGGGCACTGGCCTTGACCTCGGCCTTGTCAGCCGCCAAACGCTTCTTGTCCTGAAGCGGGGCATCGGCGTCGAGGGTGTCGAGCAGACCCAGCCCACCATTGAGCGGATGCGCGAGCCACTCGTCGAACCGCACCAGATCGAGTCGGGTGGACTTCGCGCGACTGTGCAGGCCCGCGTTGGATCGCGAGATCGCGCTGCACAGTCGCCACAGTTCCGGGGGATCACCGAGGTGAACGGTGATGTTCCCGCCGACCTTCAGCCAATTCGACTCCACCTTCTTGCGAGCAGCGGCCAGGAGCGCGTCGAGCTCGGCGGTGCCACGCCAGCCGGCCGTACGGTCATCGGACAAATTCGAGACCACCTTCTGCTCGGGTCGGCACCCGTCTGGTGAGCGGCGAACCCAACGCAGCCGCCAGGTCGGTGCCGTCGTGCTCGGCGAACAGCTCGCCGTTCTCCCACACCAACAATGCCGCACTGACCGTGTTCTCTGCCGTGGAATGCGCGAGATCGTAGTGAGCGCAACCGGGCACGTCGGAGTACGTGATCCACAGGTCGTAGCCGGTCATGAACAGATCGAGATCGAACTGCACACTGAGCCCGAGCAGCTCACTTCGTCCGTTGTCGTCGACGCCCGCGAACGCTTCGTCGAGAGCAAGCAGGCGAGGAGAGTGTGGATCAGCCGAGGACAGCATCACGTGCGCGGCCGCGAAGAGTGGGAGGTGCAGTGAGACCGATTGTTCGCCGCCCGAGAGCGCACTGTGCCTGGCCACGGTCAGACGATCCTCGGTGCCGTCACCACTGATGAGGTTGAACGAAAAGACCCGCCAACGGCGGTAGTCCAACGTCGACGCCAAGATCTCGGGATACGACCGTTCGGGGTGCGCGGCGCGCGCGATACGAATCTCCGACGCGAAATGCGCGCGCATGGACGCGAGGTCGTCGGCGCCGAGCGAGGACGCGTCGCGGTCGAGCAATTTCGAGACCTCACGAGCACCCTCCTCGAGGTTGTCCGCGAGTACCCAGTGAACCCCGATGGTGTTGCCCGAGGACATCTTTCGCTGCTTCATCTCCGATGCCATCTGCGCAATGAGCGCCCGTGCGTCGACCGTGCGTTCGTGGATCTGCTGAGCCAATCCGGTGAGCAACGCGTCCTCGAGGATGCGGCGTTCGTGTTCGGTCAGCAGTGTCTCCTGGTTGGAGCGTGCTTCACCGATCCGATCCGCGAACTCGCCGATCGACGAATAACCCTGTTCGTCCTGAACCCGCACGACTGTCAGGCCGTCGGGCGCATCCCACTGCAATCGGTAATCCTGCCCCGATGACGCGAGTTGTGAGTCGAACTCCTGCAGCGCACTCGTCAGAGCCGTTCGTGTGCCCTTGCGATACGACTCGCTCGCCTTGACCGAACTGGTGGCTTCGTCCAAAGCCGCATGCAGCCGATGCACCGCCGGGGGTAGCACCTCGATCTCCTCGTCGGGAGATGTCGCGTTCTGAATGCGGTACAGGATTTGTTCGACGCTGAGCCACGCCGACTCGCTCGACGGCCAGGAATACACGTCGGAGCCTTCGGAGTGGACCGTGGGCACACCGAGGATGGTGAGGAGATCCCGGCGCGCGTACGGCGCCAACCGGGCGGCGTCGCCGATGCCCTCGGTGAGCGCAGCGCGCAGGCCCTCCTGTGCCGTGTTGCACGCGCCCTCGGCTTTGCCGATGGCTTCACCGGCTTCCTTGTCCGCTTTCCGGGCTGCTCGCTGCTCGACCTTGCTCGCCTCGATCTTCTCGCGGGCCTTCTCGAGATCGGCGTTGATCTGCTCGGCGGTGGAGCCGAGCTTCTCGCTCAAGATCTCCAGACGCTTCACCTGCTGTAGATAGTTCTCCTCGGCTATCGCCGCTTCCTCGGCCAGCTCCTCGGCGAGCCCGGTCGTCTCCTCCAACCGGTTGAGCGCTTCGCGGCGACGTTCGGCCTCGCGCACATGCTCGCCCCGTCGACGAAGGACGAGCTCACCCTGGTTCTGGAAGTGCCGGATAGCGGCCGCGAGCGAGTCGATCTCGCGCGCCGAATGCGGCGTGCGGTGGGCGACCGCGGTGGTCCGCAGATGCTTCTCCTTCGCGGACAGCTCTGCGATCGCCTGGTCGAGTTCGCTCGAGGCCGCCGTTGCACCCGCTTGAGACGTCCGCAACGCTCCGGCGGACTCGGTGACAGCTTTTTGCGCCTTGATGATTGCGGACGCCCTCGGCAGCTGTTTGGCCGCCGCAGCAAGACCTCGAAGCAACTCCGCCGCTGCGCGTTCTTCTTCGCGTGCCGCAGTCGCCGACGCTTCCGTCGATTCGACGGAGGCATCCAGTTCGGCGATTCGGGCCGCACGGCGGCGTGCACGGGCGGTCGCGCCGATGTACTCGGCATCGGGTTTGACGTGACGCCCACGCTGGACTCCCTGCCAGTATCGACCGTCGACGCCGATCGAGGTCACCGCGTCGTCGGCGGGTCCCAACGCGATCGAAGCCAGCACGTCGCGGACCAGGGATTCGGGAACCCCGGTTCCCGGTTCGGGATCGAGAACGTCGGACAGGGTCCGGCCGGTCGGGCGTGCATCCTCTGGCGCGGGAACGAGGTACTGCTCGGACAGCATGGACTCGGGAACGTCCGTCGGTGATATCCAGCCGTCGAGGAGATTGGCTGCGTGGAGAGCGGATTCGACGCCCGCCGCTTCGGATGGATCGACGCCGTCGACGAATCGGACCAGTTTCCACAGTGGCGCGCCGTCGCGATCGTCACGGGTAGAAGTTCGTGCAGCGAACGGCGGGGGAGCGTCGTCGTGCTGGGCACTGACGAGGTTGCGTTCGGAGCGCATAGCGGCCAATTCTTCGGCCAGGGCGGACGCAGTGACACCTGCCTGGGTGCGTCGACTGCGGACGGACTCCAGTCCTTCGGCCGACGCGTCGGCGAGGACGGCGTCGAGGCTCGGCGCATCGTCTTCGCCGATGTGCGGCACCGCAGCGTCCAGGGCCTCGAACGCTGCCGCGGTGATGCCCGCGGCCAGGTAGCGAGCCGAGTTCTCGGACCACCACGACCGCAGAGCCGAACTGTATTGCGCGCGTGCAAGTTCCACGGAGGCTTCGGCCTCGATGACCGAGGCGCGAGCTGCCTCCAGGAGTTCGCGCGCGCGGGCCGCACTCTTGTCGGCACGGGCGCGTTCGGTAGACGCCTTCTCCACCGTCCCGAGAGCGTCGCGCACAGCGCGGACGTCGCCGTCGCGTTCTTCGGCGTGCCCTCTCAGCGCTGTACTGAACTGGTCGGTTCGCGCGCTCGCAGGCATCGAAGCCCACGCTATTCCGGCATCCTCCGCCGCGGTCTGTAGGTCGTCCTCGGCCCGGTTGAGTGCGGCGACCGCGTCCGCGAGCGCTGAATCGGCGCGGGCCGATTCGGTGGCACGCTTTTCGAGATCGGATTGCGCGCCTCGGGCGCGTTCGGATTGCTGGGCTGCCGAGACCTTCAGCTTCGCAGCCGATTCCGCGAGATCGTCGAGCTGTTGCTTGCCTTCGTACGCACTGGACCGCTGCAGTGTCTCGCGGTCCGCCACGGCCTGATCGAGAGCGCGTTCGGCGTCGTCGAAGCGCTTTTCCGCGGCCAGTCGCTCCTGCAGGCGCCGCTCCTTCAGCGCGGACGCGGCGAAGTGTGCGGTCGTGGCATGCGTGACGGCTTCGAGCCTGCGGGAGACTTGCTCCACATCCGAGCGGACCTGAACCCGAAGGTACTTCGAGTACACCCCGACGAAGTTCTTGGCCGCCTGGTCGGCTTGGGCAAGACCTTCCAAGGCCCGTCCCACTTCTTCCATGTCGCTGAACGAGCGCGCAGCCTCGAGCACCAATTGCTCGTCGAGCGGGCGCAAGCCGTCGGTCAGCGCCTGCGACAACCCTTTCGGGTCGAGGTTCTTCGCCAGTTGCGGTCGGCGCAAGGTCAGGATTAGATTGATCAGTTGGTCGTAGCGCTGCGCACCGAGGCCGAACATGCGGGCGTCGATCGCCGCCCGATAGTCGACCGGGCGGTCGGTCAGCGCATCCGTACCGAGCTGATCTGCCAATTGTTTCTTGGTGAGCGGACGGTCGTCGGACCCGAGCAGCGAGAAATCGACCCCGACTCGCCCGTCCGCGACGAAGTACCATCGCGTGACCTTGTCGTTCTGTCGGCTCGCCCGCATGCCGATACCGACGGTCACCGATTCCGGATCCTCGCGCGATCCCCGGCCGAATTCCATCCATACGTACGAGTGCGCGCTCTCCTGCCCACGGTAGAGCAAGTTCGACTTCATCGTGCGCTCTTCGCCGGCGAACGGATTGAGACGTCGCGGCTCGATTCGGCCGTCGAGGACGAACGGAAACAGCACCTCCAGCGCCTTCGTCTTTCCCGATCCGTTCGGACCACGCAGCACGAGACGTCCGTCGGCGAAGGAAAATTCCTGATCGCGGTAGTCCCAGAGATTGATGATCCCGGCTCGGGTGGGGCGGAAGCGCTGCGAATGTGCGGTCATCTAGTGCGTCTCTGTTTCTGTGTCCGGTGAAGTGCCGTCGAAGAGGGAGTTCTGAGGGGCGCGGTCGCGCACGCTGACCATCACGTCACGATAGCGAGCGATGGCAGGAAGAACGATGATTCCTCCGGATACGATGCTCACCAGTCGCAGTCGGTGGAGCATTGTCACCGCTCGTTCTCGCAGCCCGTCCGGATCTGCTTGCCACTGAGCGGCAAATGTTCGGCCGAATCGTTCTACCAAGTCGGCCACTGTTCCCCGAAGCCAACTGTTCTCGATGAACGGGTATGTAACGGAACCGATTCCGTCATCGACTCCGGTTGCTGCTATCGCGAATTCGGCAAGGTCGTCGAATATGCCGCCACCGGGGATTGCGCCGTCCAAGTGCTCGATCAGGTCCGCGTCACCGGGAATCGAGTGTCGCGTGAGCTCGGCAGCGTCGGGATCGACGACGCGATCGGAAATCTCGCCGGCGAGAAGGAGCGCCACCTGCGCAATGGTTCCGGTACTGGGAAAGCGTATGTCGGACAATCGTCCCGACGTGTCGATCAACGTGACCCCCTCGGCACGCCGTTCGGCAACGAGTCCCGTCAGCAGTTCGACGTCGATGACGGTCCGCTCGGCGGCCAACGCGGTCCGGCCGTCCTGATCCAGGTCGTCGAAGTACACGACGGGGCGCTCGATCAAGGCGCGCCGTACTTTTCGGAGCGTTTCCTTCGGGTTCGCCGGCTGGGAGGTCTCCTCGTCGTCGAGAGGTGCCTCCGCTCCGGCAAGCAGACCGGTGACCGAACGCAGGTGCTGTACAGCTCGGGGTGGTCTGAACATGGCAACGACCACGGACCGTTCGATGTCGTACAGAGCCTCGCCCGACGACGGGTTGTTGGCCCAACCACCCGCGTCGCCGTCGGCCAGCGAGATCGCACCGCGTGCAGCCAGCCACCCGACGGCGTCGACGAAGGCATCGCGGTCCGACGCCCGGTCGGCTTCGAGATCGACACCGTCGACCTGCCCGGCCTCGGCGGCAACATGATCGGCCAACTCGGAGAGGGTGATCTGGTTGCCTGCGCGGCCGAGTGCGGCCAACGCCAATGCAAGATAGGCGTAGCGTCGTCGGTCGAAAATGCGATCGGTCGCGGTACGCGCAGGTTGGGTCGGATCGAGGGCGTCGAGGACCGGGAACAACCGCGCGGTCGTCTCGGTCACTTCGAGGCGGTAGCCGAAGAGTTCGAGTAGGTCCTCGCGCAGTTCGGTCGCCCAGCGCCTCAGCAGCGGAAGGGCGATCCGGTCGGGATACGTCGAGGTCACCAGGTGATTCGCCAGTGCAACTCTGGCGGCACGTTGGTACGAATCGAGTGCAAGAGAGGGGATTTCGCGGGCTCTCATCGGCGAGTCACCTCGGCAACATCGAGCTGCAGGCGGTCCAGGTGCAGCCGTCCGCGAGAAGTCCGTACGACGGTGGAGGTGTCGCTGTCACTGAGCGTCAGCTTGACGCCGCTGTCGGAGCCGGTGGATCCCGACGTATGGCCGCTGACCCGAACCCGAGCGGTCAGAGCGGCATTGAGCAAGCTGAGCAGCACTTCGGTCTCCTGCTCGTTCAGCGTGCGGTCGTAGACACCTGTCGTGGCCAGCGATTGCGCGGCGGCACTACGGACGCGCTGTGCGTGCAACTGCTGCTCGCGTAGCCGACGGATTCCACCGTCATTGCGCTGAAGCCTCCCCGGTAGACCGGGCGATGGCGTTCGACCTGTTTCGGCCAACGTGCGTGAGATCTCGACGGGCGGAGCCTCCCACCAGGTTCGTGAGGTCGGAATGATATCGGCGTCCGGATGCACCATCGACAGATGCCGGGGGCGACCGAGTCCGAACACGGCGTGGAACAGGGCGTGGGCGCTGTCTTCGGTCGGGGTGTTCGCGAACCAACCCGCGAGGTGGCGAAGCTGACTCTCCCGTGAGACTCCGCCCTTGCGGGTTTCGGTGACCCGCCGCAACAGCGAAAGTACCGCCGCGATCGCACTCATCGTTCCCTCGCGAAGCCGTTCCGATTCGCTGAGTTCCGCCTCGGCGGCGACGAACCAGTGTGAGAGACCCGTCCATCGAGCGCGCCAATCGGCCTCACGCTCCGCAGTCGACAGGAACATTCGCTCGTCGCTGACCGCCGCCCGCTCGATCAGCTCCGATATCCCCGTCGACTCGACCACCGCGATCGCGTCGGCCAGTTTCGGCGCGTACCGCGTCAGATCGGAGCTGAACTCGCGCATGTGCGTGAGCAGGGCGTCCTTGTGGACGAGGAACGTCTCGGGGGTGATTTCCGTGGTGCGGACCAGGTCACCCAACACCAGGTAGAAGTGAGCGGCGCGGGTCGCCATCTCGGACAGGGTCGAGTCGAGACGGCTGAGTTTGCGATAGATGCGGTCGCCGTCGGCCTGTCGGTTGGCTTCGGCAAGTTCGTGCATGTCGGCGAGCAGCTCCGGCAGGACCAGTCGTGACAGCGATGCGTCGTCGAGTCGCGCACCGAGTACGTCCTCGACTGCTCGGAACGCCTTGTACCCCGCCTGGCTGAACTGATAGACGAAGTGCCGGTTTCGATACTCGGCCAGCGTTGCCGCCCGGGATCCGTCGTAGCTTCGCTCGAGAAGCTCCCATGCATGCAGTTGTTCGAGCAGGGGGGCAATCTCGGACGCGCTCAGCTCCAGCTCGGCGGGGCCGTTCTTGGCCAGCGTGTCCGCAATATCGGCGGCGTGCAGCAGCACCACATAGTTGGCCCGCGCGATGTCGAAGGCCCGCAGCACCCAGAGGTACTCGTTGTGCTTTTCGGCGACGGTGAACGCGAACAGCTTGAGGCGATCTTCCTGCAGAAACGCAGCTGCCGCACCCAGCCGTACGTTCTCACCCGATTCGCTCACTGGAACAGGGTAGGCGCCCACCGGGTACGAGTGAAAATGCAGCTGTGCGAGCAGCGATCACACCTCGATCGTCACCTTCCCGTCGACGACGGCTGCGGGGTAGGTCCGCACAGAGTCGATCCCGCTCGGACATGCCCCGGTATCGAGAGAGAACGTGTATTGATGCAGCGGACACATCACGATCGATCCGTCGATCTGACCGTCCGCCAGGGGACCGCCCTTGTGCGGGCAGACGGCATCCATCGCCCGGACCGTTCCGTCGGCGAGCAGGAACACCGCCACCTGCTTGCCGTCGACCACATACGCGCGGCCCTCGCCCGGCGTCAGATCCTCTAGTGCACCGACCGGAATGCTCATCGGACCGGCACCTGAGGCAGCGGCAACAGCGGCAGCGACGGGGTGAACTGAGCGGGCGACTTCTGCTCCACCCGGTCCTGCCATGGGTCCCGGTATCCGTCTACGGAGGTCTGCATGCGCTGCTCAAGTCCTTCCACGATTCCCTCGGCGTCCTCGATCAAGGTTCGTTGCAGCACCTCCAAGCCGATTCGGGGGACCCAGGCGTATGTGCGCTCCAGCCACTGGGCGCTCTCGCGGTAGTGCTGAATGAAGATCCCCGCGACCCGAAGTACCTCGTCACCGCCGACGACCGTCGCCAGCAGATCGCCCTTCCTGATGTGGGCCCCGGCGGCCCCGCCCACATAGATCTCCCACTTGTTCTCGCCGACCGACACGACACCGAAGTCCTTGCACAGAGCTTCGGAGCAATTTCGAGGGCATCCGGCGACCGCAAGCTTCAGCTTCGCCGGCGTCTCCAAACCTTGGAACCGTTCTTCGAGCGCGATACCGAGCGCTGTCGAATCACCGAGGCCGAAGCGGCAGAAGTCGCTTCCGACGCAGGTCTTCACGGTGCGCATGCTCTTGCCGTACGCGAAGCCGGACGGCATGTCGAGATCGCCCCACACCTTCGGAAGGTCTTCCTTCTTGATGCCGAGCAGATCGATGCGCTGTCCGCCGGTGACTTTG
>NZ_LVCV01000030.1 GCF_001647195.1 Rhodococcus sp. EPR-157 | reverse complement strand
CCACCGAGAACGTGCCGTCGCGCTGGATATTGGCGTGCACGCGGTCGTTGATGAACAAGGCGCCGCGCTCGTCGACCCAATCGGGCCCCCAGATCGTGCGTAGCAGCGACGCGAGCGGCATCTTCGACGGCACGTCCTCGCTGCCGTCGGTCGCGAGTTCGGTGAACACCTGCGACACCGAACGCAGATCGCGCTCGCGTATGACGTCGATGAGAGCGGGCTTGGACAACGGAATGGATGGGACGTACCAGTCTGCTGCCGGATCGGTCTCGAGCGCACCACCGGCCGCGCAAGCGAGGATGTCGGCCACGAGTCCCTTGCACGAACCGCAACCCTTGCCTGCCCGGGTTGCCGCGGTGACGTCGCCCATCGATTTCGCCCCGGCATGCACGCAGGCGACGATCGCACCCTTGGTGACGCCGTTGCAGTTGCACACCTGGACGTCGTCCGCGAGTTCGGCTGCACCTGTTGCTGCGGTCGGCGTCCCCATGTCGAAGAGCATGCTGATTCGCTCGTCCGGTAGTGGCACCTTCTCGTCGAACGCCTGGGTCAGGAAGTTGGCCTTGCTGATGTCGCCGAGAAGCGTTGCTCCGATGAGCTTTCCGTCCCGGACCACCACGCTCTTGTAGGTCCCGCTTCTGGGTTCGTAGAACTGAACGAACTCGTCGTCGTCACGTTCGGGGCCCTTCACGCCCATCGCCGCGACGTCGACGCCGGCGACCTTCAGTTTCGTCGTCAATCGTGAACCGTGGTATGCGGCGGATGGATTCGCTCCGGAGAGATGCTCGGCGAGCACGACGGCCTGCTCCCACAACGGCGCCACCAGCCCGTACACCTCACCGCGATGCTGGCAGCACTCGCCGACGGCGTAGATGGATCCTTCGTCCTCGCAGCGCAACTGGTCGTCGACGACGATTCCGCGTTCGATGACGAGGCCGCCGCCACGTGCGAACTCGACGTTCGGCCTGATTCCGGCCGTCACGACGATCATGTCTGCAGGTAGTGACGTGTCGTCGTTGAACCCGACGCCGGCGACGCGTCCAGATTCGTCTCGAAGTACCGAGGTCGTCCGTTTCGAGGTGTGCACACCGACGCCGAGTGACTCGATCTTGTTGCGCAGCAGGCGTCCACCACGCTCGTCCAACTGCTGGTTCATCAGGTGACCGGGGGAGTGCACGACGTCGACGTCGAGACCCTGGGTGCGTAGCCCGTACGCAGCCTCCAGGCCGAGTAGCCCACCACCGATCACGACCGCACGCAAATCGTCCTGGGATGCCGCCATCTGAAGCATTCCGTTGGTATCGGCAATCGTCCGGAAGCCGAATACGCCGCGGGCCAGGCGTCCGTCGGGTTCCCGTAGCCCGTCCATGTTGGGGAAGAACGTGTTGCTGCCCGTGGCGATGATGAGAATGTCGTACTCGACGATGCGTCCGCTCTCGCAGCGGACCGACTTCGCAAACCGATCGAGGGCGACCGCCCGGTCCCCGGCGAACAAGGTGACGCCGTTCTCGCGGTACCAGCTCATCGGATTGAGGAGCAGGTCCTCGTCGTCGACGCCCGTCTCGCCGGCAAGCACATGCGAGAGCATGATTCGGTTGTAATTGCCGTACGGCTCGTCTCCGATCATGGTGACGTCGAATTTCTCGGCACCGCGCTTGAGAATCTCCTCGACGGTCCGGGCTCCTGCCATCCCGTTCCCGACGACGAGTAGCCGCGTTCTGGGAGCGCCGTTCATCAGATCAACACCAAGCCGAAGTCGACGACGACCTCGCCCGTCGTGCCTTCGGGTGCCGCGACGACGAGCTCGAGCACCGAGTCGGGATCGACGTCCTCGACCACGCGAAGAGGAATGTTCACCCCGCTCTTGGCACCCATGGGGAACATGCGCATCGGCTGGCCGTCTTTGAGTAGCGACACCACGATCAGCTCGTCGGAGGAGTTGCCTCCGCGAAAGTACAGCGGTTGAGCGATCGATCCCGAAGGCACGACGAACGTGGTGGACGAATCCACCGCCTCGGGTTTGCCGAGTCCATGTCCGGTGAACGGGAAGACGCCCTGAAGGAACCGCGGTGTGCTTGCCATGGACACCAGGTTGCGGTGCGCGGGTGACACCGCCGCTGCGCCTGCGTTACGTGGGGATCAGAAAGAACTCACCGGGCCGCCGTAGCCACTGTGCGGCTGGTGCAGTCACAAGCCGAAGTTGCCTGGTCCCCGGCGTCGAAGGTAGCGCTCGAACTCGGCTGCGATGGCGTCGCCGTCGATCTTCGAGATGGCCTCGGAGATGTCGACCTCCGCGTCGCCTCGTTCCTCGAGAGTGCGTACGTACTCGCTGATCTCCTCGTCTTCCTTCGTCATTTCGGTGACCGCTTCCTCCCAGTCCTCGGCCTGCGTCGGAAGCTCGCCGAGCGGCACCTCTATGTCGAGGACATCTTCGACTCGCTGCAACAACGCGACGGTCGCCTTGGGATTGGGCGGCTGTGACACATAGTGCGGGACCGCCGCCCAGAACGACACCGCAGGGACGCCCGCTTTGACACATTCGTCCTGCAGGACGCCGGTGATGCCGGTCGGACCCTCGTACCGCGTCTGCTCGAGATTGAAGCGCTCGGCAGCCTCGACGCTGTACGCGCTACCGGTGACCGGAACGGGACGAGTATGCGGCGTGTCTGCCAGCAGCGCGCCGAGGATGACCACGGTGTCGACACCCAACTGCTCGACGAACTCCAGAAGGTCGTCGCAGAAGCTCCGCCACCTCATATTGGGTTCGATCCCGCGTAGGAGAACGACATCGCGGGCACTGCCGGGAGGCGAACACACCGACAACCTGGTCGACGGCCACGCAATCTCGCGGGTGACGCCGTCGACCTGCCGGATTGTCGGACGATTCACCTGGTAGTCGTAGTAGTCCTCGGAGTCCAACTCGGCCAGCGGGGTCGCATCCCAGATCAATTCGAGATGTTCGACAGCTCCACTCGCTGCGTCGCCCGCGTCGTTCCAGCCCTCGAACGCTGCCACCAGGATGGGGTTGCGTAGCGACGGAAGTTCGAGTTCCTCGTCGAGATCGTCGTCGGAGTCGACTTCGGAATCCGACGGAATCGGTGTTGCGTTCGACACAGCCGAGGACACCGCAGCCAGCAGGGATTCGGCCGCACTGTCCGAATTGCCGTGTTCGGTGTCGTCTCGGTCGGCGGGAAAATTGCCGTCTCGGTTTCGGGGACTCACCACGACAGCCTACGACCAGCCCGCGCTGTCGTGGGCACGGCATGAAGCCCACTAGTCTGTAGTGATGCCTGCGCTACACAAGACAAGTCTGCTCGATGCGATCGAAACTCGCGTTGTCATCGGCGACGGGGCTATGGGAACGATGCTGCAGGACGCCAACCTCGCGCTCGACGACTTCCTCGGCCTCGAGGGATGCAACGAAATCCTCAACGACACGCGCCCCGACGTGCTGCGCGAGATCCACCGCGCCTACTTCGACGCAGGTGCCGACGCCGTAGAAACCAACACGTTCGGCTGCAATCTGCCGAACCTCGCGGACTACGACATCTCCGATCGAATCCGGGAACTGTCGGAGAAGGGCACCAGGCTCGCGCGGGAGACCGCCGACGAGATGGGCCCTGGACGCGACGGTATGGGCCGCTTCGTTCTCGGCTCGATGGGTCCCGGCACCAAGCTGCCGACCCTCGGACACGCACCGTTCGCGGTCCTGCGTGATGCATATACCGAGGCTGCGCTCGGGATGATCGACGGCGGCGCCGACGCCATCCTCGTCGAGACCTGCCAGGACTTGCTTCAGGTCAAAGCGGCAATCATCGGTAGCCAGCACGCCATGGACAAACTGGGTGTGCGGATTCCGATCATCACGCATGTGACCGTCGAAACGACCGGTGCGATGCTCCTGGGCAGCGAGATCGGCGCGGCATTGACTGCGTTGGAGCCCCTCGGCATCGACATGATCGGGCTGAACTGCGCGACGGGGCCTGCCGAGATGAGTGAGCACCTGCGCCATCTGTCCAAGCATTCGACGCTCCCTGTCTCGGTCATGCCCAACGCCGGCCTGCCGACGCTGGGCCCCAGGGGCGCGGAGTATCCGTTGACGGCGCCCGAGCTGGCAACTGCCCTCGGCGGTTTCGTCTCGGAATACGGACTGTCGTTGGTCGGAGGCTGCTGCGGCACCACTCCCGAGCACATTCGACAGGTGGCCGACCTCGTCCACGGGACGACGAAGGCAACGCGCGTCCCGGCTCCCGAGCCCGGGGTCGCTTCGCTGTACTCGGCCGTTCCGTTCGAGCAGGACGCCAGCATTCTGATGATCGGCGAGCGAACCAACTCGAACGGTTCCAAGGCATTCCGCGACGCGATGCTCGCCGAGGACTACGAGAAGTGCCTCGACATCGCCAAGGACCAGACGCGCGACGGCGCCCACATGCTCGACCTCAACGTGGACTACGTCGGCCGCGACGGCGCTGCCGACATGGCAGCGTTGGCATCACGCTTGGCGACGGCATCGACGCTGCCTATTATGCTCGATTCCACCGAACCAGCGGTCTTGGAGGCCGGTCTCGAACACCTCGGCGGACGCAGTGCGGTCAACTCGGTCAACTACGAGGACGGCGACGGACCGGATTCCCGCTTCCAGAAGATCATGAAGCTGGTCAAGGAGCATGGCGCGGCCGTCGTCGCACTCACCATCGACGAGGAAGGCCAGGCTCGTACCGCCGAGTGGAAGGTGCGGGTCGCCGACCGACTCATCGAGGACATCACCACCAACTGGGGGTTGCGCCACGAGGACATCATCGTCGATACCCTGACCTTTCCCATC
>NZ_LVCV01000029.1 GCF_001647195.1 Rhodococcus sp. EPR-157 | reverse complement strand
ACGACGCTCGGTCTGTCCAACATCTCGTTCGGACTGAACGCGGCCGCCCGACAGGTCCTCAACTCGGTATTTCTGCACGAATGCACCGAAGCCGGACTCGACACAGCCATCGTGCACGCGTCGAAGATTCTGCCGATGAACAAGATTCCCGACGACCAGCGTGAGACCGCACTGGATCTGGTCTACGATCGCCGCTCCGAAGGCTACGACCCGCTGCAGAAGCTCATGCAGCTCTTCGAGGGTGTCTCGGCGGCGTCTGCTCGTGAATCTCGCGCCGAGGAACTCGGTCGGTTGCCGCTCTTCGAGCGACTGGAGCGCCGCATAGTCGACGGCGAACGCAACGGTCTGGACGCCGATCTCGATGCCGCAATGGACCAGAAGCCGCCGCTGGAAATCATCAACGAGACCTTGCTGTCCGGGATGAAGACGGTCGGCGAGCTGTTCGGTTCAGGCCAGATGCAGCTGCCGTTCGTGCTGGCCTCCGCCGAAGTCATGAAAGCCGCTGTCGCGTACCTCGAACCACATATGGAAGCCACGGACGACGACGGAAAGGGCCGGATCGTTCTGGGCACCGTCAAGGGCGACGTGCACGACATCGGCAAGAACCTCGTGGACATCATCCTCAGTAACAACGGCTACGAGGTCGTCAATCTCGGTATCAAGCAACCCATCTCGACCATTCTCGAAGCGGCGATCGACAAACGCGCCGACGTGATCGGAATGTCAGGGCTGCTGGTGAAGTCGACAGTGGTCATGAAGGACAATTTGATCGAACTCAACAACAAGGGTGTCGCCGAGCAGTTCCCCGTGCTGCTGGGTGGTGCTGCTCTGACGCGGTCCTACGTCGAGAACGACCTGCAGGACGTCTACCAGGGCGATGTGCACTACGCACGCGACGCATTCGAAGGTCTGCGGCTGATGGACACGATCATGACCACCAAGCGCGGCGGGGGACCGGCGCCCGACAGCCCGGAGGCGCTGGAAGCGCGGGCCAAGGCAGAGGAGCGTAAGACTCGACACGAGCGGTCGCGACGAATTGCCGAGCAGCGCAAGGCCGCTGCGGTTCCGGTCGTCGTTCCGGAGAGGTCGGATGTCGCCGCGGACGTCGAGACTCCGGTACCGCCGTTCTGGGGTACTCGCATCGTCAAGGGTGTGTCGTTGGCGGAGTATTCGGGGCTGCTCGACGAGCGGGCTCTGTTCCTCGGTCAGTGGGGTCTTCGCGGCGCACGTAAAGGCGAAGGCGCCACGTACGAGGATCTGGTGGAGTCGGAAGGCAAGCCCCGACTCCGTTATTGGCTCGACAGGCTCAGTACCGACGGAATTCTCGCGCATGCGGCTCTGGTGTACGGCTATTTCCCGGCGGTGTCCGAAGGTGACGATGTCGTCGTGCTCACCGAGCCGACCCCCGATGCTCCCGAGCGGTACAGGTTCACCTTTCCGCGTCAGCAGCGAGATCGATTCCTGTGCATCGCCGACTTCGTTCGCTCCCGTGCGTCTGCTCGCGAGAGCGGGCAGGTCGACGTGCTGCCGATGAACCTCGTGACAATGGGTCAGCCCATTGCCGACTTCGCCAACGAACTGTTCGCGGCCGATGCGTATCGCGACTACCTCGAAGTGCACGGAATCGGCGTACAGCTGACCGAAGCGCTCGCCGAGTATTGGCATCGCCGTGTTCGCGAGGAACTGAAATTGACCGGCGGCCGCACCGTTGCAGCAGAAGATCCCGCGGACGCGGAGGGATACTTCAAACTCGAATATCGAGGTGCGCGTTACTCGTTCGGGTACGGAGCATGCCCGGACCTGGAGGATCGCATCAAGCTCGCGGCACTACTCGAACCAGAACGAATCGGCGTCAAACTGTCCGAGGAGTTGCAATTGCATCCCGAGCAGTCCACCGACGCATTCGTACTGCACCACCCGGAGGCCAAGTATTTCAATGTCTGAACCCACTGCGTCGAATGTGTCCGATTTGCGGGGCGTCCTGTGGGACATGGACGGAACCTTGCTGGATTCGGAGAAGATCTGGGACGTCGCGGTTGCCGAGCTGTCTCTCGAACTGGGTCGAGTGTTGACCGCGGAGGTTCGAACGAGCACACTCGGCAATTCCATGCACGGAGCGCTGCGAAAAGTGTTCGCCCACACGGGAACCGAAGCGACCGAGCAGTCTTTGGGATGGGCCCGCAACTGGTTGACGGACCGTGTCGGGCAGCTGTTTTCCGAGGGTATCCCATGGCGCCCCGGTGCCAAGGACGCCCTAGGGCTCGCGCGTGAGATGGGTCTGGGCACCGCATTGGTGACCAATACCGAACGTGGACTCGTCGAGACCGCTCTGGAGACGATCGGGCGTGAGTACTTCGACTTCACCGTCAGCGGTGACGAGGTCGAAGAAGGCAAGCCGCATCCGGCGCCGTACCTCCTGGGTGCGTCCCTACTCGGACTCGACCCGTCGCACTGTCTCGCGGTCGAGGATTCTCCGACCGGTTCGCTGGCCGCGTTCCGAGCGGGGTGCTCGGTACTGCTCGTGCCCTCCGAAGTCGAAGTGTCGGCCGAGCCCGGATACGTCCTCCGCGATTCGCTCGTCGGGATCAGCGCGGAGGAGTTGCGGTCCGCGTGGTGCGATGCACGCTCGGCCACCTCGTCATGAAAGAATCGCTAACCGTGAAGACCTTCGACTCCCTGTTCGCCGAGCTGACCGACCGCGCTGTCACCCGCCCCGAGGGCTCGGGCACCGTTGCTGCGTTGGATGCAGGCGTGCATGCCCAGGGTAAGAAGATCATCGAAGAGGCGGGTGAAGTCTGGATCGCCGCCGAGCACGAGGGTGACGAGGCACTCGCCGAGGAGATTTCGCAGTTGCTGTACTGGGTTCAGGTTCTCATGGTGGGGCGCGGTCTGACGCTCGACGACGTCTACCGACATCTGTGAGCGTGCTCGTTTCGAGCGGCACGCCCTCTCACCTCGTACTTCTTCTGACCTAAGGACCTCGCAATGTTGCGTGTAGCAGTTCCCAACAAGGGCGCCCTCTCCGAATCCTCCGCCGAGATCTTGCAGGAAGCCGGATACCGGCGACGTAGCGACTCGAAGGATCTGACCGTCCTCGATCCAGCCAACGGCGTCGAATTCTTCTTCCTACGCCCGAAAGACATCGCGATCTACGTCGGGTCGGGCCAGCTCGACCTCGGTATCACGGGACGCGATCTGGCGTTGGACTCCGGGGCTCCGGTCGACGAGTTGCTCTCTCTCGGTTTCGGCCGTTCGACGTTCCGCTATGCGGCCCCGCAGGGCAAGGACTGGTCCACTGACGATCTCGGCGGGCTGCGCATCGCGACGTCGTATCCCAACCTCGTCAAGGCAGACCTCGCCTCCCGCGGGCTGGAAGCGACCGTCATTCGTCTGGACGGTGCGGTCGAGATCTCTATCCAGCTCGGCGTGGCGGATGCGATCGCCGACGTCGTCGAGTCGGGTCGCTCGCTCCGACAGAACAACTTGGTCGCCTTCGGCGAGTCGCTGTGCGACTCCGAGGGTGTGCTGATCGAGCGCGCCGGAAGCGCCAGCACCGACAAGACTCGCAAGCAGCTGATCGCGCGTGTGCAGGGCGTCGTATTCGCGCAGCAGTACCTGATGCTCGACTACGACTGCCCGAAATCCATTCTCGACGAGGCTGTGAAGATCACTCCCGGCATCGAGTCGCCGACGCTGTCCCCGATGGCGGATGAGAATTGGATCGCGGTGCGCGCCATGGTGTCTCGCAAGGTTCACAACACGGTGATGGACGATCTGGCCGACCTCGGCGCGAAGGCCATTCTGGCTTCGGACATCAGGTCCTGCCGAGCTTTCTGACCTCAGGTTCGATTTCGCGGACGCACCAACACGGTCTGTGCGATACGCCCCACAGGTCCGAGGTGGTCGTGTAGAACTCCAGCCGACATCGCGAAACCATCTGGACCGGTGGATGTTTCGGCTGAGAGGCCGATCCATTCGCCGTCCGGGATGCGGAACAGGTGAACGGTGAGGTCGGTGTTGAGGAATGTCCAGCGGTCGATGTCGAGTTTGGCGCCGATGCCGTTGGCGATGTCTGCCACGGAGAACAGGCGCTCGAGTGGTGTCATGGTCTCGCCCAACACCAGACTCGTTGTCGGAGTGGCCCATACCTGACCTGGTCCTGCTCCGCCGCTCTCGGTGATCGCGCGAATGTCCACGTTGTCGATGTATCCGCTGTTCCACGACTTGCCCCACACATGGGGTGTGGTTTCCGAGAGCGGCTTCAGCGGGACGTCCGCCGCATGCACGACGTTCGAGGTGTCCTCGGTGGCCAATCTCCACGCGGTTCCTCGGGCGACTGCACGTTCTGTACCGCCCTCGGTGCGTGCCCACAGCTCGGCAACTACCAGTTCGATATTCTTGCCCGGCCGTTCGACCCATGATCTGACTTCGATGTCCGCGATAGGCACCGGGCCGAGAAGCTCTATCACGACTCGGGTGACGCGTACATCCTCGCGTGCGCCGATCCGCTCCAGAGCGCGTACCAGCAGCGCCGACGGTGGTGCCCCGTGCTGCATGGTAGAGGTCCAGGTGCCGATGGATCGCTCTGTGGCACCGAACACCTCGTTGCCCGCCGCATTCACACCGAGAGGTACGAAAAATGCGTTCTCGTTCATGCGTGTGTGCTCGCTACTTCTGCTTCTACTACTGCTGCTGCGACCTCGGGCCAACCGGGGTATGTCGGGGGAGTTCCACCGAACTCGGGGCACAGAGCTTGGTGATCGCACCATGTGCACAACTTGCCTCGCTTGGGCTGAAAGTCTCCCGTTTTCCCTGCTACGAGAATGGCCTTCCAGATCGCCGACAACATCCGTTCGAACCGGAGCAGTTCACCCTCGTCCGGGGTGTAAGTCAGGGACTGTTTGTCCGCGAGGTACATCAACTTGAGCTGAGCCGGGACAATGCCACGCATGCGCATGACGACCAAGGCGTAGAACTTCATCTGGAAAAGCGCCTTTGCCTCGGTGAATTCCCGAGGAGCTTTGCCCGTCTTGTAGTCCACCACGCGCACCATTCCGTTGGGCGCCACGTCGATGCGGTCTATGAAACCGCGCAGCGGGGTCCCGTCGTCGAGATCGATCTCGACGCGCTGCTCGCACGATTCCGGATCGAATCGAGTCGGGTCTTCCATCTCGTAGTACCCCGCGACGAGGTCACGCGCCTGCTCGAGCAGTGTGGCGAGGTCGTTGTCGGCAATGAAGTCGGCGACGTCCGGAGACTCGGTGCGGACACGATCCCACGCGGACTCGACGAGACCGACTGCGGTGTCCGAATGGCGTGCCGCGGTGGGCATCCCGTACAACGCTTCGAGTGCTGCGTGAACTACGGTGCCTTTGACCTGTGCCGTGGTCGACTTCTCGGGGATCCGGTCGATGGCCCGAAACCGGTAGAGCAGCGGACACTGTTTGAAGTCGCTGGCGCGTGACGGTGAGAGTGCCGGCTTGCTACGCCTGGTGGGGCTGATCGGGGCAAGCGGCGCGGGCGTATCGGTAATACTCACGCCCTGCACACTAAGCCCGTGGACCGACAGAACTGCGCAAGGCCGTAGTCTGGGCAGCCGAGTCGCCAGTCCAAACCCGGACCGACTGCACCACATCAGTTCATCGAAAGAGGTAGTCGGCTGTGTCTTCGGACGAGATCACGGAAGCCGTCCCCGCCGGCCCCGCACGAAGCGGCCCGTTCCGAGTCGGAGATCGCGTCCAGCTGACGGACGGCAAAGGCCGGCACTACACGGTCGTTCTCGACGCAGGCAAGGAATTCCACACGCACCGCGGTGGCATCACACACGACGCGTTGATCGGCGCGGACGAGGGCAGCGTCGTCACCTCGGTGAACGGAACTCCGTACCTCGCTCTTCGGCCCCTGCTCACCGACTATGTGTTGTCGATGCCGCGCGGCGCGCAGGTCATCTACCCGAAGGATGCCGCGCAGATAGTGCACGAAGGTGACGTCTTTCCCGGCGCACGCGTACTCGAGGCCGGTGCGGGCTCGGGCGCGCTCACGTGTTCCTTGCTCCGAGCCGTGGGAACGACAGGGACCGTCATCTCGTACGAGATCCGCCAGGATCACGCCGACTACGCGGTGAAGAACGTCGAGACGTTCTTCGGGGAGCGCCCGCCCAACTGGGACCTCACCGTCGCCGACATCGATCAATTCGGTGTCGACCATCCAGGGGAGACCGTCGATCGAGTGATCTTGGACATGCTGGCGCCGTGGGACGCGCTACCCGCCGTATCGGATGCTCTCGTGCCGGGCGGTGTGTTGATCGTCTATGTCGCCACCGTCACGCAGCTGTCGCGTGTCGTCGAGGCGCTCCGCGCGCAGGAATGCTGGACCGAGCCACGGTCGTGGGAATCCATCGTTCGAGGGTGGCATGTCGTCGGTTTGGCGGTGCGTCCCGAGCATCGGATGCAGGGACACACCGCCTTTCTCATCAGCGCTCGAAAATTGGCGGCCGGGACCGTCACCCCGAAGCCACAGCGAAGGTCCGGCAAGGGCTGAGCTAGACGCAGGGAGCCTGGCCCATCGCCAGCAGCTGGCAGGCACTGGTTTCGGACACCTTCCAGTGGCCGTCGATCAGGACCCAGGTATTGGGGGTCGGAGCTGCCGTCCCGCGCGGCGTCGCAATTGCGACGAGCGCAGTCGCGGTCTCGCCTTCGACCGTAGGCTCTTGGACTTCGAAAGTGATCGCGCCGTAGTTGGCGAGGGCGGCCGTCATTTGCTCCAGATTCGCCAGGCGCGCTTGCCCGTTCTCGATGTCGGCCGCTTTCGTTGCGGCGTCGACGTCCGGGGCGACGACAAGGGCCAAGGAGTCGGTGAGCTCCTTGACGGTCGGAGCAGTCGCGTCGGCCACCGCTGTGGTCGAGGACGTGTCCGAAGTCGCCGACGACGAAGGTTCCGAACTGTGATCGGAATCTTCTCCCGAGCTGCAACCGGCAGCGACGAGCGTAGCCGCGAGCGCGACGAAAGCGGAAGATGTGCGCATTTTCACTGGTGAAGCCCCTCTTCTGTGCAGCATGTACGCGTGCATTTCAGGTGAGGCTAACATGGCAAAAGTCGTCGGTCCCGAGGCTTCCTCGTGCGATCGAGGACCACTGCGAGAACGTGTCCCCACGCACTTTTGCGTATGTGCCGGTAGCGTTGGTAGATCGGGACTGGGAGGAGTCGCTCATGAGCTCAACAGACAATCCGGATTCGGCTGCGGCCAGGGCAGAACTCGAGGATCTACGCTCCGAGGCAGCGTCCCTACGGCGTCAGCTCGGTCAACTCGGTGAACCGCCGGAGCATGTGCGCGAGCTGGAGGCCCGCATCGACTCGTTGTCGTTGCGCAATTCCAAGCTGATGGACACGCTCAAGGAAGCCCGCCAACAGCTGATCGCGTTGCGGGAGGAAGTGGACCGGCTCGGCCAACCGCCGAGTGGCTACGGCATTCTGATGGCGGTCCACGAGGACGACACCGTCGACGTCTTCACCTCCGGGCGCAAGATGCGATTGGCATGCTCGCCCAACATCGAAGCCGATGTCCTCGCGCCTGGCCAGACAGTTCGGCTCAACGAGGCACTCACCATCGTCGAGGCCGGGTCGTTCGAGCAGATCGGTGAGATCAGCACTCTGCGCGAACTTCTCGGGGACGGAACACGCGCTCTCGTGGTTGGCCACGCCGACGAAGAACGTGTCGTGTGGTTGGCCAAGCCGCTCTACGAGATGGCCAACGACGACACTCCGGAAGATCCCGACGAGCCGTCGCGCAGGCTGCGTCCGGGTGACTCCCTCCTCGTCGACACCAAGGCTGGGTACGCCTTCGAGCGCGTTCCGAAGGCCGAAGTCGAGGACCTTGTGCTCGAGGAAGTGCCCGATGTCGGCTACGAGGACATCGGTGGTCTCGGGCGTCAGATCGAACAGATTCGCGACGCGGTCGAGTTGCCCTTCCTGCACAAGGACCTGTTCCGCGAGTACTCACTGCGGCCACCGAAAGGCGTTCTGCTCTACGGGCCTCCAGGATGCGGCAAGACGCTCATCGCCAAGGCCGTCGCTAATTCGCTCGCGAAGAAGATCGCCGAAGCACGTGGCCAGGATGCGAAGGAAGCCAAGTCGTTCTTCCTCAACATCAAGGGCCCGGAGTTGCTCAACAAGTTCGTCGGCGAGACCGAACGCCACATTCGAATGATCTTCCAGCGCGCGAGAGAGAAGGCGTCGGAAGGTACACCGGTCATCGTCTTCTTCGACGAGATGGACTCGATCTTCCGCACCCGTGGTTCCGGAGTGTCCTCGGACGTCGAAACCACGGTGGTTCCGCAGCTCCTGGCCGAGATCGACGGTGTCGAGGGGTTGGAGAACGTCATCGTGATCGGCGCGTCCAACCGCGAGGACATGATCGACCCGGCAATCCTGCGTCCCGGCAGGCTCGACGTGAAGATCAAGATCGAACGACCGGATGCCGAATCCGCTCAGGACATCTTCTCGAAGTACCTGACCGACTCGTTGCCGGTCAACGCCGACGATCTCGCCGAATTCGGTGGCGATCGTGTCGCATGCATTCGCGCGATGATCGAGCGCGTCGTCGATCGCATGTACGCCGAAAGCGAGGACAATCGTTTCCTCGAGGTCACTTACGCCAACGGTGACAAGGAGGTTCTGTACTTCAAGGACTTCAACTCGGGAGCGATGATTCAGAACATCGTCGACAGGTCGAAGAAGTACGCGATCAAGTCGGTCCTCGAGTCGGGAACTCCAGGCCTTCGTGTTCAGCACCTCTTCGATTCGATCGTGGACGAATTCGCCGAGAACGAGGATCTGCCCAACACGACCAACCCGGACGACTGGGCGCGAATCTCGGGCAAGAAGGGTGAACGAATCGTGTACATCCGAACGTTGGTCACTGGGAAGAACGCGAGCGCCTCACGCGCGATCGACACAGAATCCAACACCGGTCAGTATCTGTAAGCTACGCGAACCGAAAACGCTGCCCGCGGCCGTCACGATGGTCGCGGGCAGCGTTTTCTCGTGCTCGGATCGGAACGCCTGCCGCACGGTCGCCGACGCTCGTTCGAGTCCGGCGCCGCCGATCACCTAGGCTCGGCCCTATGGAGCGCATCATCGGCATCGAGGTCGAGTACGGAATTTCCTCACCGACCGAACCGACGGCCAATCCGATCCTTACATCGACACAGGCTGTGCTCGCCTACGCGGCGGCGGCCGGCGTCCCGCGCGCGAAGCGAACCCGGTGGGACTACGAGGTCGAATCGCCGTTGCGAGATGCCCGTGGTTTCGACTTGGGTAGATTCAGCGGTCCGGCGCCGGTGATCGATGCCGACGAGGTCGGTGCGGCGAACATGATCCTCACCAACGGCGCTCGCCTCTACGTCGACCACGCGCACCCCGAGTACTCCGCCCCCGAGGTTCGCGACCCGCTCGATGCCGTCATCTGGGACAAAGCCGGTGAGCGAGTCATGGAAGCCGCTGCCCGCCACGCTTCCAGCGTTCCCGGCGCACCGAGACTGCAGCTGTACAAGAACAACGTCGACGGCAAGGGTGCGTCCTACGGCACCCACGAGAACTACCTGATGTCACGAGCGACGCCGTTCTCGGCTGTCATCGCAGGACTGTCGCCGTTCTTCGCCTCGCGCCAGGTGATCACCGGTTCAGGGCGCGTCGGGATCGGGCAGTCCGGCGACGAGGCCGGGTTTCAGCTGTCCCAGCGAGCCGACTACATCGAAGTCGAGGTCGGGCTCGAAACGACGCTCAAGCGCGGCATCATCAACACTCGCGACGAACCTCATGCAGATGCCGACAAGTATCGCCGGTTGCACTGCATCATCGGCGACGCAAACCTCGCCGAGATGGCAACCTACCTCAAGGTCGGCACGACGGCTCTGGTTCTCGACATCATCGAGGCGGGTGTGGACCTGTCCGATCTCCAGTTGGCCCGACCTGTCACGGCAGTGCACCAGATCAGCCACGACCCGACACTTCGTCAGGCGGTCGCACTTGCCGACGGTCGCGAGCTGACGGCCCTTGCGTTGCAGCGGATCTATCACCAGCGAGTGGCCAAGTTCGTGGCGAGTGAGGGCAAGAACGACCCCCGCGTAGCCGACATCCTGGACAAGTGGGCGATGGTGCTGGATCTCTTGGAGCGAGATCCGATGGAGTGCGCGAACCTGCTCGACTGGCCCGCCAAACTGCGTCTGCTCGAAGGCTTCCGCCAGCGCGAGGGGCTCGGATGGTCGGCGCCGCGGTTACACCTTGTCGACTTGCAGTACTCGGACGTTCGCCTCGACAAAGGTTTGTACAACAGGCTGGTTGCGCGCGGCTCGATGGAACGCCTCGTTACCGAGCAGCAGGTCCTCGACGCTATCTCCAACCCACCGTCGGACACGCGCGCTTACTTCCGTGGCGAGGTGTTGCGCAAGTTCGGCGCCGACATCGCG
>NZ_LVCV01000028.1 GCF_001647195.1 Rhodococcus sp. EPR-157 | reverse complement strand
CACACGTCGGCGCACTCCTCGAGTCTGCCGAAACTGCAGCGGAACTGGTCGAACAACTGACGACCTGACCGATTCCGCAGTGTCTTGCCACCCCAAGAGGGGACCCAATCGGTAGGGTGAAGGTCCGAGCAGGTACTGCGAATACGTAAGGAGGTCGGCGACTATGGCTCAAGAGCAGACACGGCGCTCTGGCGGTGGCGACGGCGACGACGAGGTCCCCGGTGAGGCCGGTGGTGGTCAGGAACGACGCGAGAAGCTGGCGGAAGAGACCGACGACCTCCTCGACGAGATCGACGACGTGCTCGAGGAGAACGCTGAAGACTTTGTCCGTGCCTACGTCCAGAAGGGCGGCCAGTGACGGTGGATCGCTCAGCGAACCCGGCTACGGGCGATCTGTTCCCGCAATTCGGCTCGCATCATTCTTCGTTCACCGATCATCTACGTGATCACGCACCACACCTGCTTCCGGAGAACCGTGTGACTCCGTCCGACGGTCCGTTGTCCGGTGGTTCGTTGTCCGGTGGATCGCTGTCGGACATTGCGCCGCATGGCACGACCATCGTTGCCGTGGCGTACGCGGGTGGCGTGTTGATCGCTGGCGATCGGCGCGCGACGCAGGGAAACCTGATCGCGAATCGCGACATGCAGAAAGTGTTCGTGACCGACGACTTCTCGGCGGCTGGAATTGCAGGTACCGCCGGATTAGCGATCGAACTCGTCAGGCTGTTCGCCGTCGAACTCGAACACTACGAGAAGATCGAAGGCGTGCCGTTGACGTTCAACGGCAAAGCCAACAAGCTGTCCTCGATGGTGCGCAGCAACCTGGGCGCAGCGATGCAGGGCCTGGCTGCGGTCCCTCTTCTCGTGGGCTTCGACGTCGACATCGCCGATCCCGAACATGCGGGCAGAATCGTCTCGTACGACGTCGTCGGTGGCCGCTACGAGGAACAGTCCGGCTACCACGCCGTCGGATCCGGTTCGTTGTTCGCGAAGTCGGCGATGAAGAAGTTGTACACCCCAGGTCTCGGTGAGGAGGACGCACTCAGGGCCGTGGTGGAGTCGCTGTTCGACGCCGCCGACGACGACTCGGCGACCGGTGGACCCGACGTCACTCGCGGGATCTACCCGACCGCAGTGACCATCACCAGCGTGGGTGCGAACGAGGTCGCGCAGTCACGGATTGCCGATGCCGCACACGCGGTGATCGCCGAGCGTGCAGCGCAAGGGGGGACGACGTCATGACCATGCCGTATTACGCATCAGCCGAGCAGATCATGCGCGATCGCTCGGAACTGGCGCGCAAGGGTATTGCTCGCGGTCGAAGTGTCATCGTGCTGTCGTACGCAGACGGCGTCCTCTTCGTCGCCGAAAACCGCTCGTCCGCCCTGCACAAGGTCAGCGAACTGTACGACCGTCTCGGTTTTGCAGCGGTAGGTAAGTACAACGAGTTCGAGAATCTGCGCAAGGCTGGAATCCTGCACGCGGATACCAAGGGGTACACCTACGACCGGCGCGACGTCACCGGTCGCTCTCTTGCCAAAACGTATGCACAGGCGCTGGGTACGATCTTCACCGAGCAACTCAAGCCGTACGAGGTCGAGATCTGCGTCGCCGAGGTTTCGCATTCGGACGAGCCGGTGTCGAGTCAGTTGTACCGGATCACGTACGACGGATCGATCGTCGACGAGCAGGATTTCGTCGTCATGGGTGGTACCACCGAGCCGATCGTCACTGCATTGAGAGAGTCCTACCGATCCGGGTTGGATCTCGCAACCGCGGTACAAATTTCGGTAGCCGCGCTGGGTGCGGGCGCGGCCCCGCCTGCGAACGGCGCGGCCGAATCCGAGAAGAAGACGCTCGAGGTGAGTTCGCTCGAGGTTGCAGTCTTGGATCAGGCTCGTCCGCGTAGGGCTTTCCGACGTATCGCCGGCGCGGCCTTGCAGGACATGCTCCCTGCTGACACAAAGCAGGATCCTGCACCGCCGTCCGACTAGTCAGAACACTCTGACACGGCCTCGGCTTCTACTGCTCTCGGTAGAGGACGAGGCCGTTGTCGTCGACGCCGAACTCGAAGCTGCGGCCGTCCGCCGTCACTTCACCATCGGTCGCGAGGGCGACCGATGGTCCGACGACGTCCACCGCCAACGTGCGGACCGAGGAATGTACGTACGTCGACGACGCCCCCAGCGTGCCGGTCAACGCGGCCAGGACAAGCCGCGTGCGGGACAGGAACGGGGTCGACGGCAGGTATCGCACGTCGAGGGTCCCGGATCCGATGGACGGCCGCGACATGGGAACTTGATCGGCTGGAGCGTACTGGCCGTTGCCGACGAAGAGCATCCACACTGCCTGTGGACGACCGTCCAGCTCGATCTCGAGCGGGCGGGCGCTTGCAAGCACTCGGATCATGGCGACAGCAGCAGCCGGCCACTTTCCGATTCGGCCCTCCAACTTCTCACGAAGTCGAACCGAGTCGGGATATCCGCCGAAGGTCGCGGTATTGACGAAGGGCACCCGCTCGTTGCCGTCCACGAGAACCCGTGCGAGATCGACGTGAGCCGCGACGCCACTCTCCACGGCGGAGGCAGTGGATTCGATGTCCGCGACGCCTGCATCCCGCGCGAAGTGATTGAGTGTCCCGCCGGGAAACACCGCCAGCGGTAATTCGTGCCGAACGGCGGATTCGGCCACACTGACGATCGTCCCATCTCCGCCGCAGACCCCCAGCGCCGTGGGCGCGGACCGGTCGATGAGGTCTTCGAGTTGTTCGTTGAAATCGTGTCCGGGTTCCGGTTCGAAGATCTCGGCGTTCGGGAGACGGTCACGGATCGACTTCGCGATTCCGTCGTCGGAACCGGAGCCGGGATTGACTAGAACCAACATTCCTTGGCCGCCAGGAAGCGCAGGGAGATCCACGCGCTTACCGAGAACGGCCGGCTCTTCGGTGCGAACCGCCCACCACCGTCGAGTGGATAGAGCGATTCCGACTCCCAGCGCAGCACCGGCCAGAACATCGGAGGGCCAGTGAACGCCCGTATGCACTCGCGAGTAGCAGACTGCCGCCGCGAGGGGTGCCAAAGCTGCTCCGGCGAGCGGTGATTCGAGTGCTACCCCGGTTGCGAACGCGGCGGCCGACGCCGAGTGCCCGGACGGGAACGAGGACGACACCGGCGGCGATAGCACCCTACGCACGAACGGCGTTCGTTCGAATCCCGGACGTATCCGCGGAAACATGGGCTTGAGGATTCCGTTGGCGAGCACACTTGCGCCTGCCACGCCCAGCAATCCGCGCACCGCGCCTCGCCGGGTCGGTCCGGGACGGGCCGCAAGCAGGCCGGCCGTTGCACCCCAGAGCAGGCTGTGATCGGCTGCTTTGCTCAAGCTTCGCAGGGCCGGATCGGCGATGGATGCGCGACTTGCCGCTGTGCGATCGAAGAGTCGAACGTCCCATGCATGGATCAGGTCGGGCGTCGTTCTCGGTGTCTCGGTCACCGGTCCAGCCTAGGCGCCCCCATGTCGACACAGCATTTCTCGCCTCGTTCGAACGCTCCATCAGCGCGTGTGCGTTGTACTGTCGAAGTGTGCAACGACGAATTATGGGCATCGAGACCGAGTTCGGTGTCACGTGTACTTTTCACGGGCACAGGCGGCTGAGTCCGGACGAGGTGGCTCGGTACCTGTTCCGCAGAGTCGTGTCCTGGGGACGAAGCTCCAATGTGTTCCTTCGCAACGGTGCACGGTTGTACCTCGACGTCGGTTCGCACCCCGAGTACGCGACTGCCGAGTGCGACTCGCTTCTGCAGCTGGTCACTCATGATCGGGCAGGGGAGCGGGTGCTGGAGGAGTTGTTGATCGACGCCGAGCAGCGCCTCGCCGAAGAGGGCATCGGCGGCGACATCTACCTCTTCAAGAACAACACCGATTCGGCGGGAAACTCTTACGGATGCCACGAGAATTACCTCGTTCAGCGTGCCGGTGAGTTCTCGCGAATTTCCGACGTGCTGCTGCCGTTCCTCGTCACGCGGCAGTTGATCTGTGGCGCCGGCAAGATCCTGCAGACACCCAAAGCGGCCACGTTTTGCCTTTCTCAACGCGCGGAGCACATCTGGGAAGGCGTCTCCTCGGCGACTACGCGGTCCCGGCCGATCATCAACACCCGCGACGAGCCCCATGCCGACGCCGAGAAATACCGTCGTTTGCACGTCATCGTCGGCGATTCCAACATGGCCGAGACGACCACGATGTTGAAGGTCGGCACGGGCGCGCTGGTGCTGGAGATGATCGAGGCCGGTGTCTCGTTCCGAGATTTCGCTCTGGACAACCCGATCAGGGCAATCCGTGAGGTCAGCCATGATTTGACTGGTCGTCGACCGGTGCGTCTTGCGGGCGGACGTCAGGCGAGCGCACTCGAGATTCAACGGGAGTACTACTCCCGTGCAGTCGAGCACTTGAAGACGCGTG
>NZ_LVCV01000027.1 GCF_001647195.1 Rhodococcus sp. EPR-157 | reverse complement strand
ACCGAGATCGATTGGGTCATCAAGCGCAAATTGTTCCAGCGATATCAGGACCGGTACTCGATGGAGCTGTCCGATCCCAAGATTGCGCAATTGGACCTCGCCTATCACGACATCAAACGCGGACGTGGCGTCTTCGACCTGCTGCAACGGAAGGGACTGGCCAAGCGCATCA
Organism: Rhodococcus sp. EPR-157; assembly: GCF_001647195.1. Lineage (GTDB taxonomy): Bacteria > Actinomycetota > Actinomycetes > Mycobacteriales > Mycobacteriaceae > Rhodococcoides. The sequence continues at coordinate 268 of NZ_LVCV01000027.1, read as the reverse complement.
CCGAGGACGAGCAAATCGACGAGGCTGTCGATCTGCCGCCGCAGACGACACGCGCCAAACTGCGTGGCGAATTCATCACCGCCGCGCAGGAGGCGGGCCGTGACTTCACCGTCGACTGGGTCCACCTGAAGCTCAACGACCAGGCCCAACGAACCGTTCTGTGCAAGGACCCCTTCCGATCCGTGGACGAACGGGTGGAGCGCTTGATTGCGTCGATGTAGCCGACTCGGCGCGGACCGATAGGGTTCGTCAGGTGGCGATCACCAAA
>NZ_LVCV01000026.1 GCF_001647195.1 Rhodococcus sp. EPR-157 | reverse complement strand
CTCGGTGGGTAACGGCGGGGTCGAAGGGTATCGAATCAACAGGGACGCCTACGAGCTACCCGAGATCGACCTGACACGCGAGGAGTCCGCTGCTGTCGCTGTCGCTGTCCAGCTGTGGGAGTCTCCCGAGCTGACATCGGCAGCGCAGAGCGCGCTGGTGAAGCTTCGAGCAGCAGGTATCCAGGTGGATCAAGACGAATCCGCAGCATCGGTCACAGCGGTTCCCGCCCGGACCAGGGGATCGGAGCCGGCGCTCGGAGCTCTCCTTGCCGCTGTCGACGCCGGAAGGTCGGTTCGCTTTCAGCACCGAAGTTCGGCAACGGATCCGTTCACGGTGCGGACGGTGGAGCCGTGGGGAGTGGTCACCTTCCGCGGTAGGTGGTACCTCGTCGGGCACGATGTCGACCGTGACGACATCAGAACCTTCCGGCTGTCCCGAATCGGCGACGACGTCGAAGCGTTCGGTCGTGCGGGAAGCGTGCACAAGCCCGAGGACGTCGATCTGCAATCGATCGTCGAGCGAGTTGCGGGCACAGCCGAGGTGAGCGGTACGGCGACGGTATGGGTCGCACACGACGGTGCCGTGGAAATCAGAAGAATGGGAACGATCGTGGAGGACCGAACCGTGGGCAACCGTCACGGGTCGGTTGTCCGGATGCCGGTTCGATCCTGGGAATGGGTGACGAGACTGATTGCAGGTCATGGGCCCGATGCGCTCGTTCTCGATCCGCCCGAGTTGCGCTCCGACGTCATCGCCGCGTTGCGTTCGGCAGTGTCGGAGGGTGTTCGATGAGCGCGCGGTTGTCGGTCCGGCTCGCCCGATTGCTCAACATGGTGCCGTTCTTTCTCGCCAACCCCGGTTTGAGTGCGGCCGAGGCAGCTCAGGAGCTCGGGGTGTCCACCACGACCCTGATGACCGATCTGAACCAGCTGTGGATGTGTGGCCTTCCCGGATACGGGCCCGGCGACCTCATCGACCTGTCGTTCTCGGAGGAGAGCATCGAGGTCACGTTCTCGGCCGGTATCGATCGACCGTTGAGGCTGACATCGACGGAGGCCACTGCACTTCTGGTTGCCCTGAGGTCGTTGACGTCGATGGCAGGAATGGTCGATCCGAGTGCCGCGCAGAGTGCGATTGCCAAGATCGAGGACGCGGCCGGGTCAGCGGCGGCGAACGTACCCCGCTCGTCGACCAGCGATTCGGACGCGAACACGGCAATGGGCCCAGTGGCCGCAGCAGTGCGGGCCGCGCTGCGCAATCAGCATGCGCTCGAGTTGACCTACTACTCGGCTTCACGCGATGCAGTCTCGGAGCGCATCGTCGATCCCATCCGTACCGTGCTGATCGACGATCACACCTACGTCCAGGCCTGGTGTCGACGAGCCGAGGGCGTTCGCTTGTTCCGATTCGATCGGATCGACCGTGCCGTGGAGTTGGCCGAGCCGTCGCGACCACCTCACGACGTTCCACAGGACGACAGTTTCGAGATCTTCAACGACGATCCGACGCTGCCGCAGGCCCGGCTTCGCATCGCCCCGGGCTATGCGTGGGTCATGGATTACTACCCGATGACTCAGGTCGGTGCAGACGACGACGGCTCGATCGTGGTGACGATGCGCTTCGCTACTCAGGCTTGGATGACACGCCTGACATTGGGTTTCGGCGAGAGCATCGAAGTGCTG
>NZ_LVCV01000025.1 GCF_001647195.1 Rhodococcus sp. EPR-157 | reverse complement strand
GTCGTGTAAGCGTGAAGTGCACTGTGAACGTGCGGGAAACGTCCGGCGACGGGGGACGCTTCGTGCCGATCCGTCGGGTAGGCTCGAATCATCTGATCTTGGGAGGTACACATGGGAGCCATGAGCCCGTGGCATTGGGCCATCGTCGCTTTGGTCGTCGTCATTCTGTTCGGCTCGAAGAAGCTGCCCGATGCAGCTCGCGGGCTCGGCCGGTCGCTTCGCATCTTCAAGAGCGAAGTCAAGGAGATGCAGAACGACGGCAAGACGGACACCGTGCCGACTCAGCCTTCCGCACCTGCTCAGCTCGATCCGCAGGCCAACGTGCAGGCGAGCAACATTCACGCCACCAACGGTGTGAACGCGCAGCCGGACACCAAGTCCGCCTGACGGCTGAACTGTGGCAAACCGGGGTGCTGACCAGCACCCCGGTTCACTGCTGAGCGAAGACAGAGAATGCGAATCCCGTTCGATCCACGGCGCAGCAAGCGCCGCTTGAATCCCGACGGCACGATGTCGTTGGTCGATCACCTGTACGAACTGCGTACCCGGCTCATGTGGGCGATCGTGGCCATGGCGTTCACGACTGCCTTCGGCTTCTTCTGGTACTCGCACACGATCCTCGGCATCGAAAGTCTGGGCGATCTGCTTCGGGGGCCCTACTGCTCCCTGGACCCGAGCCTGCGGGCCAATCTCAGCAACGACGACGAGTGTCGCCTGTTGGCCACCGGCCCGTTCGACCAGTTCCTTCTTCGTTTCAAGGTTGCCTTCACTGCCGGTGTCGTCATTGCCTGCCCGATTTGGCTCTACCAGATCTGGGCGTTCGTCACCCCGGGTCTGTACAAGCAGGAACGTCGGTACGCGATCTCGTTCGTGACGTCGGCCGCGGTGCTGTTCGTCGGTGGTGCGGTGCTGGCGTACTACATCGTCGCCAAGGGCCTGCACTTTTTGCTGTCGATCGGCGACAATGTGCAGATCACTGCGCTGAGCGGCGAGCAATATTTCGGCTTCGTGATCAATCTGTTGATCATCTTCGGAGTGAGTTTCGAGATTCCGTTGCTGGTCGTGGCGCTGAACTTCGTCGGTGTATTGACCTACGAGCGGCTGAAGGCGTGGCGACGCGGTCTCATCATGGGGTTGTTCGTATTCGCGGCGATCGCCACTCCTGGTCAGGACCCGTTCTCCATGCTCGCGCTCGCGCTCGCGCTGACACTGCTCTTCGAGATCGCAGTGCAGATCGCCCGGATCCACGACAGGCGTAAATTGCGCAAGAGAACCGACGAATGGGGTGAAGTATCCGATGACGAAGCAACGTCCATCGATTCCGCGAGTCCACTTGCATCCCCGAACCCCGTCTCACCTGCAGCACAACCGAATCGGGACTACACCGACACCATCTGATGTGATCATGTGACGGTGTCGACGTCGCAGCTTCAACGGTTCGCCGGAGACCTGAGTTTTCCCCTCGACCGGTTCCAGATCGACGCATGCACAGCGTTGGAGGCCGGCCACGGCGTGTTGGTCTGCGCGCCGACTGGCGCGGGTAAGACGATCATCGGTGAATTCGCAGTGCATCTGGCCTTGGCTGCGGGCCGAAAGTGCTTCTACACGACCCCGATCAAGGCTCTCAGTAATCAGAAGTTCGCCGAGCTCACCGCCCGCTACGGCCGGGACACGGTCGGCCTACTGACGGGCGACTCGAGTATCAATCCAGACGCCCCGATCGTCATCATGACGACCGAGGTTCTCCGCAACATGCTCTATGCGTCGTCCGATGCTCTCCGTGGTCTGTCCCATGTGGTCATGGACGAGGTGCACTACCTCGCGGACCGCTTCCGCGGCGCGGTGTGGGAAGAGGTCATTCTGCACCTGTCGCAGGACGTGCGTCTGGTGAGCTTGTCGGCAACGGTCAGCAACGCCGAGGAGTTCGGTGCATGGATGGAAACCGTGCGCGGGGACACCACGGTGGTCGTGGACGAGAACCGCCCGGTACCGCTCTCGCAGCACATCATGGTCGGCCGACGGCTGTTCGACCTCTTCGACAGCCGGTCGCAATCTGGTGACGGCGCCGCGAAGCTCGTCGTCGACCGCGAACTGCTGCGACACGTCAAACAGCGGCAATCGTTGGACCACGCCGACCGGTGGCAGGCGCCACACGGTCGCGGCCGGGGACGAGGTGGCCACAACACGAGCGCAGCCAATCGACCGCTGCCAAGACCGGAGGTCATCGCCAAGCTCGACCAGGAGGGACTTCTCCCGGCGATCACGTTCATCTTCAGCCGTGCAGGATGTGACGGTGCGCTCACGCAGTGCCTGAGATCCCGTTTGGTACTGACGACGCCCGAGCAGGCAGAGGAAATCCGCTACATCATCGACAAGCACACCTCCGAATTGCCGCGTGAAGACCTCGAAGTGCTGGGCTACTGGGAGTGGCGCGAAGCGCTCGAGCGCGGGCTTGCCGCCCACCACGCGGGGATGCTGCCCGTGTTCCGGCACACCGTCGAGGAGCTGTTCGTCAAGGGTCTGGTGCGAGCGGTCTTCGCGACGGAAACTCTCGCGCTCGGTATCAACATGCCTGCACGCACGGTCGTTCTCGAGAAGTTGGTCAAGTACAACGGTGAGACTCATGCGGAACTGACACCGGGGGAGTACACCCAGCTGACCGGCCGAGCCGGCAGGCGCGGAATCGACATCGAAGGACACGCGGTCGTCCTGTGGCAACCTGGCACCGAGCCGACGGAAGTTGCCGGGCTTGCATCCACACGCACGTTCCCGCTGCGAAGTTCGTTCCGCCCGGGCTACAACATGTCCATCAACCTCGTCGAACAGTTCGGCGCCGCCGAGTCCCGCGAACTGCTCGAGCGATCCTTTGCACAGTTCCAGGCCGACCGCTCGGTGGGCGGATTGGTTCGCGGGATCGACCGCAACACCAAGACCCTCGACCAGCTGCTCGCCCGTCTGGGAGGGGCCGATGGGGAGTACTTCGAATACGCGGCACTCCGCGAACGACTCAAGGATCGAGAGAAGACACTCGAGAAGCAGGGCAGGCAGGATCGTCGAGATCGCGCCGTCGATTCGCTGCGCGGCCTCTCGCGCGGCGATGTCGTGTCGATACCGAGTGGCAAGCGCAGTGGACTGGCGGTCGTCCTCGAGCCCGACGACGATCGAGCCGATCCACGGCCTCTCGTACTGACCGAGGACGCGTGGGCGGGGCACCTGTCGGCCGCAGACTTTCCATCGCCCGCAGAGTCTCTGGGACGCATGCGGTTGCCCAGGTTCGTCGATCACCGAACTGCGAGAACCCGCCGTGACTTGTCAGCTGCGTTGAGGTCGACCGGCATCTCCGCATCATCGGATCGGAAACGGCGCAAGTCGACGGCAGCCGATGACCGAGAGCTGGCTACGTTGCGGCGCAGCATCAGATCGCACGCAGTGCACTCGCGGCCCGATCGGGACGAACTGGGGCGCATCGGGGAGCGGTACAACAAGCTGGCCCGGGACACCGAGTCCATGAGGCAGAAGGTCTCCGCCACGACGAATTCGTTGGCGCGCACGTTCGACCGCATCCTGTCGTTGCTGAACGAACGCGACTACATCACCGCTGGGCGCACTCCGTCGGTGACCGAGCACGGCTCCAGGCTGTCCAGGATCTACTCCGAGTCCGACCTGTTGGTCGCGGAGTGTCTACGCCAGGGACTGTGGCGAGGTCTTGCGCCCGCAGAGCTCGCGGCCGTGGTGTCCGCAGTGGTGTTCGAATCTCGGCAGGAAGGTGACACGACGCCGCAGGGCCCGACGGGACCGATCCGTCACGCACTGGCCGAGACGGTCCGGGTGTGGGGTGAGTTGCGGGCCGATGAAGTTCGCCACAAGCTGCCGCCTACACGGGAGCCCGAGATGGGTTTCGTCAAGGCCGTCTACCGCTGGGCGAGCAACAACACTCTCGCGGACGCACTGCTCGCTGCGGGAGACCAAAGTAAGGCCTTGTCGGGAGGCGACTTCGTTCGCTGGTGCCGACAGGTGATCGATCTGCTCGACCAGGTGCGGCTCGCGACGCCGGACCCGGAGCTTTCCAAGACTGCCTCGCGTGCTGTCTCGGCGCTACGCCGAGGAGTTGTTGCAGTCGACGCTGCATGACCGTGTCCGATATGGTTGCGGCCGATCAATCGAATACCAGTGGAGGCGAGATGAGCGGCCCGTACGGTCCGAACAACCCTGACGATCAATGGTCTCGCGATCAGGGCAAGCCGGAAAGTGGATCACCGGAGACGGAGAAGTGGAGCCAGCCCCAGCCCGGCCCCACCGGTGCGGAACAAGGGTGGGGGCAGGCCCCGAATCCACAGGGCCCCAATCCACAGGGCCAGTATCCGCAGCCTCAGTACGGGCAGCCTGGATACCCGCAGGGCGGGTACCCGCAGGGTGGATACCCGGGAGCTCAAGGCCAGTACCCGCAGGGCGGATACCCGCAGCCGGGCCAGCCTTCACAGCCGGGCCAGTACCCCCAGCAGGGGCAGTACCCCCAACAGGGGCAGTATCCTCCGCAGCAGTACGGCCAGGGTCAGTACCCGGGACAGACTCAGCAGCCTCCGTGGAACCAGGGCCAGTACCCGCAGCAGACTCCTGGGCCGCAGGACCAGTGGAATCCAGGTCAGCAGCCACCGGCCAGCGGCAAATCCAAGACCCCGCTTTTCGTGATCGGCGGACTGATTCTTGCGGTCATCGTGATCGTAGGGCTCGTCCTCGCATTCGGCGGATCCAAGAATCTGGATCGAGCGGCGGCCGAATCAGGTGTCGAAGAAATCGTCACCGGAACCTATGGAGCATCGTCGGTGTCCGATGTCTCGTGCCCCGACGGTGAAAAGATCGAAGAAGGCGCGTCGTTCGAGTGCACGCTGCAGGTGGACGGCTTCGACAGGACCGTCACGTTGACCTTCACCGACGACAACGGCACGTACGAGGTCTCGCGTCCACGCTGAACCAACGCGTGCAGTCAAGCGCCGTGGACGGCCAGTGCAGTAACGAGCCGGTCCACGGCGCCCTTGATTCCCAGTTCCTCGGCGAGTTCGCCGAGGCGTTCTGCATCAGCGGGCACCGCCGGAATCACGTCCGATCGCGACATATGAACCTCGGCGTCCGTCACAACTCTGACCACTGGAAGCGCCGCATCGAGGTAGTCGGCTGCGGCTGCAAGCTTCGCTCG
>NZ_LVCV01000024.1 GCF_001647195.1 Rhodococcus sp. EPR-157 | reverse complement strand
GCCGTATCCACACGCCCGTGAGGTCGCGCTTCTACGCGCACACGGAACCGGGTGTGCGGTGGTCCTCGCCGGGCATGCCCGAACCGCAGAAGCAGAAGCGCTCGTCGACGCCGGGTGGGCACACGACCTCGTCGCGCCGAGAGAAACAGTCCGTGCACGTCAACCTCACATCGTGGCGTTGGCGGACAGCGATCACGCGCTGGCTCGAGATCCGGGTGCGAGAGCTGCGCGATTGCCGGCAATCGCGTTCGAGGCGGCTCGTGCGGCGTTGAAGGACGGACTGGGCGTTCTCGTCCAGGTTCCCCGCGGTGGGTACGTCCCGTCGCTGGCATGTGGCAAATGCCGGAACCCGGCGCGATGCCGTCGGTGCAACGGGCCTCTGTCACTCCCGTCGGCCCCGGGCGCAGACGGGGCGGGCAGCCCGACATGTCGATGGTGCGGGGTAGCGGACACGAACCACAAGTGCACTGTCTGCGGTTCGCGCACGCTGCGCGCCGTCGTGATCGGTGCGCACCGCACCGCAGAAGAACTCGGTCGTGCGTTCCCTGGTGTGCCGGTGCATACTTCGGGCGGCGCGTCGGTACTGGACTCGGTGGCGCCGGGTCCGTCGATGGTTATTTCCACGGTGGGTGCGGAACCGAGAATCCCCGACGGATACGGCGCGGCACTGCTTCTCGACGGGTGGGCGTTGCTCGGCCGCGCGGACCTGCGTGCTGCCGAGGAGACGCTGCGACGATGGATGACCGCGGGCGCGCTCGTTCGGTCGGGTGCGGACGGTGGCCGAGTCGTCGTCGTGGCCGAATCGGAGATCCCGACGGTTCAGGCACTCGTCCGGTGGGATCCGGTCGGTCACGCACGCAGCCAGCTCGACGAACGAGTCGAAGTCAGGTTTCCTCCCGCCGTGCACGTCGCAGCCATCGACGGAACCACTGCTGCGATCATGGCTCTGGTCGAGAACACTGCGCTGCCGGAAGATACCGAGATCCTCGGGCCAGTCGAGCTTCCTGAGGGACAGCGGCTGCCTGCAGGTGGGGGTGACGACAGGATTCCGGGAGACGTGCAGCGAATCCTGCTCCGAGTTCCTCGTCGGGACGGCGGTGCTCTGGCCCGGTCGTTGGCAGACTCGCAGGCGGCCAGCAGCGCGAAGAAGAACACCGAAGCAGTCCGGGTGCAGATCGACCCGATCAGAATCGGCTGATACACATCAGGGGGTCGGGAGTATGACGCGTTGGCGAGTGTTTCGACGTGCAGCGGACTCGACGCCGGTGCCGGGTTTCGTCCCGTTGGATCGACTGGTGCGCATCGTGTCGTTGTCCCATGTCAACGACCCCGCGGCGACGCCGATCTTTCCAGGTGACCCGAAGTTCGTGTTGGAGACCGCTGCGACCGTCGCCGAGGACGGCTACTACCTGCAGAACGTCCACGAGGGGGAGCACACTGGCTCGCACTGGGGTGCTCCCGCGCATTTTCAGGACGGTGGGCTGACGGCTGATCAATTGGTTCCCGAAGACCTGTTCCTCCCTGCGGTCAAGATCGACATTCGCGAGGAGTCGGCTGCGAACGCGGACTATGCGGTGACGGTGGCGGATCTTCAGCGGTGGGAGTCGGCGCATGGCCGAATCCCGTCGGGGGCTGCGGTCATTCTGTGGACAGGGTGGGAATCTCGTTGGGGTACAGACGCGTACGCAGACGCGGACGTGGATGGTGTGATGCACCACCCCGGGTTCTCGGCCGACGCTGCACAGTGGCTCATCGATACCGGAAGGCTCGCAACGCGCGGAGCGCTAGGATCGGACACATTCGGCCCGGATCTGGGTAACGACAGCACGTATGCGGTCTCGGTCAAGCTGTACGACCTGCATCGCATCAGCCTGGAAAATCTGCGCAATCTCGGTGAGCTGCCGGCGACAGGCGCACACGTTCTGGTCGGCGGTCCGATCAATCGGGCGGGCTCCGGATCGCCCGCGACCATTTTCGGATTGATCCCTCGGTTGCCCTGAGCTCCTACACCTGATCAGAAGACTGTCCTTGCCAAAGATGCATTGCCGATATATCGTCAATATGTCCAAACAACCAAAGAAGGAGACGGACATGGAGAACTTTTACGAAGCACGACGGTGGCCCCGGGCCGGAGGCGAGCTGCCTCACCCGCATCGACGAGGTAGGCACGGCGGACATGGCGGGCCGGGAGGATTCGGTGTAGGCGGCAGTCTCGGGCGTGGTAGGGGACGGGGAGGACGTGGCCGTCGGGGAGACGTACGGGCAGCCGTTCTGCTCCTGCTGGACGAGTCGCCGATGCACGGGTACGAACTCATTCAGCAAATCGTGTCCAGAAGCGACGGTGCATGGAAGCCGAGTCCGGGCTCCATCTATCCTGCTCTGTCTCAGCTCGAAGACGAAGGTCTGGTCCTCATCGAGAAGGTCGAGGGTCGCAAGACTGCACGTCTGACCGAGTCCGGACGGAAGTTCGTCGACGAACACCGAGCAGATCTCGGGTCGCCCTGGGACGACGTTCGCAGCAGTGTCGGTGGCGACGCGATGGACCTTCGTGGACTGATCGGTCTATTGATGGGCGCGGCCGGTCAGGTCGCGGCAGTAGGAACGGCAGACCAGGTAAAGGCTGCGAGCGAGGTCCTGACGGACGCGCGCAGGCGTCTGTATCGGATCCTGGCAGAGGAGGATCGGCCCGACTCGGACTCGGCCGACCGAGGATCCTTAGAATAGGTAGTTCGTGACAAATCCGTTCTACCTATTCGTTGG
>NZ_LVCV01000023.1 GCF_001647195.1 Rhodococcus sp. EPR-157 | reverse complement strand
GGTGGTCGCATACGGCGCGTTGCTGCCGCGTCCAGTGCTGAACATCCCGAAGTTCGGATGGATCAACCTTCACTTCTCCCTCCTGCCGGCCTGGCGCGGCGCTGCCCCGGTCCAGGCCGCCGTCGCGGCGGGGGACGACGTCACCGGAGCGTCCACGTTTCTGCTCGAGGAAGGCATGGACACCGGCCCGGTTCTGGGTGTGGTCACCGAGTCCATCAAGCCCACCGATACGGCAGGCGATCTCCTCTCCCGGCTCGCCGTGAGCGGAGCTGCGCTGCTCGAGGCCACACTGGACGCAATTGAATCGGGGGAAGCGTCGGCCGTTGCTCAGTCCGAGGACGGTGTTTCCTACGCTCACAAAGTCACCGTGGACTCGGCTCGAATCGATTGGTCTTCCTCTGCTGCCGCAGTCGATCGGCATGTTCGCTCGGTGACCCCGGCACCTGGTGCATGGACGACGATCGGCGACATTCGACTGAAGGTTGCGCCGGTGACGCTCTCCGACATGGTTCTCGAACCCGGCCACATCGTGGTCAGGAAAGACGGTGTGTTCGTGGGAACTGCTACTAACGCCGTATCCCTCGGCGACATCCAGCCCCAGGGCAAGAAATTGATGAAGGCACTCGACTGGGCACGCGGTGCCCGTCTGACCGAAACGGCGGTAGCCCTGTGAACAATCGTCCAGGATCTCGGAGTGCGAAGGGAAACCGCCCGGAACGCGGGAACGGACCATCGTCGGCGCCGCCTGTCGACAAGGCCAGGTTGGCTGCCCGCGATGTCTTGAAGGCCGTCCGCGAGCGCGACGCGTACGCGAACCTGGTACTCCCCGGCCTGCTGCGCGACCGCAAGCTGGATACTCGAGATGCTGCGTTGGCTACCGAGCTCGCCTACGGTGCCTCGCGTGCGCGTGGCCTCCTCGATGCGGTGATCGAAAGCGGTTCGGGTCGCGCGATTTCCGATATCGATGGGGGACTGCTCGACATTCTGCGTCTGGGTGCCTATCAATTGCTTCGCACGAGAGTTGCGCCGCACGCTGCGGTAGCGACCTCCGTCGATCTGGCGCGCGCTGAATTCGGAAGCGGCAAAGCAGGTTTCGTCAATGCTGTACTCAGGCGTGTGTCCGAGAAGACCGCTGAGCAATGGGTGACCGAACTCGCTCCGGACGCGGCCGAGGATCCGGTCGGCCATCTCGCTTTCGAATACGCTCATCCGAAGTGGATTGCGCAGGCGTTCGCGGACGCGCTCGGTGCCGATGCAGCCGAACTCGCCGACGTTCTCGAAGCCGACGACACCAGGCCCGCAGTGCATCTTGTTGCCCGCCCCGGCGAGATCTCGGCCGAGGAGTTGGCGCTCGTCACCGGCGGCGAGGAAGGTCGATACTCTCCGTACGCGGTGTATCTCGACGGTGGTGACCCGGGGAAGCTGGACGCGGTGCGCGACGGTCTGGCGGGAGTGCAGGACGAGGGAAGCCAGCTCGTCGCACGGGCGCTGACGCTGGCCCCCCTGGATGGACCGGATGGCGGCCGCTGGTTGGACCTGTGTGCGGGGCCAGGCGGAAAAGCTGCATTGCTCGGTGCCATCGCCGAGATCGACGGCGCACACGTCGATGCCGTGGAACCGACGCCGCATCGTGCGGACCTGGTCCGCAAGACGACCAAGTCCTTGCCGGTCACCGTGCACGTAGTCGACGGCCGGGATACCGGACTCGACGGCGGATACGACCGCGTCCTCGTCGATGCGCCGTGCACCGGCCTCGGCGCGCTTCGGCGACGCCCCGAGGCTCGTTGGCGTCGGTCGGCGAAGGATGTCGGCGCCCTGGTCTCGCTGCAGAGGGAGCTTCTTGCATCGGCGTTGAAGCTCGTCAGGCCGGGCGGTGTAGTCATGTATTCGACGTGCTCGCCTCATCTTTCGGAGACTGTGGCTGTCGTAGCGGACGCAGTTCGTCGGTACGGTGCCCTCGAGCTCGACACCCGCACGCTGGTGCCCGAGGTGCCCGCCATCGGTGATGGACCTTCGGTGCAGTTGTGGCCGCACCGGCACGGCACGGACGCCATGTTCATGGCGGCCCTGCAGCGGCCCGTCAGCTAGCTCTACGTTCCACATCGAGCGGCCTCGGCGTCGAATCGGCGGTGGACCGATATCGATGACCGGTCGGGGTCGCAAGTTCGAAGGAGTGCAGCTGCCCGGGTGCGCCGTCGGTGCGCGCGGACCATCCGGGCGTTTCCTTTGTGTAGTTGCAGGCCTCGCACAGGTCGGCGCCGTTGTGTTCGCTCGTCGCGCCGCCCGCGTGATGTGGGGTGATGTGGTCGTGGTGCCGAACCGGGGCGTTGCAGTACGGCGTTCGGCACCATCGGTCTCGGAGATCGATCAGCGTGGCCAGGGATTTTGGGAAAGCCCGCGCGGCCGACTCCATGGCGGTGACGGCACCGGTGCTGGGTTTGCTGTACAGCCTGCGTAGCGTCACCGTGGCGTCGTTGTCGATCGCATTCGCCACGACGCCACGGGCCAGTGCGGCCGGGATCGGGCCGTACCCGTGAGCATGTGCGGGCTCCTGTCCTCCCGCCAACAATGCCTCGTCGGAGATCACGATGACGACTTCCACGGGCACGCCTGTCGCTGTGGACGCGCCGGTGCACCGTTCGACGAGGAGGTCGGCCATGATCTGATTCTTGCTGCGTTCGACGACATCGTGGGTGCAGATGATGGTGTCGGCGTCTCGACTGAGCGTTGCGTGCACAGCCACTGCGTCTTTCATCGGCAACAAGGCGGTCAGGTATGCCATCGAATCCGGTGCAGGTCTCGAGGTGACTCCCCGCTGACCCGGCGCCTTCCTGGCGCGTTCCACTATGGCGGCGCAGTCTCGCTCGACGGCCAAGGCATAGGCCTTGCCGCGAACTCTCTTGTCTCCCAATCCTCGTAGCGTTTCAGGGTCGGCGCAGAGTTGCTCGTCGATGTAGCGCCGGTCTTCGCGGTCGAGACAAATGATCTCCTTGATGATCAACGATGTGCGCCACTCGTTCAGGACGCCCGTTCGGAGCAGCTCCAGCGCGTTCGGCATGTCGTCGACCAGCATTCGAGCCTGGCCGAGCAAGTGACCTCCACGATTCGGGGATTCCCTGCGAGCCAACGCAATTTGCGCAGAAACCCCCTTGGATAATCGTTCGGTAGGTGTGCCACGACGTCGTCGTTCGTCTCGCACCGCGTTCTCGAAATCGATACTGATCACGGCCTGGGCGGCGCACACCGCTGATTTCAAGTCCTCGAGCGCGCCGATCTGGTCGATGCGCTCGGTGTTGGAAATGTCGACATCGATCTCTCGAACTGCTACCGCGAACGCTGCAATGTTTGAGCTGTCCACAATCGCCCCCTTCGAATGTATGTTCGAGAATAGCAAAGAGATTGGGCTGCAGCAAGTTTCATCGATGTGAATGCACATTCATAGCTTCAGAGTCGGCCGATCCGTCGGACCGGAGGAGTCTGTTGCGCGCTCGACGGGGCCTCTGAGCAGGATGTAGTTGTACCCGGCTATCTGGACGGTAGGTGTCGAGTCACGTATTTCGTCCAGGGCAGTATTGCCTTCCCGCAGCGCGAACCAACAGTCATGTGGTGTGCCGGTGTATTCGGCGAGCAGGTGCGATATGACTGCGAGTTGTTCGGACCCGCGGCCTACACGGGGGTACAGGATCCGCGCATGTGCATCGAATCCAACGGGATCGCAGGCCCGACCGTCAGGCCAGGGGTAGAGCACTGCGAAAGACGCATTAGGCTCTTGACCGTGGCAGCCCCGATGATCGCACCGTCCATTCTTTCCGCCGACTTCGCTCGCCTGGGTGAGGAAGCCGAGGCCGTAGCGGGTTCGGACTGGCTTCACGTCGATGTCATGGACGCACACTTCGTGCCGAATCTGACGCTCGGGCTGCCGGTGGTGCAGAGTTTGCTGAAGGCGACCGACATTCCGCTCGATTGCCACCTCATGATCGAGGACCCGGCTCGCTGGGCGCCCCCGTACGCCGAGGCTGGGGCATACAACGTGACGTTCCACGCGGAAGCGACGGACGATCCGATCGCAGTCGCGAAGGATATTCGTGCGGCCGGCGCACGAGCTGGTCTGAGCGTCAAGCCGGGCACGCCCATCGAGCCGTATCTCGAGATCCTTCGCGAATTCGACACATTGCTCGTGATGAGTGTCGAACCGGGATTCGGCGGCCAGTCGTTCATGCCCGAGGTGCTGAGCAAGGCTCGTGCCGTTCGCAGACTCGTAGATGCAGGTGAACTGACGCTGGTCGTGGAGATCGACGGCGGAATCAACGCCGACACCATCGAGCAGGCTGCCGAGGCTGGAATCGACTGTTTCGTCGCGGGTTCTGCGGTATACGGAACCGCGGATCCAGCAGCCACCGTCCGTGCCCTGCGGGCCCAAGCCGCCGGGGCGTCCAAGCACCTGTCGCTCTGATGGCGACGGACGGCCGCGTCAGCGAAAGCGACGCGATGGCAATCGCCATCGAAGCCTCCGAAGCGGCCCGAGGCCGGACGAGTCCCAATCCGCCCGTCGGCGCAGTCGTTCTCGATGCCGACGGTGTCGTAGTTGGGGTCGGTTCCACCCGTCCGCCTGGCGGGGCGCACGCAGAAATAGTTGCGTTGCAGCGAGCAGGGGAGAAGGCGCGCGGCGGTACCGCGGTGGTGACGTTGGAGCCGTGCAACCACACCGGCCGCACCGGACCGTGTTCCCAGGCGCTCGTCGACGCGGGAATTGCCAGGGTCGTCTACGCGGTGTCCGATCCCAATCCACTGGCCAGAGGCGGAACCCGCACCCTCGAAGACGCAGGAGTCGACGTCGAGTCGGGTCTCGGCGCGGATGCCGTCGAGCAGGGTCCGTTGAGGGCATGGTTGCACAAGCAGCGAACCGGCCGTCCTCACATCACCTGGAAGTACGCCGCCAGTCTCGACGGTCGAAGTGCGGCGCAGGATGGCACGAGTCAATGGATCACCGGTCCCGACGCTCGCGCGCATGTCCACGCTCAGCGCGCCAAACTCGACGCCATCATCGTCGGCACCGGGACCGTCGAAACCGACGATCCGCTGCTGACGGCGCGCTTTCCCGACGGGTCGAATTCGCCTCACCAGCCGGTTCGGATCGTCGTAGGTGAACGCGACATCGCTGCGTCCGCGCGCATTCGCAACGCGGACGCCCCCACGACGTTCTTGCGCACCCGCGATCCGCACATCGTGATCGATGCGTTGGTCGAGCACACCGACATTCTGCTCGAAGGCGGACCCCGACTGGCAGGCGCGTTCCTTGCTGCAGGTCTCGTCGACCGCGTCGTCGCGTACATCGCCCCTGTCGTCCTCGGCGCGGGGACCGCAGCGGTGGAGAATGCGGGCGTCGGAACAATTTCAGACGCCAAGAGGTTCTCGATCGAGAGCGTTGCCGTGCTCGGATCGGACGTGGTCGTCAGTGCGGTTCCCATCCGACAGGTGCAGTCCGCGAGCCACCCCGGCCTCGCCGAAGAGAAGTGAGAACAACTGTGTTCACCGGAATAGTCGAAGAACTCGGCGAGATCGTCGGCAAAGAAGACCTGACCGACGCGGCCCGTTTCACCGTCAAAGGTCCGATCGTGACCTCGGATGCCGGCCATGGGGATTCCATCGCAGTCAACGGCGTCTGCCTGACGGTCGTCGACGTCCTTGCCGATGGCGCGTTCACCGCTGATGTCATGCAAGAGACGTTGAATCGGTCGAGCTTGCAACGTCTGGAGGTCGGCAGCCGGGTCAACCTCGAACGCGCGGCATCCCTCGGCAGCAGGCTGGGCGGTCATCTCGTGCAGGGACATGTCGACGGAACCGGCACTGTCGTGAGCCGCGCGCCGTCGGAGAACTGGACAGTCGTCCGGATCGCGATGCCGACCTCGGTCGCCCGGTACGTCGTGGAGAAGGGATCGATCACGGTGGACGGAGTGTCGTTGACGGTGTCGGGCCTCGGTCAGGACGACAACGCCGAACACTGGTTCGAGATCTCGTTGATTCCCACCACACTCGACCTGACCACATTGGGTCGTTCGGACGTCGGAACACCGGTCAATCTCGAGGTCGACGTGATCGCCAAGTATGTCGAGCGACTGCAGACCCTGGCCGCGGACTAGGTGTGCCGGAAAGTACTGTGAAGGTGTATCTGCACCGCACATTCCGGGTCCAGAACGAAACGTATGGAGCGTAGGACGTGACTAGGTTCGACAGTATCGAGCGTGCGGTCGCTGACATCGCCGCAGGTAAAGCGGTAGTGGTAGTCGATGACGAAGATCGCGAGAACGAAGGCGATCTGATTTTCGCAGCCGAGAAAGCAACACCCGAACTCGTAGCATTCATGGTGCGCTACACCTCCGGCTACCTGTGTGTACCGCTGTCGGGCGAAGATTGCGACCGCCTCGGACTGCCGCCCATGTTCGCCACCAACCAGGACAAGCACGGCACCGCGTACACCGTCACTGTCGATGCACGAGAGGGAATCGGAACCGGAATCTCGGCGTCGGACCGTGCTGCGACGATGCGGCTTCTTGCCGATGCGAACACAGGTGCAAACGACTTCACCCGTCCGGGCCACGTCGTACCGCTGCGGGCAAAGGAGGGCGGAGTGCTCCGTCGGCCCGGCCACACCGAGGCCGCCGTCGACCTTGCGCGTATGGCTGATCTGCGTCCGGCGGGAGTCATCTGCGAGATCGTCAGCCAAAAAGACGAGGGCGCGATGGCTCAGACGGATGAGCTTCGGGTGTTCGCCGACGATCACGACCTGGCTCTGATCTCCATCGCCGACCTCATCGCATGGCGTCGAAAGCACGAGAAGCATGTCGTGCGTGTCGCGGACGCTCGAATACCGACCGCGCACGGCACCTTCCGAGCGGTCGGCTACCAGAGCGTCTACGACGAGGTCGAGCATGTAGCTCTGGTGCGCGGCGATATCCAGGGGCCCGACGGCGACGGCAGTGACGTGCTTGTGCGAGTTCACTCGGAGTGCCTCACCGGGGATGTGTTCGGTTCGCTCCGCTGCGATTGCGGGCCGCAGCTGGACGCAGCCCTCGACATGATTGCGCAGGAGGGACGCGGCGTCGTGTTGTACATGCGTGGCCATGAGGGACGCGGAATCGGATTGCTGCACAAGTTGCAGGCCTACCAACTTCAGGATGCGGGTTCGGACACCGTCGATGCCAATCTCCAGCTGGGACTGCCCGCCGATTCCCGGGATTACGGAATCGGCGCGCAGATACTCGTCGACCTCGGTATCTCCTCGATGCGGCTGCTGACCAACAACCCGGCCAAGCGCGTCGGGCTCGACGGGTACGGATTGCACGTCACCGAACGCGTTCCGATGCCGTTGCGGGCCAACGCGGAAAACTTGACCTACCTACGCACGAAGCGAGATCGCATGGGTCACGATCTCGTCGGCCTCGACGACTACGAAAGCGGACAGCTCTCGTGAGCGGCGAAGGCGAACCGCGACTCGAACTCGACGGTGCCGCAAGCCTCAAGATCGCCATCGTCGCCGGCCAATGGCATCGAACCGTGTCCGAGGCTCTTCTCGAGGGCGCACAGAAGAAGATTGCCGAGGCCGGGGTCACCGACGTGACGGTGGTGCGGGTGGCGGGCGCCATCGAATTACCCGTTGTGGCACAGGCTCTTGCACGCAATCACGATGCGGTCGTCGCTCTCGGTGTCGTCATCCGTGGCGGCACCCCGCACTTCGAGTACGTGTGTGACGCCGTGACGGCCGGCCTGACGCGTGTGTCCCTCGACGAGAGCACACCCGTCACCAACGGTGTCCTGACTACCGACGACGAGCAGCAGGCCCTCGATCGTTCGGGCCTGCCAGGCTCGAAGGAGGACAAGGGAGCGCAAGCGGCGGCTGCGGCGATCGACACCGCGCTGACACTCAAGCATCTGCGCCAGCCGTGGACCGATCAGGACTTTCGATGACCGACGGTGACTGGGATCTCGAGGTCCGTTCGAAGAAGTCCGCCAGGTACGCAATCGCCGCCGCAGTGCTGCTCGTCGTAGCGCACACGACGGTTGCAATCCTGCTGCGTGTCTCGCCGACCGGGGTCTACTTTCGGACTGCGGACCAAATCGCGATGGCCGGAATCGGGTTCCTGCTCGCCGGAGTTGCCCTGCTGCTGACTCGGCCACGAATCCGGGTGGGGAAGAACGGCGTCGCGGTACGGAACATTTTCTCCGAACGGCTCATCGAATGGGATCTCGTTCGTGGTCTTTCTTTCCCGGACGGCGCGATATGGGCCCGAGTCGACATCCCCGACGACGAGTTCATTCCGGTCATGGCCATCCAGTCGAACGATCGCGAACACGCCGTTGCGGCCGTTCGCACCTTCAGGTCGTTGGAGGCCAAGTACTCCGTCGGACCCAACGACTAGCCTGGGTTTCGTGTCCGATCCAGCTACATATCGCCCGGCAACCGGAACCATCCCGGTCGAACCCGGCGTGTACAAATTTCGTGATCCACATGGACGCGTGATCTATGTCGGCAAGGCCAAGAGTCTACGAAGCCGACTCAATTCGTACTTTGCCGACGTCGCCTCGCTTCATCCTCGTACCCGTCAGATGGTCACCACCGCGGCATCGGTCGAGTGGACGGTCGTCACCACCGAGGTCGAGGCCCTACAGCTCGAATACAACTGGATCAAGGAGTTCGACCCCCGGTTCAACGTTCGGTACCGGGACGACAAGAGCTACCCGATGCTCGCGGTCACCATGAACGAGGAGTACCCGCGACTGTTCGTCTACCGCGGTCCGCGCCGCAAAGGCGTGCGGTACTTCGGTCCGTACGCGCACGCGTGGGCTATTCGTGAGACGTTGGATCTGCTACTGAGAGTTTTCCCGGCACGCACCTGTTCGGCCGGTGTTCTCAAGCGTCACAAGCAGATCGGTCGCCCCTGCCTTCTCGGTTACATCGACAAGTGCTCGGCGCCGTGCACCGGCCGCGTGAACGCCGACGAACATCGACGGATAGTCGAGGACTTCTGCGACTTCCTGTCCGGTAAGACGGACAAGCTCGTTCGGCAGCTCGAGAAGAAGATGCAGGACGCGTCGGAGAATTTGGACTTCGAGACGGCCGCACGGTTGCGCGACGACGTCGGTGCGCTCAAGCGAGCGCTCGAGAAGCAAGCCGTGGTGCTCGGTGACGGCACCGATGCCGATCTCGTTGCGTTCGCCACCGATCCGCTCGAGGCAGCCGTCCAGGTGTTCCATGTCAGGGGTGGCCGTGTGCGGGGCCAGCGAGGATGGGTCGTCGAGAAAGCCGGTGAAGTCGTCGAGACGCGGCGCGACGATCAGTCGGATCTACCGGCTCTCGTCGAGCAGTTCCTGACCCAGTTCTACGGGCAGGAGGCCGCGCTGTCCTCCCAGACGCAGGGAAACGAGGACGGCAGTTCCAATGCGGTGCCGAAGGAAGTGCTCGTGCCTGTGCTGCCGGCAAATGCAGACGAAGTCCAGCTGTGGCTTTCCGCGCTCCGCGGGTCGAACGTGCAGCTGCGGGTGCCGCAGCGTGGTGACAAGAAGGCGCTGGCCGAGACCGTCGAGCGCAACGCCGAAGAAGCTCTGCAGCAACACAAATTGAAAAGAGCCGGCGACTTCACCTCCAGGTCCGCAGCGCTGCAGGGAATCCAGGAAGCACTCGATCTCGACTCCGCGCCATTGCGCATCGAGTGCATCGACATCTCGCATGTTCAGGGGACCGATGTGGTCGCCTCGCTCGTGGTGTTCGAAGACGGCCTGCCACGCAAGAGCGACTATCGGCACTACGCCATCAAGGAGGCGGCCGGAGACGGCCACTCCGACGACGTCGCGAGTATTGCCGAGGTGACGCGGCGACGATTCCTTCGACACAGCTCGGATGCCGGCGTCGCCGACTCGGGGGGCGACCTGTCACCGGAAGCGTCGTTGGACCCGCAGACCGGTCGTCCTCGACGCTTCGCGTATCCGCCGAATCTGTTCGTCGTGGACGGCGGCGCACCTCAGGTGGCCGCTGCAGCCGAGGTGCTCGACGAGTTGGGTGTGACGGACGTAGCCGTCGTCGGGCTCGCGAAGCGATTGGAAGAGGTGTGGGTGCCCGGAGAATCCGATCCGGTCATTCTGCCGAGGACGAGCGAATCGCTGTACCTGCTCCAGCGCGTGCGCGACGAGGCTCACAGATTCGCCATCACGTTCCATCGCAGCAAGCGCTCTCGCCGGATGACCGCATCGGCTCTCGA
>NZ_LVCV01000022.1 GCF_001647195.1 Rhodococcus sp. EPR-157 | reverse complement strand
CCGAGATCACCGAGGTTCCCGGGA
Source organism: Rhodococcus sp. EPR-157 (assembly GCF_001647195.1). Taxonomy (GTDB): domain Bacteria; phylum Actinomycetota; class Actinomycetes; order Mycobacteriales; family Mycobacteriaceae; genus Rhodococcoides. The sequence continues at coordinate 10,134 of NZ_LVCV01000022.1, read as the reverse complement.
TCGGCGAGACGACTGCCAAAGCAGTGCTCGACGCGCTCGGTGCCGGTGACCCGGAAGCTGCGCAGGGGGTAGGTTTGGCCCCGGCGGTTCCGCAGGTGGGCAATGATGATGTCGGGCAGGTTCGGGGTCGGTCCGAGACAACTTCGACAGGGCAGGCGTTCACGTGAGCGAATCGGACAATATCGAGGTCGCCCTGGTCACGGGACTGTCGGGCGCCGGACTCCGTACGGCGGCCAAGGTTCTGGAAGATCTGGGCTGGTACGTCGCAGACAATCTACCGCCCGAACTCATCTCCAAGATGATCGATCTCGGACTGGAGTCCGAGCCACGAATCGAGCGGCTGGCACTGGTCATGGACGTGCGCAGTCGGCTGTTCACCGGTGATCTCGGCTGGGTCGTGCGCGAGCTGGACACGAAGGGCGTGCGCAATCGGGTGCTGTTCCTCGACGCGACCGACGCCGTTCTGATTCAGCGCTTCGAGTCCAACCGGCGAAGTCATCCATTGCAGAACGATGGCCAGGACGGAACTCTGACCGAGGGAATTGCCGCGGAGCGGGAGCGTCTGGCGCAGGTCAAGGCGGCCGCCGACGTGGTCATCGACACCACGTCCCTGTCGGTGCATCAGCTCCGGCGAAGGGTCGAGGCGTCGTTCGGAGGAACGGACGCCGCGATGATCGGTGTCACGGTGCAATCGTTTGGTTTCAAGTACGGCCTGCCGATCGATTCCGATCTCGTCTGTGACGTCCGATTCCTGCCGAACCCTCACTGGGTTCCCGAACTGCGCGAGCACACCGGACGGGAGGCCGCAGTTCGTGACTACGTACTCGGTCAGGCCGGCGCCCAGGACTACCTGGAGACCTATCACCACCTTCTGCAGCTGACGGTCGACGGATACCGCAGAGAGGGCAAGAGCTATATGACCGTGGCGGTCGGCTGTACCGGCGGAAAGCACCGAAGCGTGGCCATGACCGAAGCACTGGCAGCCATGCTCGCTCGGCACGACGACCTGTCGGTGCGGGTCCTGCACCGAGATGTGGGCCGCGAATGACGAGATCCACACACACCGGGATGAAGGTTGTCGCACTGGGCGGCGGCCACGGTCTCTACGCGACGCTGAGCGCCGCGCGGATGCTCGCATCGGACGTGACCGCCGTCGTCACCGTCGCCGACGACGGCGGATCCTCGGGACGCCTCCGAGCCGAACTCGGCATGCTTCCACCGGGTGACCTCCGAATGGCACTGGCGGCGTTGTCTTCGGAGGAGCCGCGGACCCGGATGTGGGCCGACGTGATGCAGCACCGATTCGGCGGGTCGGGCGCGCTGGCAGGCCATTCCGTCGGCAACTTGATCCTCGCTGGGCTCACCGAAGTGCTCGGGGACACGGTGCTGGCACTGGACGAAGCGGCACGGTTGCTCGGTATCGACGGGCGAGTGGTGCCGATGGCGCCCATACCGCTCGACATCGAGGCGGATGTGTCGGGACTGGAAGACGACCCGCGAGTCAGCCGTGTCATCCGCGGGCAGGTCGCGGTAGCGACGACTCCCGGAAAGGTCCGACGCGTCCGTTTGTTGCCGGCGGATCCACCTGCGACGCCGGAGGCAGTAGCGGCAATCGCGGCTGCCGATCTCGTGGTCCTTGGACCTGGATCGTGGTTCTCGAGTGTGATTCCCCATGTTCTCGTTCCGGAGTTGCTGACCGCGCTCGCTCGGTCCTCGGCGCAGAAGGTCCTGGTCCTCAATCTTGCTCCTGAGCTCGGCGAGACCACTGGATTCTCCGCGGAACGACATCTGCACGTACTGTCCCAACACGCACCCGAATTCGGTGTCGACCATGTGGTGGTCGACTCGGCATTCGTGCCCCCTGGCGGCGAACGCGAACATCTCGCGCGAGCGGCGGCACGCTTGGGAGCCCAGGTCGTCTACGTCGACGTCGCCGAATCGGGTACTCACGCTCATCATTTCGGAAAGTTGGCTGCGGCCCTCGGTAGCATCGTCTCCTCACAGGGAGATGCCGCGTCGAGTGTGCCGCGCAGAGAGGGGATCACTTCGTGGCCATGACAGCGGAGGTGAAGGACGAGCTCAGCAGGCTCGCCATCACTCAGGTGAGTTGTAGACGAGCCGAGGTCTCGGCTCTGCTGCGGTTTGCCGGTGGGCTTCACATCGTTGCCGGACGAGTCGTGGTGGAGGCAGAGGTCGACCTCGGTTCGATCGCTCGACGTCTGCGCCGGGAGATATTCGACCTGTACGGGTACTCCTCGGACGTACACGTTCTCAGTGCAGGCGGGCTGCGCAAGAGTTCGCGGTACGTGGTGCGTGTCGCCAAGGACGGCGAGGCTCTTGCGCGGCAGACCGGGTTGCTGGACATGCGTGGGCGACCGGTCCGAGGTCTGCCGGCTCAGGTGGTCGGTGGAACGGTCGGCGACGCCGAGGCGGCGTGGCGCGGCGCCTTTCTGGCGCACGGATCGCTCACGGAGCCCGGTCGGTCCTCGGCGCTCGAGATAAGCTGCCCTGGTCCGGAGGCTGCCCTGGCGCTCGTCGGTGCGGCTCGGCGTCTCGGGGTAGCGGCGAAGGCTCGCGAGGTGCGAGGAACGGATCGAGTGGTGGTGCGCGACGGTGAGGCAATCGGCGCACTGCTGACGCGGATGGGCGCACAGGACACCCGGTTGGTGTGGGAGGAGCGCCGCATGCGCCGAGAAGTTCGTGCGACCGCGAACCGGCTTGCCAACTTCGACGACGCCAATTTGCGGCGATCTGCGCGTGCCGCAGTCGCAGCAGCAGCACGGGTCGAACGGGCGCTGCTGATACTCGGAGACGACGTCCCCGATCATCTTGCCGCTGCAGGCTCGCTTCGAGTTCAGCACCGGCAGGCGTCCCTCGAAGAGCTCGGCCAACTTGCGGATCCCCCCATGACGAAGGATGCAGTCGCCGGACGTATCAGGCGGTTGTTGTCGATGGCGGATCGGAAAGCGAAGGACACGGGTATTCCGGACACGGAGTCGGCGGTCACCTCGGAGTTGCTCGACGAGGCCTGACCCAGGTTGCGGGTGACGCGCGCGCAACCGAAGCCTGACCACTAGGGTGGAAACCGCATGTGGGGATGTACCTACGTGCAGAACACGACAATTGGTTCAACAACTTAGGAGCGAACAGTGACGATCCGGGTAGGCGTGAACGGCTTCGGCCGCATCGGACGTAACTTCTTCAGGGCGGTCGATGCGCAGAAAGCACTGGGCACCACCGACATCGAGATCGTGGCTGTCAACGACCTGACCGACAACGCGACGCTCGCTCACCTGCTGAAGTACGACTCCATCCTCGGCCGTCTGCCGTACGAGGTCTCGCTCGACGGTGACGACACGATCGTCGTCGGGGATCAGCGCATCAAGGCCTTGGCGCACCGTGGACCGTTGAACGAGCTTCCGTGGGGCGAGCTGGGCGTCGACGTCGTCGTCGAGTCCACCGGTATCTTCACCGATGCGGCAAAGGCCAAGGGACACCTCGACGCCGGCGCCAAGAAGGTCATCATCTCGGCTCCGGCCAAGGGTGAGGACATCACCATCGTCATGGGCGTCAACGACGACAAGTACGACGGCAGCCAGAACATCATCTCCAACGCTTCGTGCACCACCAACTGCCTCGGCCCCATTGCCAAGGTGCTCGACGACGAGTTCGGCATCGTCAAGGGCCTCATGACGACGATCCACGCATACACGCAGGATCAGAATCTGCAGGACGGCCCGCACAGCGACCTCCGTCGTGCGCGTGCAGCTGCCCTCAACGTCGTGCCGACCGGAACGGGTGCAGCCAAGGCCATCGGCCTGGTTCTCCCGCAGCTGCTCGGCAAGCTCGACGGATACGCACTTCGGGTGCCGATCCCGACGGGTTCGGTTACCGACCTGACAGCGAACCTGAAGAAGTCCGCGTCTGTCGAAGAGATCAACGCTGCGATGAAGGCGGCTGCAGAAGGCCCGCTGAAGGGCATTCTGAAGTACACCGAGGATCCGATCGTGTCCTCGGACATCGTCACCGATCCGCACTCGTCCATCTTCGATGCAGGCCTCACCAAGGTCATCGACGACCAGGTCAAGATCGTGTCCTGGTACGACAACGAGTGGGGCTACTCCAACCGCCTCGCCGATCTCATCGGACTCGTCGGAAAGTCTCTCTGATCACATGGCAGTCAAGACTCTGCAGGACTTGATCGACGCAGGCGTATCCGGTCGCGCGGTGCTCGTGCGCTCGGACTTCAACGTACCGATCGAGAACGGTGTCATCACCGATCCCGGTCGGATCGTTGCGTCGCTCCCCACGCTGAACGCGTTGCTCGACGCGGGCGCCAAGCTGATCGTCACCGCACATCTGGGCCGTCCGGACGGCAAGCCGGATGCGAAGTACTCACTCGCCCCGGTGGCATCGAAGCTGGCCGAGCTACTCGGACGCCATGTTCAGTTGGCGGGCGATGTCGTCGGTCAGGATGCCCAGGCCCGCGCAGAAGGTCTCACCGACGGCGACGTGCTGCTGCTCGAGAACATCCGATTCGACCCTCGCGAAACCAGCAAGGACGAAACGGAACGAGCGAAGCTGGCAGCCGAGCTGGTCGCACTGACCGACGGTGAGGGCGCATTCGTGTCCGACGGCTTCGGCGTCGTCCATCGCAAGCAGGCGTCGGTGTACGACGTGGCGCAGTTGCTGCCGTCCTACGCGGGCGGCCTGGTGGCCACCGAGGTCGACGTGCTCGCCAAACTCACCGAGGACCCGGCACGGCCGTACGCAGTGGTTCTCGGTGGCTCGAAGGTGTCGGACAAGCTCGGCGTCATCGAGGCGCTGGCTCCGAAGGTCGACACCCTCGTGATCGGCGGCGGCATGGCCTTCACATTCCTTGCGGCGCAGGGCTACTCGGTCGGATCTTCGCTACTGCAGGAGGACCAGATCGACGTCTGCAAAGATCTGCTGGAGCGGTTCGGCGACGTTATCCACTTGCCGGTGGACATCGTCGTCGGCGACAAGTTCGCCGCGGACGCAGAAGCAAAGACGGTCGAAGCGTCGGGCATTCCCGACGGTTGGATGGGCCTGGACATCGGACCCGAATCGGTCCGCCGATTCAGTGTGGTGCTCTCCAACGCCAAGACGATCTTCTGGAACGGCCCAGCCGGCGTGTTCGAGTTCGAGAAGTTCGCAGCCGGAACCAAAGGCATCGCGGAGTCGATCGTCGGCGCAACGGAGAAGGGCGCCTTCAGTGTCGTCGGAGGTGGCGATTCCGCCGCAGCCGTCCGGGCGCTCGGACTGCCGGACGACGGTTTCTCGCACATCTCGACCGGAGGAGGCGCGTCGCTCGAGTACCTCGAGGGCAAGCAGCTTCCCGGTCTCGCGGCATTGGAAGGCTGAACCACCATGGCACGTAAGCCGCTCATCGCAGGCAACTGGAAGATGAATCTGAATCACCTCGAGGCAATTTCGCTGGTGCAGAAGATCGCCTTCTCGCTCCCGGCGAAGTACTTCGACAAGGTGGACGTGACGGTCATCCCGCCGTTCACCGATATCCGTAGCGTGCAGACGCTGATCGAGGGCGACAAGCTTCTGCTCACCTTCGGCGCGCAGGACGTGTCGGCCCACGATTCGGGCGCGTACACCGGCGAGATCAGCGGCGCGATGCTGGCCAAGCTCGGCTGCACCTTCGTCGTGGTCGGACACTCCGAGCGTCGTACGTTGCACAGCGAGGACGACGCGGCCGTACTGGCAAAGACCAAGGCTGCGTTGAAGCACGGGTTGACCCCCATCGTGTGCATCGGTGAGGGCCTCAACATCCGCGAGGCCGGTGAGCACGTGTCCTACAACGTGACGCAGCTCCGTGGATCGTTGGCAGGATTGTCCGCCGATGAGATCTCGAAGGTCGTCATTGCGTACGAACCCGTGTGGGCAATCGGCACCGGACGGGTCGCAAGCGCGTCGGACGCACAGGAAGTGTGCTCGGCGATTCGTGAAGAACTGAAGACCCTCGCCTCCGCTGAGGTCGCCGCGGGTGTTCGTGTTCTCTACGGCGGCTCGGTCAACGCCAAGAACGTCGGAGAAATCGTCGGCCAGCCGGACGTCGACGGTGCCCTTGTCGGTGGCGCCTCGCTCAAGGCGGACGAGTTCGCCACGCTGTCGGCTATCGCCGCCGGTGGGCCACTGCCCTGATCGGTAGAAGCCGGAAGTAGCTCGACGCTGCCGTGTCGCGTGCCCGTGAGGGGCGTGGCACGGCAGCGTGCGCCCGGCAGGTAGGCTGTGGTGGGTTATGAGCTGAATCGATGTGAGGCGGATATGGATCTGTTCCTGGATATTTTGCTGGTTGTCACCAGCCTGACGCTCATTCTGCTGGTGCTGCTGCACCGGGGTAAGGGCGGCGGTCTGTCCAGTCTGTTCGGTGGTGGTGTTCAATCTTCGCTGTCGAGCTCTACCGTCGTCGAGAAGAACCTCGATCGGCTGACCATCTTCACTGGCATAGTCTGGCTAATCGCGATTCTCGGAATCGGTCTCGAGATCAAGTTCTCCTGATCTCCCTCGGACTGCATCCGGGGTTCGCGTGCACGATAATCGTTTCATGAGCGAAACCCCCTTCGAGTCGGCCGGATCTCCGGCGTTCGTCACCCCCACGGCGCATGGCCGCGAGTTGACCGAACCGCTACGGGAAGACATCCGCTATCTCGGCGGAATTCTCGGCGAGATCATTCGTGAACACGAGGGCGACGACGTCTTCGAACTTGTCGAACGTGCTCGTGTCGAATCCTTTGCCGTTCGACGTTCCGAGGTCGGACGTCACGATTCCCTCGGCATCTACTCCGATGTCGAAGTGGCTCGGGCCATCCCGCTGATTCGAGCCTTCAGTCATTTCTCCCTCCTCGCGAATCTTGCCGAGGATCTTCACCGTGAGCGTCGTCGTGCCATCCATCTCGATCGCGAGGATCCGCCTCAGGACAGCAGTCTCGACGCCACCTGGAACAAGCTCGACGCCGCCCATCTGACCAGGGCGCAGGTCGCCGAAGCGCTGACCGATTCGCTTGTCGCCCCGGTTATCACGGCTCATCCGACCGAGACTCGCCGTCGCACGGTGTTCGAGGTGCAGTCCAAGATCACCGAACTCATGCGCAGGCGCGAGGTCGCAACCACAATGCCCTCGGCGGGTGGTCCTCGGGTCGCGAAAGAGCTTGCTGTCATCGATGCGTCGATTCGCCGTCAGGTCTTGACGTTGTGGGAGACCGCGTTGATCAGGCTGTCGCGCCTGCGTATTCAGGATGAGATCGAGGTTGGACTCCGCTATTTCGAGTCCTCGCTGTTCGATGTCATTCCGGCACTCAACGCCGATGTCAGGGAGGCGCTGAGGCAGCGATGGCCGGACGACGATCTCCTTCCTCGGCCGATCCTGCGGCCCGGCTCGTGGATCGGTGGTGACCGCGACGGCAACCCCAACGTCACCGCCGACGTTGTACACACTGCAACCCATCAGGCAGGCTTTGCCGCCTTCTCGCGCTATCTCGATGAACTGGTCGCGCTGGAGAAAGAACTGTCGATGTCTGCTCGCCTGGTATCGGTCACCGACGAATTGGCAACTCTCGCAGCAAAATCGGGCGATCCAGAGGATCAGCGCAACGACGAGCCGTATCGGGTGGCTGTGCGCGGTATTCGTGCCAGGCTCACCGCGACGGCGGTGAAGGTCCTCGATTCGGTGCCCGTCGCGGGACTGGACCTGGGCTCGACTCCCTACGCCACGCCCCAGGACGTGCTCGATGATCTCGACACGATCGACCGTGCGTTGCGTGCCGACGGTGACGCGCTGATCGCCGACGACCGGCTTCAGTCACTTCGCCGATCGGTGGAAACGTTCGGATTCCACCTGCAGGCCTTGGACATGCGACAGAACTCGGAAACACACGAGGAAGTGGTAGCGGAGCTGCTGGCGTGGGCGGGCGTGCACCCCGACTATCTGTCGTTGGAGGAGGATGAGCGTGTCGCTGTCCTCTCCCGTGAACTCACGACTCGTCGACCGCTCGTCGGCCCGACCGCGGAGCTGAGCGAACTCGCTGCCAAGGAACTGGGCATCGTGCGCGCGGCGAAGGAAGCGATCGACCACCTGGGTCCCGACACGATTCAGAACTACATCATCAGCATGTGCCAGTCGGTGAGTGACATGCTCGAGGCCGCGCTGCTGCTCAAAGAAGCGGGAATTTTCGATCCCGGCGTCGATGGAACGGCACCGGTGTCGACGGTCGGCGTCGTCCCACTCTTCGAAACCATCGAGGATCTACAGCAAGGTGCTGCCACTCTCGTGGCCACGCTCGATGTTCCCGTCTACCGCGCGTTGGTCGCAGGCCGCGGCATGAACCAAGAGGTCATGCTCGGCTATTCCGACTCCAACAAGGACGGTGGCTACCTCGCGGCCAACTGGGCGCTCTATCGTGCCGAACTCGACCTACTGGAGGCTTCCCGCAAGACCGGAATCAGGTTGCGGCTTTTCCACGGTCGCGGCGGTACGGTCGGTCGCGGCGGTGGACCGAGTTACGACGCCATCCTCGCGCAGCCTCCTGGCGTCGTGCAGGGTTCGCTCCGGCTTACCGAGCAGGGCGAGATCATTGCGGCCAAGTACGCCGAGCCGTCCATGGCCCGTCGAAACCTGGAATCGCTCGTCGCGGGCACATTGGAGTCGACACTTCTGGACGTCGAAGGTCTCGGCGACGGAGCCGAACCGGCCTACGAGGTCCTCGACGACCTGGCGGCCAAAGCACGCGCGGCATACGGCCGTCTGGTTCACGAGGAACCTGGTTTCGTCGAGTACTTCCGGACGTCCACCCCTGTTGCCGAGGTGGGGGAGTTGAATATCGGAAGCAGGCCCGCCTCGCGTAAGCCGACGAATTCGGTGTACGACCTTCGCGCTATTCCGTGGGTGATGTCGTGGAGTCAATGCCGCGTGATGCTGCCGGGCTGGTACGGCACCGGATCTGCGTTCTCGGAGTGGGTCGATGGCGACGAATCCAAGTTGGCAGTGTTGACCGACCTGTATCGGAAGTGGCCGTTCTTCCAGACTGTGTTGTCCAATCTCGCGCAGGTGATGGCGAAGTCGGATCTCGGAATCGCCGCTCGGTACGCCGAACTCGTTCCGGACGAGGAGCTACGCCGTCGAATCTTCGGAATGATCGAGGCCGAACACGCCCAGACCATCGACATGTACCTGAAGATCACCGGGTACTCCCGGCTGCTCGAGGACAACTCCTCGCTCGAACGATCCGTGCACAACAGGTTCCCGTACCTCGAGCCGCTCAATCAGATGCAGGTCGAGATGCTTCGGCGCTACCGCGCAGGCGACGACGACGAGCGCGTCAAGCGTGGAATTCTGCTCACGATGAATGGCCTTGCGACGGCGCTTCGGAACAGCGGCTAGAGCGACTCTCCGGGTAGGTGGAACCGGACGGTGCCCGGTCGCGTCCAAAGAAGTATGAGGCAATGCAGCAACAGCGCGCAGAGATGGCGCGACGGAACCGCCTACCGCGGGCAGGGTAGGCGGTTCGTCAGGTCGAACACCGCGCACGAAGAATGCTGCGATAGTGAGGACGCAGAACAGCAGAGAAGAGACACCGACGGCGCGGAACCCAATTAGCGGAGTACTACTGCTTGTCGAGTCCCGATGCAGCTGCTGTGTCCAAGAACCACACTGTCGATTCGGACCCGACGGCGCCGGCCGACGGAACATCGTCCGAATCGGCCCCACCAACCGCTGCGGCAACGGCTTCGGCTTTGTTCGCTCCCGACACGAGCAACCACACGTGTTGCGCCCGACGTACGGCGGGGAGCGTCAACGTGATTCGAACCGGAGGTGGCTTGGGGGAGTCCTCGACCGCGACCACGTATCGGTGCTGCTCACGCACTGCATCCGTATGTGGGAACAGCGAATTGATGTGGCCTTCACCTCCCATTCCGAGGAGGTGAATGTCGAACTCGGGGGTGTGCTCGCCGCCAGAACGTGACCCAAGGATCTGTGCGTAGGTCGCCGCAGCCACCTCAGGATCACTTCCGTGCGGGCCATCGGACGCGGCCATCCGAAAGACATGATCCGGATGCACGTCGACGTGATCGAGCAGCGCCTTCGACGCTTGGACCTCGTTG
>NZ_LVCV01000021.1 GCF_001647195.1 Rhodococcus sp. EPR-157 | reverse complement strand
CAGTCCGTTCAGTGCCAGCTCTTAGATCTCGTCCGTGTCGAGACGACGCAACTCCTCGGCGAGGCATTCACGCGTCTCACGCCGCGCCAGAGCTACTTCGGCGTCCGGTTGACCGGTACGACGCAGCGTCGCGGTCTTACCGGTCTGTGGACGAGTGATCGAGATACTCGTGGTTTCGCGCTGCAGTTCCACCCGAAGTTCGCCGGTTCGACGATGGACTTCGATTCCGAGCTTCGCTGCAAGCCAACCGGCGAGGATGTCCAGAGCTGGCTCCTCGCTGAGGCCGGATACCGTTGCGGACACGACCTTCTCGTGCGGAGCCTGATCGAGCGCGGTCGCCAGAAGACCGCGCCAGTACGTGATTCGGCTCCACGACAGGTCGGTGTCGCCGTCGTTGTAGCTCGACAGGCGACTCTTGATCGCCGCAGTGGTATCAGGCGCGTTCGTCGCATCGGTGATTCGACGAATGGCGAGGCGCCCCAATGGGTCCTTGGCTGGAACCGCGGGGGCCTCGTCCGGCCACCACGCAACGATGGGCGTATCCGGCAGAAGAAATGGAATCACGACACTGTGTTCGTGATTTGCCAGCTCGCCATTGAGGCGCAGTACCACAACCTCGGATGCGCCCGCGTCGCCGCCGACTCGAATCTGCGCATCGAGACTGGACTCTGCGGACCTGTCACCGTGCATCAGCACGATGACCCTGCAGGGGTGTTCGCGACTCGCCTCGTTGGCCGCAGCGATGGCGCGTTCCGCCTTGCCAGAATCTCGGCTGGCCACGATGAGCGTGAGGACGCGCCCGATGGTGACGGCACCCCCGGACTCGCGCAGTTCGACCAGCTGTTTGCCGACCTCGGCCGTCGTGGTGGCGGGAATGTCGACAATCACGGCCTTCTCCATTCTCGTCCGGTGCGTTCCATCATTTCGTCGCCCGACGACGGACCCCATGTTCCGGCCTCGTAGGGCTCGGCGGTGCCGCCCGAAGCCCAGAATTCGAGGATCGGGTCAAGGATCTTCCACGACAGTTCGACCTCGGCGTTGACCGGGAACAGTGATGGTTCACCGAGCAGGACGTCGAGGATCAAGCGTTCGTAGGCCTCGGGCGAGGATTCGGTGAACGCTTGTCCGTAGCTGAAGTCCATGCTGACGTCACGCACCTGCATGCTCGAGCCCGGCACCTTGGAACCGAACCGCATGGTGACGCCCTCGTCGGGCTGAACCCTGATGACGAGAGCATTCTGGCCCAGTTCCTCGGTCATCGTGGCGTCGAACGGCAGGTGCGGTGCCCGCTTGAAGACCATGGCGATTTCGGTGACACGACGCCCGAGCGCCTTGCCTGTCCGGAGGTAGAACGGCACCCCGCCCCACCGGCGAGTGTCCACCTCGAGCGTGATGGCCGCATAGGTCTCGGTGTTGGACTCGGAGTCGAATCCTTCTTCCTCCTTGAGCCCCTTCACCTTCTGGCTTCCCTGCCAACCGGCTGCATACTGACCGCGCGCTGACGTCTGATCCAACGGTTCGGCCAGTTTGGTGGCCGAGAGAACCTTGATCTTCTCCGACTGAAGCTCGGACGGGCTGAAGCTGACGGGTTCTTCCATCGCGGTAATCGCCAGAAGCTGCAACAGGTGATTCTGGATGACGTCGCGTGCGGCGCCGATGCCGTCGTAATAGCCTGCACGACCGCCCAATCCGATGTCCTCGGCCATCGTGATCTGGACATGGTCGACGTAGTGCGCGTTCCAGATCGGATCGAAGAGCTGATTGGCGAACCGCAACGCCAGGATGTTCTGAACGGTCTCTTTGCCGAGGTAGTGGTCGATCCGGAACACCCGGTCCTCCGGGAACACCCGGTTCACCACGGCATTGAGTTCCTTGGCGCTGGCCAGGTCATGGCCGAATGGCTTCTCGATCACAACTCGTCGCCACTTGTCGTCTACGCTCTGCGCCAGCCCGGAACGTGAAAGCTGTTCCAGCACAACAGGAAAAGCGCCAGGCGGAATGGACAAATAGAATGCGTGGTTGCCGCCGGTGCCGCGGGTGGAGTCCAGCTCGGCGAGCGTGGCGGCGAGCGTATCGAAGGCGGCATCATCGTCGAACGATCCCTGTACGAACCGGAATCCCTCGGCGAGGGTGTCCCACACTTCCTCACTGAAGGGAGTGCGCGCGTGATCCCGCACCGAATCGTGCACGATCTTGGCGAAATCCTGATCTGCCCACTCCCGACGGGCGAATCCGACCAGGGCGAAACCGGGGGGTAGAAGCCCCCGGTTCGCCAGGTCGTACACCGCAGGCATGAGCTTCTTTCGTGCCAGATCGCCTGTGACACCGAAAATCACCAGACTGCACGGTCCGGCAATTCGAGGTAGACGCTTGTCACGAGGGTCGCGGAGCGGGTTGTGCCACTCCGCCTGATCCTTGAGGTTCGAGTCTGCGGCGCTCACGTATCAGCTCTTCTGGCCCGCTTGACGAAGCTGCTCGCCAGTGGCCTCCAGCAGTTCGCTCCACGATGCCTCGAACTTCTCGACGCCCTCGTTCTCGAGAGTGAGGAAGACATCGGTGATATCGATGCCGATCGCCGAGAGCTTGTCGAAGACGTCCTGGGACTCGACGCCCTTGCCCGAGATGGTGTCGCCGGTGACGTCGCCGTGGTCGGCGACGGCGTCGAGTGTCTTTTCCGGCATCGTGTTGACGGTGTTGGGGGACACCAGCTCGGTGACGTACAGCGTGTCCGGGTATGCCGGGTTCTTCACGCCCGTCGATGCCCAGAGCGGACGCTGGGGGCGTCCACCGGAGCCGGCGAGTTCGTGGAAGCGGGGCCCGACCTCGAATGTCTGCTGGTAAGCGACGTACGCCAGCCGTGCGTTGGCCAGTGCGGCCTTGCCCTTGAGTGCTTCGGCGTCGGGGGTGCCGATCTTGTCGAGCCGTGCGTCGATTTCGGTGTCGACACGCGAGACGAAGAACGACGCGACGGAGTGAATCTTGTCGAGGTCGTGCCCGGCTGCCCGAGCAGCTTCGAGACCGTCCAGGTACGCGCCGATGACGGCCTCGTAGCGCTCGACGGAGAAGATCAACGTGACGTTGACGCTGATGCCCTCGCCGATGACCTTCGCGATCGCCGGGATGCCCGCCTCGGTGGCAGGGATCTTGATCAGCACGTTGGGACGGTCGACGATCTTCCACAGTTCGATTGCCTGAGCGATCGTCTTTTCGGTGTCGTGAGCCAGACGCGGATCGACCTCGATCGAGACGCGGCCGTCGACACCTGCCGACGACTGGAAGACCGGAGTGAAGATGTCGCACGCGTTGCGTACGTCGTCGGTCGTGACGGTCCGGATCGTGGCGTCCACGTCAGCGCCGCG
>NZ_LVCV01000020.1 GCF_001647195.1 Rhodococcus sp. EPR-157 | reverse complement strand
GAGCGTCTTGGCATCTGCGGATTCGCCGTAGTGCTCGAGGGAGATGATCTCGCCGAAGCCGCCGACGATCTTCCACCACGGCATCGCGATGCCGGCTTCGATCGACACACGAGCCTTGACGGTCGGCGGGATGACCTGGTCGCGGTAGTTCTGATCCTGGCTTTCGAACCATTCCACGCACGGCATCGAGACGACACGTGCAGCAATTCCCTGTGCCTCGAGCTGCTTCTGCGCTTCGACGGCGTACTGCAGTTCGGACCCGGTGCCGATGAGCACGACATCGGGCGCTGCCTTGGAGGACTCGGAGAGGATGTAGCCACCCTTCGACACACCCTCGTAGCTCGTTCCCTCCAGAATGGGGATGCCCTGACGCGTCAGGGCCAAACCGACAGGACCGCTGCTGCTGGATCGGGCAAGAACCGACTGCCACGCGTACGCGGTCTCGTTGGCGTCACCCGGGCGAACCACCGACAGATTCGGGATGGCGCGCAGCGCGGCGAGGTGCTCGACCGGCTGGTGCGTCGGACCGTCCTCACCGAGTCCGATGGAGTCGTGAGTCCAGACGTAGATGGGATCGATGTCCATCAACGACGCCAGCCGAACTGCCGGACGCATGTAGTCGCTGAACTGCATGAACGTGCCGCCGTAGGCGCGGGTGGGTCCGTGCATGACGATGCCGGACAGGATCGCGCCCATCGCGTGCTCGCGGATGCCGAAGTGCAGCGTGCGGCCGTAGGGCTCGGCATCCCAGTCGTCGGTGGAGATCGACGTGGGACCGAACGACTTGGCGCCCTTGATCGTGGTGTTGTTGGAACCGGCGAGGTCGGCGGATCCGCCCCACAGCTCGGGCAGAACGGGTCCGACGGCATTGAGGACCTCACCGGACGCCGCGCGGGTTGCGATGGCTTTGCTGCCTGGTTCCCAGGTCGGGAGGACGTCGGTCCAGCCCTCGGGAAGGTCTCCGGAGGTCAGGCGATCGAGAAGCTGCTTGCGCTCGGGCTCGCGTGCGGCCCAAGCGTCGAATTCGGTGTTCCACTCTGCGTGTGCCTTGCGTCCACGCTCGGTAAGCGCCCGGGTGTGCGCAATGACCTCGTCGGTGACCTCGAACTTCTTCTCCGGGTCGAATCCGAGGGCCTTCTTGACCTTCTCGATCTCCTCGTCGCCGAGTGCGGCGCCGTGTACTGCACCGGTGTTCATCATGGTCGGTGCAGGGAACCCGATGATGGTGCGCAGAACGATGATCGACGGCTTGTCAGTGACGGCCTTGGCTGCCTCGATGGCTGCCTCGATCGCGGTGACGTTCTCCCCGCCTTCGACTACCTGAACGTGCCAGCCGTACGCCTCGTATCGAGCGGCCGTGTTCTCCGACAGCGCGATGTCGGTCGAGTGCTCGATCGAGATCTTGTTGTCGTCGTAGAACAGGATCAGGTTGCCGAGCTGCTGCGTTCCGGCCAGTGACGAGGCCTCGGAAGTGATGCCCTCTTCGATGTCGCCGTCCGAGGCGATGACATAGATGAAGTGGTCGAACGGGCTGTCTCCGAGTGCGGGCTCGGGATCGAACAGTCCACGCTCACGCCGCGATGCCATCGCCATGCCGACTGCCGAAGCCAATCCCTGGCCGAGAGGGCCTGTGGTGATCTCGACGCCGTCGGTGTGGCGGAACTCGGGGTGGCCGGGAGTCTTCGACTTGTAGGTGCGCAGCGACTCGATGTCGATCAGTTCGAGTCCGAAGCCGCCCAAGTACAACTGCAGGTACAGGGTCAGGCTCGAGTGACCGCACGAGAGAACGAAGCGGTCGCGACCGATCCAGGTGGTGTCGGTCGGATCGTGACGCATCGTGCGCTGAGAGAGTGTGTAGGCGAGCGGTGCCAGGCTCATTGCAGTGCCGGGGTGACCGTTGCCGACCTTCTGTACCGCATCCGCAGCGAGGACTCTGACGGTGTCGACCGCCCTGGTGTCCAGGTCCGTCCAGTCGCTGGGGTGGTGCGCCGTGGTGAGGACGTCAATATCGTCTGTGATCGACACGAGCAGAGATCTCCTGACATTGGTACGAGTGTGGCCGTAACGCGACCGATCGCGATGTAGATCATTCGCGTCCGCTACCAGCCTAGTTCCGCGCGCGCTTGCTGTCGTGCCATCCCCCTATCAGGCGCCTGCAACGCGGTTTGGGTGCCCTGAGAATTGGAGACGGGGTACTCGGCGTCTACCATCGCCTGTAGTAGTGCGCGCCGCACCGATCGACGGTGGAGAAGTGCGCGCGGAAGATCATGTGTGTTTCGAGCCCGTGCAAGGAGACGTAGTGCGAATTGGGCAGCAGCCGGGCGGCCACGGATTCGCAGGCGGCTCCGGTCATCCCGACGACCACGAGGTCGAGGACTTCAGCGACGAGGGCGCGCAGGTGAAGTCTGCGCCTCGTCGGGCGCTGGCCCTGATCATGGCCTATGTCGCTTTGACCAAGCCGCGAGTCATCGAACTTCTGCTCGTCACGACCATCCCGGCGATGCTGTTGGCCGATCGCGGTCAGGTGCAGCCCGGTCTCATCCTTACGACGCTGTTCGGCGGCATGCTCGCTGCGGCAAGCGCGAATTGCCTCAACATGGTCGCGGACGCAGACATCGACAAAGTGATGGCGCGCACCGCCAAACGACCGCTCGCACGCGGAGCGATGCCCGTCTCCCACGCGTTCGTGTTCGGTGTGACGCTCGGCGTCGTGTCGTTCTTCTGGCTGTGGACCACCACGAACCTGCTGAGTGGAATCCTCGCCGTTGTCACCATCTGCTTCTACATCTTCGTCTACACGCTCGTTCTCAAGCGTCGAACCTCGCAGAACGTGGTGTGGGGCGGTGCGGCCGGCTGCATGCCGGTGATGATCGGCTGGTCCGCGGTGACCGGGACGATCGGCTGGCAGGCCCTGGTGATGTTCATGGTCATCTTCCTGTGGACCCCACCTCATACCTGGGCTCTCATGCTCCGGTACAAGGAGGACTACCAGGCGGCGAATGTGCCGATGCTGCCTGCGGTGGCGTCAGAGACCAAGGTCACCAAGCACATCGTGGTGTACGCATGGGCCACGGTCGCCGCCACTCTTGCACTGGCTCCTGGATCGGGTGTGATCTACGCCGTCGTGGCACTGGCGTCTGGAGTCTGGTTCCTCGTCGTGGCGCATCGACTCTATGCGGGGGTGCGGGCCGGGACCCCGGTCAAACCCCTCAAGCTGTTCATTCTGTCCAACGAATACCTGGCGCTGGTGTTCTGCGGTCTTGCAGTCGATTCCGTCCTCGGCTGGGACACCCTCGCTCAGCTACTGACCTGAGGCCGATACCCGGGAATCACGGGATCAGCACGATGGATCCGGTCGTACGACGCCCTTCGAGGTCCTCGTGCGCAGCAGTGGCTTTCGACAGCGGATAGCGTGCGCCGACTCGGATGTCGAGCGCACCGTCGGACACCGCCTTGAACACCTCACCCGCACGCCATTCCAGTTCACTTCGGTCACGAACGTGGTGGGCAAGTGTAGGGCGCGTCAGGAAGAGCGAACCTGCCGAGTTGAGTCGCTGCGGGTCGAACGGCGGCACCGGACCACTCGCAGCTCCGAACAGGGCAAGTGTTCCGCGAATACGCAGCGACGCCAGGCTCTGCTCGAATGTCGCGGCCCCGACGCCGTCGTAGACCGCGTGGACGCCCTGACCCTCGGTGAGTTCGCGGACCCGCGCGGGAATGTCGTCGTCGTACCGCACTACATCGGATGCGCCTGCGGTGCGCGAGAGTTGCTCCTTCTCGTCCGTGGACACGGTGCTGATCACCCGGACACCCCGAGCGACCGCAAGCTGGGTCAAGATCAGCCCGACGCCACCCGCGCCGGCATGGACGAGGACCGTCTCACCGGACCGAGCAGGGTAAGTGGACCGGATCAGGTAGTGCGCGGTCATGCCCTGTAGCAGCGTCGACGCGGCCTGGTCGGCCGGCACACCTTCGGGCACTGCCACGGCGCCGCGCGCAGGGACCAGAACTTGCTCGGCATAGCTGCCCGGGGCGCTCGCCCAGGCGACGCGCTGGCCTACGAAGAACTCACTCACCTCGGCGCCGACATGCTCCACGACGCCGCATCCCTCGTCACCCGGCACGTAGGGGAGTGCACGGCTGTACAACCCACTGCGGAAGTACGTGTCGATGAAGTTGACTCCTGCCGCCTCGACCCGGACGAGCAGTTCTCCTGGCCCGGGGACCGGCTCTGGAAGGTCGACCGTAGTCATCACCTCGGGGCCACCGTGTTCGCGAATCTCCACTGCGCGCATGCTCCCGTTCTACACGGGTCGCAATGGCAGGTAATGGCGCGGCCGAAGTTACCGGCGGGTATCCTCTTCAGGTATGGCGACCGAAGCAGAGAACACGACATCGGACACGGACGCGGGTACCGACACAAAGGTGAAGGTTCCGCCCCATGCGCTTTCCGCGATCAAGGCCTTCGTCGGCGAACACGGTGGTACCGGCAACGTGGTCATCCAGCCGATCGGCCGTGTAGGCACCCGGGTGACCCTCGTCGGTGCCGACGGCGTTCTCGGTGATCAGGTCGTGGAGAACAACGACATCGCCCACGCACTCGTCGACGCGGTCGACGGACTCACCGAGTCCGAATGGGATCGCGAACTGGTCAGTTCGGTCAATCCTGCTCGCGGGCACTACCGCAAGATGGCCGGGTGGGTTGCTCGACAGACTCGCTTCCCCAAAGCGCGTAACGCAGCCATGGAATAGAGCTCGAAAAAAATTCGGCACTCGCCGGAACCATTCGACGGTTCGTTGCGTCGAAACATATGGAGAGGTAGTCGGTCGTCTGAGGGGGAGACCGGCTACCTCTCCTCCGTCATACAGTGCTCGGCTCCACACTTGGCGTCCGCACTCGGCATGCAGCCCATACGGCTGCCGTTGCGGCGGTGCATGCTCCTGCTCCCGCCACATGCACGGCAACGAGTGCGGCAGGCACGTCGGTCAGATACTGAACGATTCCGATGAGCGCCTGCGCGAGCACGATCGCGACGACTATCTTCAAGCGTTTCTTGACCATCTCCGGAGCCCCGACTGCGTAGAGAGCGAATCCGAGGCCGACCAGCAGCGCGAGATAGCCCACCAGGAGTTGTGAGTGCAGGTGCACGAGCGTCACTACCTCCACCTGGAAGCGGGGGACGGGTTCGTCGATGCTCTTGTCTCCCGCATGCGGGCCGGCCCCCGTGACCATCGTGCCTGCGATGAGAACACCGGCGAGCAGAATTCCAGACAACCCGGTGAGAAGTCGCAGAGGTTCGGGAACCGTCTTCGTCACCAGCGAGTCGGAATCGCGTTCACCGATCTTGAAGTACAGCAGCGTCGCCAACCACACCATCGCCATCGATGCGACGAAGTGGATCGCGACGGTCCACCACAGCAGGCCGGTGAGCACGGTGACTCCACCGAGAATGGCTTGCACGACGGTTCCGAGTGGCATCAGCCATGCGAAGACGAGGACCCCGCGGCGACGGCGTGCGCGAGTGACCGCGAGCACGACGGCCGCGGCCGCGAGTACGACCACGAACGTGAGTAGCCGATTGCCGAATTCGACGGCCTGGTGCAGGACCGGAACTTCGGAGACACCGACGGGTGTGAAGCTGCCGGGAAAGCACTGCGGCCACGTCGGACATCCGAGACCGGACGCGGTGACGCGCACGATCGCGCCGGTCACAGCTATCCCACCCTGGGTGAGGATGACGATGAACGCCAGGATCTTCTGCACCCGCAACGACGGCAGTGGCAATCGGTCGACAAGACGCAGGAACACTCGATACAGCACGTGACGATGGTAAACGGCGGTCAACTACAGGCTGTCGTTGACCCCGTCGGCCTGCTCAGGTGAACCGGAAGGTGCGTACCGCGAGCCAGCCGCACAGCAGCGCCCACCCGGTGAGGACGGCTATCCCGAACCAGTCCAGCGAGCCGGTGACGGCTTGACCGAGCGCTTCGGCGAGAGCGCCGGACGGCACAACTCGCGCGATGGTGTGCAGCGCGGTAGGGAGGTCCTCGGCCAGTACGACGAGTGAGCCTATTCCCAGCATGACGAACCAGAGAATGTTGGCGAGCGCGAGAACGATCTCGGCTCGCAGAGTCCCGCCGAGCAGCAGGCCCATCGTCGCGAACGTCACGGTCCCGAGCGCTATCACCACTGCACCGAGAAGTAGCCCGGCTGGGGCGGGTCGCCATCCGAGTGCAAGTCCGATCGAGCCCAGCACGACCGACTGCAGGACGACGACCAACAGTACGGCGGCAGCCTTGCCCCCGATGATTCCCCACTTGGGCAACGGCGTCGCACCCAGGCGTTTGAGCGCACCGTAGCGGCGGTCGAAACCTACTGCGATGGCTTGGCCGGTGAAGGCCGTCGACATGACGGCCACCATCATCACTGCGGGAACGACCTGGTTGACCGGTTCGGTTCCCATCGCGCCGAGCGGGAGCAGAGTCAGCCCGACCAGAAGGGTGATCGGAATGAACATGGTGAGCAGCAGTTGTTCACCGTTTCGCAGCAACAGCTTCAATTCGAGGAGCGATTGCGCCGTCAACATGACCATCGGCGAACTGGGCTGCGGTTTCGGGGCGAAGAGCCCGACTTCGAAGCGATTGTCGGCCACCCGGACATCTCTGCGCGCCGTCATCGTCTCAGCTCCCTGCCGGTCAATTCCAGAAATACGTCTTCCAGGCGCCGTTGATCGACCTGGAGTTCGGTGGCAAGGACGTCTTGTTCGGCGCACCACGACGTGACCGTGACCAGGATCGGCGGCTCGATGACGCCTTCGATCACATATGAACCAGGTGTCTCTTCGGTCGGGTGGTAACCGGGAGGCAGAGCCGCATCGAGCAGCGACAGCTCGAGACGCGGAGGGGCGCTGAATCGCAACCGACCCTCGGCGCCCTGTTTGGTCAGCTCGGACGCGGTCCCGGAGGCGACGATCTTGCCGTGATCGATGATGACCAATTCGTCGGCGAGTTGCTCTGCTTCGTCCATCAAGTGTGTCGTGATGAGGACGCTGACGCCGTCGCGGCGAAGTGCGTCGATCAACTCCCACACCAGCAACCGTGCCTGCGCGTCGAGCCCTGCGGTCGGCTCGTCGAGGAAGACGAGTTCGGGACGGCCGACTATGGCGCATGCCAATGCCAGTCGCTGCTGCTGCCCGCCGGACAGACGTCGATACGGGGTCTTGACGGCGTGTTCCAAGCCAAGACAATCGAGAAGCCAGTCGGGGTCGAGGGGGTCGGCCGAGTACGACGCGACGAGTCGGAGCATCTCACCGGCTTTCGCCCCCGGATAGGCGCCACCGCCCTGCAGCATGACGCCGATGCGCGGGCGTAGCTGTGAGGATTGACCGACAGGATCGAGACCCAGTACGCGAACGGTGCCCGAGTCCGGAGTGACGAATCCTTCGCACATCTCCACCGTGGTGGTCTTGCCTGCGCCGTTCGGGCCGAGCAGCGCCAGTACCTGCGCTTGACCGACCTCGAGTCGGAGGCCATCGACCGCCGCCACGCCGTCGTACGTCTTTCGTACGTCGGTCAACTGCACTGCGGGCTGCGCCGACTTCGACGCCCCGCTTCTTCTCTGCGCACCGGCGATCACGAGGAACCAGCGTATTCCTCGCCCGCGCGGCCCGGCACCGGTGGTCCGGTCGTGCCGCGCCACGGCAGACTGGAGCGGGTAAGCAGAAACAGAATTCCAATGGTCAAGATGGTCATCACCGCCGCTTGAACGATCTGGAACGGCTGGTACTCGCTGCCGTTCGGCATCAGGATGACACTCACGATCGAGGAGAAGGCGATGGCCGGTCCGCGGAAAGCGCGAGTCGTCGCCCACGCCGCGAGTGGGGTGACTGCCCATAGCAGGTACCAGGGCTGGACCACCGGGAACAGCAGTACCACCGCACCCAGAGTCACCCCGAGGGCTCCGACCGGATGCAGACGTCCCTTCAGTACCGCGACCAACATGCGCAGCGCGACGAACCCGGCGACGACGGCGGCAATCGGACGCGTGAGACCGAGCACAGCAGTCGTGTGGTCACCCAGCCCGAGCAGAACCCCGGCGAAACCGGTACCGAGGCCCAGGATCGTCGGTATCGACATCCAGCTCCGCACGACACCCGCCGTACCGAGTGTATTGATCCACCCGAAGCCCAACCCACTGACGACGCTGACCCCGCCGATGATCACGATGGCGACGGCACCGAGCAGCGCCGCGGACGACAGGACCGCCCGCGGCGTCCCACCCCATCTCCTGGCAAGCGCCATTCCGACGAAACCGAGGGCGATCAACGACGGAATCTTCACCGTCGACGACAACGCGATGAGTCCGGCACCGGCTATCAAGAGCAGCAACGGCTTTCCATGCAGCGGCTTCGCGGACCCTATTGCACGTAGACCCAGCTCAGTACCCGCCAGCATCAGTCCGATCATCAACGCCTCGTTGTGAATACCTGCCACGAGGTGAAAGAGCAGGAGGGGGTTGGCGGCGCCGAGCCACAGCGCGCTGACCGAGGCGACACCACACCGACGTGCCAGGCGGGGAAGCGCCCACACGATCAGGGCGACCCCGGCGAGGGCGAGCAGGCGATGAAAGAAGATGCCGGCGACGATGTTCTCTCCGGTCAACCAGGTGATTCCTTTACCCATCCAGAGAAACAGTGGGCCGTAGGGTGCTGGGGTGTCGCGCCAGATGTTCGGCACCGTACGAGTGAGTACGTTGTCGACGCCGAGGGCCCCAGCGGGACCGATCGCATAGGGATCGAGTCCGCGGGCGGTGATCTCGCTCTGCGCGAGATACGAGTAGACGTCGCGGCTGAACATCGGGGGCGCGACACACAGCGGCAGGATCCACAGCAGGAGCGTCCGGTCCAACTGAGACCGCGTCATCCGACGAGGTACGTTTCCGTCCCGGAGCCGACCTACTGCGAATCTGCCGAGGAGCAACCAGGCCAGCACCACCATGACCGTGCCGGTCATGGTCACGGTCAGTGCGGTCGTCGCCATCCGAGAGGGAAGGCTGAGTATCCGGATTCCGACGACGGGGTTCTGAAGCACCGGTTGTGCCCCCGCTCCCAGCGCACCGAGAGACATCATGATCGCTCCGGCGGCACCGAAACGTCGAATTCCGCGCAGTTGACGGGTCTCGGTTTCGTTCAGGCCGGGCGCTTCGGCCTCGTCGCCGTGAAGGACCGAAACACTGGACGAGGGTTGGTTTGCATCGAGACCGACGATGCGTCTGACGGTGTGGGCGACGCGCGCGCGAATCGGCAGTTCTGGTTCCGGCCGAGTCTCGTCGGAGTTCAGCTCGTCTGCGGTCGGTGGCACGTTGGCAGCGTAGCCGTGACCACTTCGAACGTCTGAAGGCCGTTAGCGCTGACGCGTCCGGGGAAGTATCCAACTCCATGCGGGGGCGATGTATTCCCTGGTCCCGCCATCGGGTGAAGAAGGGCACCCTTGCTGGACCGGTGTCGACAATTCCGTCACACTGGTGTTGTGAAAACAGCAACGAGCTCTACGCGTGCGGACGGAAGTGTCGATGTCGGCATGACTGCTCCGCCGGGAGTCGAGGCTGTGCTGAGTTCTTCGGCCGCTGGTCAGGCTACCGCGGGCCAAGAAGGACACACTCGTTCTGCTGTGGTGACACTTCTTCTCGAAGAGGGTCCGATCACCGCCTCGGATATCGGTAATCGGCTCGGCTTGAGCGCAGCAGGCGTTCGCCGTCACCTCGAAGCTCTCATCGACAACGGGGAAGCACGTGTCGCGCCGGTGCGCGCACTTCGTCAGCGCGGTCGTGGCCGCCCTGCCAAGCACTTCCAGCTGACCGCCGTTGGACGCAACAAGCTCGGCCATACGTACGACGATCTTGCCGGCGCTGCGATGCGTCAGCTGCGCAAGATCGGTGGGGACGCCGCAATCGAGACCTTCGCACGCCAGCGAGTCGATGCGATCGTGGCGGACGTCGAACCCGTGGACGGTGACCGTCCCGCCGACGTCGAGGAAGCCGCCGACAGGATTGCGGACGCATTCACCGCAGCTGGTTTCGCCGCATCGACGCGGGTGGTGGGCAACGGTGTACAGATTTGCCAACACCACTGCCCGGTCTCGCACGTCGCCGCAGAATTCCCTGAGCTCTGCGATGCGGAGCGTGCCGCGTTCTCCGAATTGCTCGGCACCCACGTGCAACGCCTCGCGACCATCGCGAACGGCGACTGTGCCTGCACCACCCACGTACCCCTCAACATGCCGACCAGACCAACCACCCCCTCGACAGTGTCCGGTGCGCAGCCCCGCGCCGGAGAACGCACAAGCCTCCGGAAGGAGCTCGCATGACCGTCACACCAGATCAGGTGACACCAGCAGCGCCGATGACCCCAGCAGTGCCGATGACGCAGGACGAGACCATTGCCTCGCTCGGCACCTACGGCTACGGCTGGTCCGACTCGGACGTTGCCGGTGAAAGCGCGAAGCGCGGCCTTTCGGAAGCAGTCGTGCGCGACATCTCTTCCAAGAAGAGCGAGCCCGAGTGGATGTTGGAAGCTCGGCTGAAGGCGCTGAAGACCTTCGATCGCAAGCCGATGCCGAACTGGGGTTCCAACCTCGACGGAATCGACTTCGACAACATCAAGTACTTCGTGCGCTCCAGCGAGAAGCAGGCTGCAACGTGGGAGGACCTGCCGGAGGACATCAAGAACACCTACGACAAGCTCGGCATCCCCGAGGCGGAGAAGCAGCGCCTGGTTTCCGGTGTCGCCGCTCAGTACGAGTCCGAGGTGGTCTACCACTCGATCCGTGAGGACCTCGAAGCGCAGGGTGTGTTGTTCCTCGACACCGACACCGCGCTCAAGGAGCAGCCGGAGCTGTTCCGCGAGTACTTCGGCACCGTGATTCCCGCAGGCGACAACAAGTTCTCCGCGCTGAACACGGCCGTATGGTCCGGTGGATCGTTCATCTACATCCCGCCGGGCGTTCACGTGGACATCCCGCTGCAGGCCTACTTCCGGATCAACACCGAGAACATGGGTCAGTTCGAGCGCACGCTGATCATCGTCGACGAGGGTGCCTACGTGCACTACGTCGAGGGTTGCACCGCGCCGATCTACAAGTCGGATTCGTTGCACTCCGCCGTGGTGGAGATCATCGTCAAGAAGGGCGGTCGTTGCCGCTACACGACCATTCAGAACTGGTCGAACAACGTCTACAACCTGGTCACCAAGCGCGCGAAGGCCGAGGCAGGCGCAACGATGGAGTGGGTCGACGGCAACATCGGCTCCAAGGTCACCATGAAGTACCCGGCCGTCTGGATGACTGGTGAGTACGCCAAGGGCGAGGTTCTCTCGGTCGCGTTCGCCGGACCGGACCAACACCAGGACACCGGCTCGAAGATGCTGCACCTGGCGCCGCACACCTCGTCGAACATCGTCAGCAAGTCGGTGGCGCGTGGCGGAGGCCGCACGTCGTACCGAGGCCTGATTCAGATCAACAAGGGCGCCTACGGTTCGCGCTCGACGGTGAAGTGCGATGCGCTGCTGGTCGACACGATCTCGCGCTCGGACACCTACCCGTACGTGGACATCCGCGAGGACGACGTCTCGATGGGACACGAGGCAACCGTGTCCAAGGTCAGCGACGATCAACTTTTCTACCTGATGAGTCGTGGTCTGACCGAGGACGAAGCAATGGCGATGGTCGTGCGAGGTTTCGTCGAACCGATCGCTCGTGAGCTCCCGATGGAATACGCGCTCGAGCTCAACCGGCTCATCGAGCTTCAGATGGAAGGGTCGGTCGGATAAGTGAGCAATCCCCTTGCAGGAGTTCCTCTCGACGGAGTGATCGGCGCAGTCAACTCCGAAAACCCGACCTCGGGCCGGGAAGACAAGTCGAAGCTCGTCGCCAACAAAGGTGCTCAGTTCACCTCGTACGACGTCGACGCCTTCGAGATTCCGTCCGGGCGCGACGAGCTGTGGCGCTTCACACCGCTTCGGCGGCTGCGTGGTCTTCACGACGGGTCTGCGCCGGCCACCTCGGGCGCCGATATCGCAGTGTCCGCCCCCGACGGAGTGACGATCGAGAAGGTCGGCCGTGACGACAAGCGTCTCGGCGTCGCCGGCGTCCCCGCGGACCGTGTCGCAGCTCAGGCGTATTCGGCGTTCGCAGAGGCAACCGTGGTGACTGTTGCATCGGAGGTCGAGGTCGACGGGCCCGTCGACATCACGATCACCGGACCCGGCATCGATGCAGTGGCTTACGGGCACCTGCAGATTCGGCTCGAGAAGTTCGCGAGGGCCACCGTGGTGATCGATCAGATCGGCAGCGGAACGTACGCCGAGAACATCGAGTTCATCGTCGACGACAGCGCACAACTCACCGTCGTCCTGATTCAGGACTGGGAGACCGACACCGTGCACGTTGGGGCGCACCACGCTCGCCTCGGTCGCGATTCGGTACTCCGCCACTTCAACGTAAGTCTCGGTGGCGACCTGGTTCGCGTCAGTCCCACGGTCCACTACGACGCTCCGGGAGGCGACGCGGAGCTCTTCGGTCTGTACTTCGCCGATGCCGGTCAGCACCTCGAACAGCGGCTGCTGGTGGACCACACGGCTCCCAAGTGCAAGTCGAATGTGCTCTACAAGGGCGCACTTCAGGGTGAGACCGGACCGGGAAAGGTCGACGCACACACTGTGTGGATCGGGGACGTGCTCATTCGCGCGGAAGCCGAGGACACCAGCACGTTCGAGTTCAATCGCAATCTCGTCCTCACCGACGGTGCACGCGCGGACTCCGTGCCGAACCTCGAGATCGAAACGGGTGAGATCCTCGGCGCCGGACACGCAAGTGCCACCGGCCGATTCGACGACGAGCAGTTGTTCTACCTGCGCGCCCGCGGAATTTCCGAAGAAGCGGCCCGCCGATTGATCGTGCGCGGCTTCTTCCACGAGATCATCGACCGGATTCCGGTCGCTGCGGTGCGCGAGCGACTCGACGCCGCAATCGAGACCGAACTCGCCCTGACCGGCGCCTAGTCATTTAAACGAACTTCGTAAGGAAACGTCATGTCCACGCTAGAAATCCGCGACTTGCACGTCAGCGTCGCCAACTCGGACGCCTCCGCAGATCCGATCGACATCCTCAAGGGAGTCGACCTGACGGTGAAGTCCGGCGAAACCCACGCCATCATGGGTCCCAACGGATCCGGCAAGTCCACGCTGTCCTACGCGATCGCAGGACACCCCAAGTACACCGTCACCTCGGGGACCATCACTCTCGACGGCGAGAACGTTCTCGACATGAGCGTCGACGAGCGTGCTCGTGCAGGCTTGTTCCTCGCGATGCAGTACCCCGTCGAGGTGCCCGGCGTGTCGATGTCCAACTTCCTCCGCACGGCCGCGACCGCTGTCCGTGGGGATGCACCGAAGCTTCGCCTGTGGGTCAAAGAAGTGAAGAACGCGATGGGCGAGCTGGAGATCAAGGACGAGTTCGCTGACCGTAGCGTCAACGAAGGGTTCTCCGGTGGCGAAAAGAAGCGTCACGAGATCCTTCAGCTCGGTCTGCTCAAGCCCAAGATCGCCATCCTCGACGAGACCGATTCAGGGCTCGACGTCGATGCGCTTCGCGTGGTGTCCGAGGGAGTCAACGCATACAAGGAGCGCGAGGACGGCGGAGTTCTGCTGATCACGCACTACACGCGAATCCTGCGATACATCAAGCCGGACTTCGTACACGTCTTCGTCGGCGGCAAGATCGTCCAGTCGGGCGGCGCAGAACTCGCCGACGAGCTGGAGTCGAACGGCTACGCCGGATTCACGCAGGCTGCAACGACCGGAGCGTGACCATGGCCAGTCCTGCACCAGCAACCCTGAACGAAAGAACATTCGACGTCGCGTCGGTCCGAGCGGACTTCCCGATCCTGGCTCGGACGGTACGCGACGGCAAACCGCTGGTGTATCTCGATTCCGGTGCTACGTCTCAGCGTCCGGTGCAGGTGTTGGATGCCGAACGTGAATTCCTGGTCACGTGCAACGCGGCTGTCCATCGGGGTGCACATCAACTCGCGGAGGAAGCCACCGACGCGTACGAGGGTGCTCGTGCGCTCATCGGAACGTTCGTCGGTGCAGATGCCGACGAGTTGGTGTTCACCAAGAATGCGACCGAGTCGCTGAACCTGATTGCCTACGTTCTCGGCGACGATCGCTTCGACCGCCATGTCGGGCCTGGCGACGAGATCGTCATCACCGAGTTGGAACATCACGCGAATCTCGTTCCCTGGCAAGAACTTGCCCGACGTACCGGGGCGACCCTGCGCTGGTACGGCGTGACCGAAGACGGACGGATCGACCTCGACTCACTCGAACTGACGGACGCGGTCAAAGTTCTCGCATTCACTCATCAGTCGAACGTCACCGGCGCCGTGGCACCCGTGGAGGAGCTCGTGCGTCGAGCGCACTCGGTCGGTGCGCTCGTCGTCCTCGACGCCTGCCAGTCGGTTCCGCACATGGCAGTCGACTTCCATGCGCTAGACGTCGACTACGCCGCTTTCTCCGGGCACAAGATGCTCGGACCGTCGGGCGTCGGTGTGCTGTACGGCAAGGCTGCTCTCCTCGAGGCGATGCCGCCGTTCATCACCGGAGGTTCGATGATCGAGACCGTCACCATGGAGAAGACGACGTACGCGCCGCCGCCTCAACGGTTCGAGGCCGGAGTACCGATGACGTCGCAGGTCGTCGGATTGGGCGCTGCAGTGCAGTACTTGGACGCGATCGGGATCGATTCCATAGCGGCACACGAGAAAACGCTCGTCGCAGCAACTCTCGCCGAATTCGGCGCGATCGACGGCCTCCGTGTGATCGGACCGAACGACAACGTGAACCGCGGTTCTGCCGTCTCGTTCGTGGTGGACGGTATCCACGCCCACGACCTCGGTCAGATCCTCGATGACGAGGGTGTTGCGATACGCGTCGGACACCACTGCGCGTGGCCGCTGCACCGCCGGTTCGGTGTTGCTGCAACGGCACGAGCGTCGTTCGCGCTGTACAACACCGTCGACGAGATAGCGGTTCTGGCCAGCGCGATTCGGCGTGCGCAGCGCTTCTTCGGCGGCACCCGCGGAGCAGGAGACGCCTGAGATGCGAATGGAACAGATGTACCAGGAAGTGATCCTCGATCACTACAAGCATCCGCATGGACGAGGCCTCCGCGAACCGTTCGGCGCCGAGGTGCATCACGTCAATCCGACGTGCGGTGACGAAGTGACGCTGCGTGTTCACATCGACACCGATGGCATCGTCGCCGACGTCTCGTACGACGGCCAGGGATGCTCCATCAGTCAGGCGGCCACCTCCGTCCTCACCGACCAAGTCGTCGGGCACTCGGTCGACAGAGCGCTCGAGATCGTCGAAGCATTCAGTGCGATGGTCGGGAGCCGGGGTAACGTCGAGGGGGACGAGGACGTCATCGGTGACGGGATCGCCTTTGCCGGTGTCTCGAAGTACCCGGCACGCGTCAAGTGCGCATTGCTCGGGTGGATGGCTTTCAAGGACGCGGTTGTTCGAATAGTAGAAGCTCCGCACGAAGAACCCGCACGATCGTAGAGGACTGAAAGCATGACCGAAACACCCGTTACAGGTACACCCGAAACTGCGCCGGCGGCACTGACTGCCGAGGAGATCAAGGTCCTGGAGGACCTCGAAGAGGCGATGCGCGACGTCGTGGATCCGGAGCTCGGCATCAATGTCGTCGATCTCGGGCTGGTGTACGACATCAAGATCGACGACGAGGACGTCGTCACCGTCGATATGACATTGACCTCGGCGGCCTGCCCACTCACCGATGTCATCGAGGATCAGGCCCGTGGCGCACTCGTGCGTAGCGGCCTGTGTTCCGATCTCAAGATCAACTGGGTCTGGCTGCCACCATGGGGCCCCGACAAGATCACCGACGACGGCCGCGAGCAGCTCAGGGCGCTCGGCTTCACCGTCTGACGAGTTTCAGGCGCCTTTGCGTTCGGCGGCCTTCTTGGCTGCCGTCTCCTTGGCCGGTGCTTTCTTCGCGGCTGCTTTCTTCGCCGCCGCTGACTTGGTTGCGGCCTTCTTGGCAGGTGCTTTCTTCGCCGGAGGTTTCTGCGCGTCCGTTTTCTCGGCCGACGCAGAACTCTTCGCGTTTTTGCCGGCTGCTTCCACGCTGCGCTGCAAGGCGGCTACCAGGTCGACTACCTCTGCGTCCTCTCCGTCGTCCGAGGATGCCTCCTCGGTACGGATGACCTTCTCGCCACCGTTGGCGATCGTGTCGTCGATCAATTTGCGAAGCTCGATCTGGTAATCGTCGGTGTACTCGGTCGGGTCGAAGTCCGAGGACATACTCTCGACGAGGGACGTCGCCATCTTCACTTCCTGCGGCCGGGCGTCAGGCGCGTCGTCGAGGGACGGAAATTCCGCAGCACGGACCTCGTCGGGCCAGAGCAGGGTCTGAATCACCAACACCTCGTCCCGTACGCGAAGCGCAGCGAGGCGTGTCTTCTGCCGCAATGTGAAATGGACCAGAGCCGTGCGCTCGGTTTCCATCAGCGTTTGGCGCAGGAGCACGTACGCCTTCGGTGACGACGAATCCGGCTCGAGAAAGTAACTCTTGTCGAACAGAATCGGGTCGATCTGGTCGGTCGGAACGAATTCCAGCACCGGTATTTCGTGCTTCTCGGCGGCCGGCAGTTTGTCGAAGTCCTCGTCGGTGATGATCACCCGTTCACCGTCGGGGGAGTCGTACGCCTTGTCGATGTCGGCGAACTGCACCGACTTGCCGCATTCGGAGCACACGCGGTCGTACTTGATCCGACCGCCGTCCTTCGCATGCACCTGGTGGAATCTGATGTCGTGTGTCTCGGTGGCGGAGTACACCTTCACCGGGACGTTGACGAGTCCGAAGGCGATCGAGCCCTTCCAAATGGAACGCATGGGGTTCATGATTCCCGAGATACGTGGCTCAGTCGACCCATAGCTCGAAATTCACCGGCCCAACACAGTGCGAGCGATCGCGAGACGAGCTGCGGACGGCAGTGTCGGAAACATCCTGGTCATGGCGAGGGCAGTACCCGTCGCGTCGGATCGGCCGGACAGATACGACCTCTGTAGTGTCACCGGCAGATCGAAAAAGCTCGCGAAGAAGTGCGGCACCAGCTCGGGATCGAGGCCGAGCGCGGTACGAAGTCCCAGATTCCGCAGACGCTGAACGGTCCACACGGACAGTGTGCCGACTCGTTTTCCGTGCCGTAGCGCTTCGATGACACTGTCGGCCGCAGCCAGGGACGCAGCGACGCTGTATCCAGTTGCAGGATGCATCATCGATGATCGTGCGCCGAACCGCACCGAGCCTCGATCCGAGTGCGAGCGCGGTGGCGGTTGAACCGGAAAGCGGACTCGCTCGACCGGCTCGGTGCCGGACAGCGTCAGTCCTCGACTCGCCAATCTCGTGTGCAGTCTGCGCTGCAGTTCCCGGTAGTCCAGCGGGGGCCTGCCGACCAGGCAGGTTTCTTCGAGCAGCAGGTGGTGTCCGTCGAGCGCGACGGCGTACAGAAAGCTCGGCACCGCCGAGGTCGCGGCACCGTTGTCGTAGCGCCAGTCCATGAACCACGCACCCGAGCCCTCCAGGAGCGGCTCGGCCTGGTCACGGTCGACTACGACGCCGTATGACGTCTGTTCCGCCAGCCCGGTCAGGCCCATCGAACCCCGAGCATCGACGACGGTGCGGCCCGTCAGTTCCCGACCGTCGGTGAGGCGGACCGAGGTCGACGTCACCGACGCGGCAGTGCCCGCCAACACGCGGACTTTCTCGGTCTCGAGAGATTTCTGCAG
This sequence comes from Rhodococcus sp. EPR-157, assembly GCF_001647195.1. Lineage (GTDB taxonomy): Bacteria > Actinomycetota > Actinomycetes > Mycobacteriales > Mycobacteriaceae > Rhodococcoides. The sequence continues at coordinate 5,839 of NZ_LVCV01000020.1, read as the reverse complement.
CGCAGCCGTATCGAGCACGCAGTACGTCCGGTCGATCGGTTGCAGCTTTGTCGTGAACGCTGCGGGCATGTCGGTGATGGAACCGACCGCCGACGTCGGCAACCACTCCGGCAGTTCGTCGGCCCAGGCAGAGTAGGTCGGCGTCCATTGCCGATCCGGATGGGTATCGACGGCGATGACGTCCATGTCCGCGACCGACGCCCGGTTGCTCAGCGCTCGGCCTGCTGGTCCGAGCCCTACGACGACGAGGTCGGCGGACAGTGAACGGTTCACAGTCCGCCGGTTGCCAACAGGCCGCCGTCGACTCTGATCGTTTCGCCGGTGATCCAGGACGATTCGTCGGACACCAGGAACCCGACCAGGCTCGCGACGTCCTCGGGAGTTCCGAGACGCTTCATCGGATAGACAGCAGCGGCTTTGTCCTCGCCTGCCGCGACGAGTGCTTCGGCGAACTTGGTCTTGACGACGCCTGGCGCGACCGCGTTGACCCGGATCGAGGGGCCGAGTTGCCAGGCGAGTTCCTCGGTCAACCGGATCAGTGCCGCTTTGGACGCCCCGTATGCGGCGATGACCCCGGTCGAACGCAACCCGGCGACGCTCGCCAGGTTGACGACTGCGCCTCCGTGCTCACCCATCCATCCGCGATAGGCCTCCTGCACGAACCCGAGCGTCGCTACGACGTTCGTGTCGAAGATCTTCTTGACACCTTCGAGATCGGCTTCCATGAGCGATCCGTACACCGGATTGATGCCGGTGTTGTTGATGAGGATGTCGAGTGAGCCCAACTGCTCCACCGTTCGGTCGACGGCATCACGACGAGAGTCGGCGTCACCTGCGTTGCCCGGCAGGTCCAAGATCTGTGCCCCTGCGGGCGCGCCCGCGAGCAGATCACGAGCGGTCTCCGCGAGGGGTTCCGGCTTGCGCGCCGTGATGGCCACCTTCGCGCCTCGGCTCAGCAGTTCGGCGGCAATTGCCTTGCCGATTCCGCGACTGGCTCCTGTGATCAGTGCAACTCGGCCGGTCAAATCCCTGTTGTGTGCAGTGTTCTCAGCGGTCATGCGCGAGACGTTACCGGTGTCACGGCTCTTCGTGTCCGGAGCACACCGTTGGAGGGGCTAAAATGAGTGGTTGCTCGGGTCACTGAACGATCGTCTTCCCTTTTCTGGCAGCCAGCCAGTCGGGTTTTCGGCCCCGACTCGTCTGCACATCATCCGCAATCGCTAGGAGCCCCCGCGTGATCACCGCCACCGACCTGGAAGTTCGTGCCGGTGTCCGCACGTTGCTCATGGCACCGGGACCTGCGCTTCGCGTGCAGGCCGGCGATCGTATAGGGCTCGTCGGGCGCAACGGCGCAGGCAAGACGACGACCCTGCGCATCCTGGCGGGCGAGGGTGAGCCGTACGCGGGTTCGGTCGTCCGAACGGGAGATCTGGGCTACCTGCCTCAGGACCCGAAGGAAGGCGACCTCGACGTACTCGCCAAGGATCGGGTGTTGTCTGCCCGTGGTCTCGACACGTTGCTCCACCAGATGGAGAAGCAGCAGGCGCTGATGGCCGAGGTCGCCGACGAGAGCCGGCTCGATCGTGCGGTGCGCAAGTACGGCGACTTGGAGGAGCGTTTCGCTTCGCTCGGCGGTTACGAGGCCGAAAGTGAAGCGGCGCGAATCTGCAACAGTCTCGGACTCGCCGATCGCATTCTCGCCCAGCCTCTGCGGACGCTGTCCGGCGGGCAGCGACGACGCGTCGAACTCGCCCGGATCCTTTTCGCTGCGTCCGACGGCAGCGGTGGACGTAGTGACACCACCTTGCTCCTCGACGAGCCCACCAACCACCTCGACGCGGACTCGATCACCTGGCTGCGCGGATTTCTGCAGAGTCACGAAGGTGGCTTGATCGTCATCAGTCACGATGTCGAACTGCTCGGCGACGTGGTCAACCGGGTCTGGTTCCTCGACGCCGTTCGTGGCGAAGCCGACATCTACAACATGAATTGGAAGAAGTACCTCGACGCACGCGCAACGGACGAGCAGCGCCGACGCCGCGAACGCGCGAATGCGGAAAAGAAGGCCGGCGCATTGCGCGTTCAGGCCGCCAAGATGGGCGCCAAGGCAACCAAAGCTGTTGCGGCGCAGAACATGGCCAAGCGTGCGGACAAGCTTATGGCTAATCTCGACGCCGAACGAGTGTCCGACAAGGTCGCCCACATTCGCTTCCCTGATCCCGCGCCGTGCGGCAAGACGCCCCTCATGGCCAAGAACCTCACCAAGATGTACGGCTCACTCGAGATTTTCGCCGGCGTCGACCTCGCGATCGACAGGGGCAGTCGAGTAGTGGTCCTCGGACTCAACGGCGCCGGTAAGACGACGCTGTTGCGGATCTTGGCAGGAACCGAGAAGGCCGACACCGGTGAGATCGAACCGGGCCACGGAATGCGTGTCGGATACTTCGCGCAGGAGCACGACACGCTCGACGACAACGCGTCCGTGTGGGAGAACATCCGTCACGCAGCGCCCGATACCGGCGAGCAGGAGCTGCGATCGTTGCTCGGTGCGTTCATGTTCACCGGACCTCAACTCGAGCAGCCGGCGGGAACGTTGTCCGGTGGCGAGAAGACTCGTCTCGCTCTGGCCGGACTGGTGTCCTCGGCTGCGAACGTACTGCTGCTCGACGAGCCGACCAACAACTTGGACCCGATTTCACGTGAACAGGTCCTCGACGCTCTGCGTAGCTACAAGGGCGCGGTCGTTCTCGTCACCCACGATCCTGGTGCTGCCGAGGCGCTCTCGCCCGAGCGCGTGATTCTTCTTCCGGACGGCACCGAGGACCACTGGTCGCAGGAGTATCTGGAGCTTATCCAGTTGGCGTGATCGCGGCCTGATATTCGGCTGTTCGCCCGTGGTGGGTGTCTGTGTCATCTACCCTTCAGGGTAGGGGGAATTCGTGAGCGAAGAGCCACCTGCTCGGCTCCAGCGTCGCTGACTGGAGGAACCTATGGCGCGGTCGAATGCACCGTCGTACGTGAAAGGCGCTCGTATCACGGGTGATTCACGCGACCGATTGCAATCCACACTGAAGGAACTCTACGAGGCCGGAGCCAGCATCAGATCGTTGGCAGACCGCACGGGCCGGTCGTACGGATTCGTTCACAAGGTGCTCGCCGAGTCCGGCACAGTCCTGCGATCGCGGGGCGGACCGAACCGCAAGAAGGCCGGCGTACAGCCCTAGCTCGTTGGGTCCGGCTTCCGAACGGACTCCTCGACGAGGTCGAGCACCGCGGACAGATTCTGTCCGCCCTGCCCTGACGCGATGCGCGCGACCAGCCCGTCGAGTATCAAGTCGAGATAGTCGACCATCACCTCTTGCGCGACGTCGTCGCGCAATCGACCAGCTGTCTTCTGACGTTCCAGTCGTGCGGCCGTTGCATCGGTGAGCTCGGCCGACTGCTCGGCCCAACTTCTTCTGAAGTCGAGGTCCGTGCGGAGTCGCCGGGCAATTTCGAGCCTGGTACCGAGCCACTCGAATCGATCCGGTTCCTCGAGCATGTCCCTCATCACCTGGACGAGACCTTGAGTCGATGCCACCTCCGCCATCCGACGCGCATCCTCCTGCGCGAGCGCGAGAAACAACCCGTCCTTGTCCTTGAAGTGGTGGAAGATCGCACCGCGGGACAACCCGGTAGCTTGTTCCAGACGCCGAACCGTTGCGCCTTCGTATCCGTGTTCGCCGAAGCACTTGCGTGCGCCGTCGAGGATCTCGCTACGCCTCGCGGCCAATTGGTCTTCACTGACCTTCGGCACTGTGTGTTGTCCCCACTCTCGCTGAGATGTCCCTCGAATGACGATGGACCCGGAAGAGACATGCTTTCCGGGTCCATCGTCTTCCGAGAAGGATCAGTACATCGAACTGGTAGAGCCGATCATCATCCCCTGATCATGTTGCGGAGCACGTACTGCAGGATGCCCCCGTTGCGGTAGTAGTCCGCCTCGCCGGGTGTATCGATACGGACGACCGCGTCGAATTCGACCTTGCTGCCGTCGGTCTTCGTCGCCGTCACAGCCATCGTCTTCGGCGTGATGCCGTCGTTCAGCTTTTCGATTCCGACGATGTCGAAGGTCTCGGTTCCGTCGAGCTTCAGCGACGCAGCGCTCTCGCCGACAGGGAACTGCAGCGGAACGACACCCATACCGATCAGGTTGGAGCGGTGAATGCGCTCGAACGACTCGGTGATGACGGCCTTGACACCGAGGAGCGAGGTGCCCTTCGCTGCCCAGTCACGCGAGGAACCCGAACCGTATTCCTTACCGCCCAGGACGACGAGCGGGATGCCGGCTGCCTGGTAGTTCTGCGACGCGTCGTAGATGAACGACTGCGGTCCACCGTCTTGCGTGAAGTCGCGGGTGTAGCCACCCGAGACGTCGTCGAGGAGCTGGTTCTTGAGGCGGATGTTCGCGAACGTTCCGCGAATCATGACCTCGTGGTTTCCACGACGCGATCCGAGCGAGTTGTAGTCCTTGCGTTCCACACCGTGCGAATCCAGGTACTGCGCAGCAGGCGTGCCTGCCTTGATCGGGCCTGCGGGGCTGATGTGGTCGGTGGTGACCGAATCGCCGAGCAGCGCGAGGACACGTGCGCCCTTGATGTCCTTGACCGGAGCCGGATCCATCGTCATACCGTCGAAGTACGGAGGCTTCCGCACGTAGGTGGACTTCGGATCCCATTCGAAGGTGTCGCCCTCGGGGGTGGAGAGGTTCTGCCAACGGCTGTCGCCGGCGAAGATCGTCTCGTAGGACTTGGTGAACATGTCCCGGCTGATCGACGACTTGATCGTGTCCTCGATCTCCTGCGACGACGGCCAGATGTCCTTCAGGAACACGGGGTTGCCCTCGTGGTCGTTGCCCAGCGCGTCGGTCTCGAAGTCGAAGTCCATCGTTCCCGCGAGACCGTAGGCGATGACCAGCGGAGGCGAGGCCAGGTAGTTCATCTTGACGTCGGGGGAGATGCGACCTTCGAAGTTGCGGTTGCCCGACAGCACTGCGGTGACCGACAGGTCGTTGTCGTTGATCGCTTTCGAGATCGGCTCGAGCAGCGGACCGGTGTTGCCGATACACGTCGTGCAGCCATAGCCGCCGAGGTAGTAGCCGAGCTTCTCGAGGTACGGCCACAGGCCGGCCTTCTCGTAGTAGTCCGTGACGACCTGCGAGCCGGGCGCCATGTTGGTCTTGACCCAGGGCTTGGTCGAGAGGCCCTTCTCGACGGCGTTGCGGGCGAGCAGGGCTGCGCCGAGCATGACCGACGGGTTCGAGGTGTTGGTGCACGACGTGATGCCGGCGACGACGACAGCGCCGTGATCGAGAACGAACTCGCCGCTCTCGTCGGTGGTGACCTTGACCGGCTTGCTCGGGCGCCCCTCGGCACCGTTGGCTGCGGTCTGAACGTTGATTGCGCCGTCGTCCGCGAAGGACAGCGTGGCAGGGTCGGAGGCCGGGAAGGATTCCTCCACAGCCTCGTCGAGCTGCGAGTGCTCGGTCGGGTAGTTCTCCTCCACGTAGTTGTGGATGTCCTTGCGGAAGGCAACCTTGGACTCGGACAACAGGATTCGATCCTGCGGACGCTTCGGCCCTGCGATGGACGGAACGACCGTGTTGAGATCGAGCTCGATGTACTCGGAGTACACGGCTTCTTTCTCGGGGTCGTGCCACATGCCCTGTTCCTTGGCGTACGCCTCGACGAGCGCGAGCTGCTCGTCGCTGCGGCCGGTCAGGCGCAGGTAGTTGATGGTCTCTTCGTCGATCGGGAAAATCGCTGCCGTGGAACCGAATTCGGGGCTCATGTTGCCGAGC
>NZ_LVCV01000019.1 GCF_001647195.1 Rhodococcus sp. EPR-157 | reverse complement strand
AGATCTCGATCACCACTGACCACGACGACAGGGTCCTGACGTTCGCGAAATGCCAAGGTGCCGAGAACGTCGTCGGCCTCCAGGCCTTCGGCCCCCGCAGTAGCGATGCCTGCGGCAGCCAACACTGCCATGATCATGTCGACCTGCGGCGTGAGATTGTCCGGGACTTCTTCGCTTTCGGGCGTGCCCGACGCAGCTTCGGCGACTCGGTGCGCCTTGTACGACGGAACTGCATCGACGCGGAACTGCGGCCGCCAGTTCAGGTCGAGGCACACCGCCAGGCGGCTCGGCTCGGTTCTGGCCATCAATGCGGACACCATGTCGATGAATCCACGCACCGCGTTCACCGGCCGCCCGTCCGGTGCCGTAATCGATTCCGGCAGTGCGTAGTAGGCGCGGAACCATAGGCTCGCTCCGTCGAGCAGGAGCAGAGGCGAGTTTCCTGGGGCAGTCATGGCCATCATCTTGCCAAACGCCGATAGCCTGTAGGAATGAGTTCCGATTCGACGACGCCAGCTGCCAGATTCTCCTCCGATATCTACGCCTCACGACTGTCACGAGCTGCCGAGTACGCAGGCCAGGCGGGGCTCGACGCCTTGCTCATCACCCCGGGCCCGGACCTGCAGTACCTTGTCGGTTCACGAGCCGGTTCGTTCGAACGGCTGATCTGTCTCGTGATCCCCGCCGACGGAACGACTCCGACCGTTGTGGTGCCTCGGTTGGAGCTCGCCGCGCTGAAGGAATCGGCAGTGGCGGATCTCGGTCTGACGGTTTCGGACTGGGTGGACGGGTTCAGCCCCTACGACATCGTCGCCGCAGGTCTTCCCGCAGGCGCAGCCACCGCGGTCGACGATGCGATGCCTGCTTTGCATTTCGTACCGCTCGCAGAGCGTCTCGGCCGAACCCCCATTCTCGCGACGGCGGTCCTTCGTCGGCTGCGCATGCTGAAGGACGACGCGGAGATCGATGCACTTCGCCGCGCCGGGCAGGCCATCGACCGTGTGCACAGCCGGATGGGTGAGTTCTTGGCGGTGGGCCGAACCGAGGCCGCCGTCGCCGCAGACATCGCTGCTGCCATCCTCGAGGAGGGGCACACCGAGGCCGCCTTCATCATCGTCGGCTCGGGCCCCCACGGCGCCGATCCGCACCACGAGGTCTCCGACCGGGTCATCGAGGCGGGCGACGTCGTCGTGATCGACATCGGTGGGCCGGTTGCACCCGGATACAACTCGGATTCGACGCGAACATACGTCCTGGGCGAGCCCTCAGCTGAGGTGGCCGCGCAGTACGCCACTCTCGAACGAGCACAGCAGGCGGCGGTGGACGCAGTCAGACCTGGCGTGACGGCCGAGTCGATCGATGCCGCGGCTCGCGACATTCTGGTCGCCGAAGGGCTCGGTGAGGCCTTCCTGCATCGCACCGGTCACGGGATCGGGCTGTCCGTGCACGAGGAGCCGTACATCGTGGCAGGCAACGACATCGAACTCGCCGAGGGCATGGCATTCAGCATCGAGCCAGGCATCTACTTCCGCGGACTGTGGGGCGCGCGGATCGAAGATATCGTAGTGGTGACCGCCGACGGGTGCGAGTCCGTCAACCTGAGACCACACGGACTGACGGTTCTTCCTATCGGTTGAGCAACGACCTCGAACCCAGAATTCGCCGCACTGCGATTCGAACGACCACTCGTTCGGGATTCTCTCGCGGAACGCGGTAGCGCTGCGCGTACCGATTCTCGGCGTCGACTACGTCGTCCGGTGCGGTGAGTACGTCCGATGCCCCTTCGAGGGTCAGCCATCGTGCCCCATCGACCTGACTCACTGCGGCGTAGCCACCGCGCGCGGCGTTGAGCGCCTTCTGGGACGCCCGACTGGTGATCACCCGAACCACGGAGCTCTCCGCATCCCACGTGAATCCGACGGCAACGACATGCGGCGTTCCGTCCTTGCGGAGGGTCGTCAGTGTCGCAAGATGACGCTCGGCAAGGAACTGGGTTGCATCCGACGTGAGAGACGCGGGGGTGGTGGCCATGCTGCAAACGGTAATCGGCGAGACTGTCGGGTGTGACACCCACTCGCGAAAACGGCACTCTCCTGATCCTCGGCGGACGCAGCGAGATCGGACTGGAAGTCGCCACGCGCCTTGCCCGCGGCAGAACCGTCGTGCTGGCTGCACGGCGAAGTAGCGACATGGGCGAACAGATCGAGAGGGTGTCCGCGGCGGGCGCCAGCGAGGTGGCTACCGTCGAATTCGACGCCGATGATCTGAGCTCCCATGCCGAGTTGTTGCAATCAGTGGCCCAGTTACACGGACAGTTGGCGACGGTCGTGTTGGCGTTCGGGATTCTCGGTGAGCAAGCGAGAGCCGAAGTCGACGCCGCTCACGCGTTGGCGATCGTCCATACCGACTACGTCGCACAGGTTTCCGTCCTCACTCATGCCGCGAACCTGTTGCGCGAGCAGGGGAGCGGACAGCTGGTGGTGTTCTCCTCGGTAGCAGGCGTCCGCGTGCGCAAGGCCAACTACGTCTACGGTTCTGCGAAGGCCGGCTTGCACGGTTTTGCCAGCGGCCTGTCCGATGCCCTCCACGGAACCGGTGTCGATCTCCTGCTGGTCACGCCTGGATTCGTCATCGGGTCGATGACCGAGGGAATGACACCCGCGCCGTTCTCGAGTACTCCCGGTCAGGTGGCCGACGCAGTAGTGCGCGCACTCGCCAGGGGCCGCTCCACGGTGTGGGTGCCGGGGATTCTGGCGCCCATCTACCTCGTCCTGCACATGGTGCCGGCACGGTTGTGGCGAAAGCTACCCCGGTGACGGCACTTCCGATCGACGTCGTCGGTATCGGTGCCGACGGATGGGATGGGCTCGCGGAGTCGGTGCGGAGAGTCGTCACCGAGGCGGACATGGTGTTCGGTTCGGTGCGGCAGCTCGCCTCGCTGCCTCTCACCGCCGAGCGCCGTCGCTGCTGGCCGAGCCCACTGCTTCCGAACCTGCGACCGCTGATAAACGAGTTCGACGGTCAGCAGATCTGTGTACTCGCGAGCGGGGACCCGATGTTTCACGGGATCGGCGTCAGCCTGGTACGCGAGTTCGGCGCGGCCCGGCTGCGAGTGATTCCTGCGCCGTCGTCGCTGTCGCTGGCATGTGCACGGCTCGGATGGGCCGTACACACCACGACGACCGTGAGCGTGGTGAATTCACCTGTTTCTACCCTCCTGCCCGCATTGTCCGACGGGGTACGAGTACTTGTCCTGTCTCGCAACGAGCAGACCCCCGCAGAGGTAGCCGCGTTGCTTCGCGATTCTGGGTTCGGGCGATCACGTATCACCGTGTTGGAACAGCTCGGTGGCCCCGACGAGAGAACCCTGTCCACCACAGCGGCTGCATGGGCCCACCCAGCCGGAGATGCGCTGAACGTCGTTGCCATCGAGTGCGTTGCCGATCCACTCGCTATCAGAACGACTCGTGTCCCCGGGTTACCGGACAGTGTGTACACCGGCGACGGACAGCTCACCAAGTCGGAGGTCCGAGCTCTCACGCTCGCTGCGCTGGCACCGGCGCCCGGTGAGCTTCTCTGGGACGTCGGCGGGGGATCGGGGTCGATTGCGATCGAATGGATGCGCACCGATCCGCGATGCCGCGCAACGGTATTCGAATCGTCACCGAGCAGGTGTGCGCAGATCGAAACCAACGCCGCGGCCCTGGGCGTACCGGGATTGAACATCACTGCTGGGACAGCGCCGCAGACCTTCGACTCTCGATTCCCCGATGCGGTGTTCATCGGCGGCGGCCTCACCGCTCCGGGCATGATCGGTGCCTGCTGGGAACGGCTGGCGCCAGGGGGTCGCCTGGTGGCCAACGCTGTCACCGCAGAGTCCGAAGCGCTTCTGCTGACTTGTGTCTCGCGCTTCGGCGGTTCGCTGCGCAAATTCCAGATCTACCGTGCTGAGCCTCTCGGTTCCTTCACGAGTTGGCGCCCACAGCTTCCCGTTGCGCAATGGATCGCTGTCAAGCTGTGAAGATCTTGCTGCTGGGGGGCACGACGGAGTCGAGGGCTCTCGCCGAGTTGCTCGCGGCAGATATGCGAATCGAGGTAGTGACATCGCTGGCGGGGCGCGTGCGCCGGCCGATGTTGCCGGGAGGTGCTGTCAGACTCGGCGGATTCGGTGGGGCCGAGGGTCTCGCCGGATGGATCGTAGACAACGATGTCGACGTGGTCGTCGATGCCACCCATCCCTTCGCGGCGGCGATAACGGCGAATGCCCATGCTGCCGCGACCGCCACCGACGTTCCCCTCGTCCAACTCGTGCGTCCGGAATGGCGACCCGAGCCCGGGGACGATTGGGTTTCCGCGGCTTCGGTGACCGAGGCGGCGTCGATCGTGGAATCGACTGCGCAGCGGGCATTTCTGACCATCGGACGGCAAGGTGTGAACGCATTCGCACACATCGAGCGGACATGGTTTCTCGTGCGTTGTATCGATCCGCCCGAGGTACCGATGCCTCCGAATCACCGATCGCTACTGACGCGAGGGCCTTTCGACGTCGACGACGAGATAGCTCTGCTACGCGATCATCGCATCGACGTGGTGGTCAGCAAGAACAGCGGAGGAGCGATGACGGAGGCGAAAATCATCGCAGCACGAGCCCTCGGCGTAACCGTCGTGATGATCGAGCGACCACTGTTGCCCGTCGGCGATGTCGTCACCGAGTCCCCGGAGGCGGTAGTGGACTGGCTGCGGTCGACCGAACCGACCTAGGGATAGCGTCGGGACGTGAAAACCTGAGCACCGCAGCCGGTCCCGACGATTCGAGTCTGCGAGGAACCGATGATCAGCAGGCACCGCATATCTATTTCGCTCGGTTCGAGATCGGCCAGGCGGACGGTGCGGACGGATTCCTGGTCGCTGCCGACAGCCCGCCCGATCACCACAGGAGTATCCGGGCCTCGGTGCTCGAGGAGAAGATCGCGCATCGCCCCGACCTGCCACGTTCGCGACTTGGAGGCGGGGTTGTACACCGCGATCGCCATGTCGGCGGCAGCTACGGCTGCCAGTCGTGTGGCCACTATGTCCCACGGCTTCAGACGATCGGACAGCGAGATGACAGCGTAGTCGTGACCGAGTGGGGCTCCGACTCGGCTCGCGACGGCATTGGCCGCTGTCATGCCCGGTACCACCCGGACAGGGACTCCCGACCACTCGGGCTCGGCCGCCACTTCGAGGACGGCAGCTGCCATCGCGAACACGCCAGGGTCGCCGGACGACACAACGACGACGCGCTTTCCCCGTTTGGCCAGGTCGAGCGCGAAAGCCGCTCGCTCGGACTCGACCCTGTTGTCGCTCGCATGACGGACCTGGCCGGTGCGCACTGCGACCCGATCCAGATAGGTTACGTACCCGACCAGATCCGTTGCAGCGGAAAGCTCGTGGCGAACCTCGTCCGTCGTCCACCGGTCGGCACCAGGTCCCAGCCCGACGACGACGACCTCCCCGCGCCTTGGTTTCTCGGTTCGATTGTTCGAGGGGCTCGGAACCAAGGCGATCGAGAAGTACGGAACCGCTGATGCGTCGACGTCCGCGACATCGAGAACACGCTGTCGTTCGGTACTCGCGCGTTCGACGTATTTGGCCTCGCCGAGCCTCCCTGAAATCTCCAGGGCCTTCACCACAGTCGGAAATGTTCTGCCGAGCTTCATGATCGCAGCGGCATCCGTGGCGCGCAGGCGTCGCGCCAGTTCCTCTACCGGCAACGTTCCCGGCAACACCGTGAAGACTTCGTCGCGTTCGACCAGTGGAGTCGCCAACGCTGCCGACGCCGCGCTGACCGACGTCACCCCCGGAACGACTTCCACGTCGAACCGGTCGGCGAGTCGCTTGTGCATGTGCATGTACGAGCTGTAGAAAAGCGGGTCACCCTCGGCGAGCAGAGCCACTGATCTGCCGGCCTGAAGGTGAGCGGCCAGCCGCGCCGCTGCATTCTCGTAGAATTCGTCTATCGCACCCTGGTAGCCGCCGGGGTGATCGGTGGTCTCGGTTGTCACGGGGTAGACGAGATGTTCTTCGGTTTGATCGTCTCGCATATATCGGTCCGCGACACCTCGAGAGATGCTGCGCCCGTGCTGCGCGCTGTGGAAGGCAATCACGTCGGCTTCGCCGATGATGCGGGCAGCCTTGACCGTCACGAGTTCCGGGTCGCCCGGTCCGAGACCTACACCCCACAATTTTCCAGGTGTCACTGTCATTCTTCTTCACTCGCAATGGCATTCACTGCGGCGGCGGTGATCGCGCTACCGCCGCGGCGACCGCGGACTACGAGGTACTCCACGCCCAGGCCGGACGCGATCAGATCTTCCTTGGATTCCGCTGCACCGATGAAGCCGACGGGTCCACCAACGATGGCGGCCGGCTTCGGAGCGCCACCGGCAAGCATCTCGAGAAGATGGAAGAGCGCGGTCGGCGCATTGCCGATCGCGACAACAGCCCCACCGAGTCGGTCGCCCCATAATTCCAGCGCGGCGGCGGTGCGAGTGGTGCCCATCTTCTCGGCCAGAGCGCGGACCGTCGGATCGGACAACGTACAGACCACTTCGTTGTCTGCAGGTAGGCGTCGGCGGGTAACACCGGCTGCCACCATGTTCGCGTCGCACAGTATCGGCGCGCCCGCATTCAGAGCTGCGCGTGCATCGCGCACGACGTTCGGCGTCGCCGCCACCACCTCGGTCAGATCGACTTCACCACTGGCATGGATCATCCGGACGACGACCTGGGCGATGTCGGGGGAGAATGCCGACAGATCTGCTTCGGCCCTGATGGTTGCGAAGGACTGTCGGTAGATCTCCGCACCGTCGCGGATGTAGTCGTGCATGGTGCTCACGATAGGTCAGGTCCGCCGCGCGTCAGGACACCCGGTAGCCGGAAGGTCCGGCAACGACATCGAGTACATCGCCCTTGGGCTTGCCGCATCGGCGGTCGCAGCCCGACCAATGTTGACGTCCGGAGCGCGTGACGGCGCCGGTCTCGATCGCCTCTCTCAAGTCGGATCGAACGTCTGCATGCGACTTCTCGCATCCCGGAGATCCCGTACATGCGCTGGCGTCGATCCAGGGCGAATTCTCGTCGAAGATCAGGCCCATCGGAGCGAGCACCCGTACGACTGCCTCTGCCGCATTCTCGTCGAGATCGCAGACCACGAGACTGCGCCAGGGAGTCATCACGAGCGGCGTGTCGATCGCAGCCAAGAACTCGCCGAGGCGCGCGTCGAGAGTGCCGAGCGCGAGTGCACCTCCGAGGGACACCCCTCCGTCGTCCTGGGGTATCCAGCCGATGGGCGGAACACCGTCCGGCGCGACGAGCGAATCGACGTCGTCCGCCGGTGTGAGACCCAACTCAGTGAGTACGCGTGCGCGACCGTCGTCGAGTTCGCTCAGCCGCCACTCGGTGGTGCGCATGCGGACGAACGCTCTCGCTGACGCCACCAAGACGTCGACGACGTCGCTTCCAACGATGCGCACCCGTGAGTCGACCCCGGATAACACCAGTGCATACGTGGTGGGGGTCACAGCGCGCACGGCGAAATCCGGGTCGGACGCGATCACGTCACCTCGGCCGTCATCGAGTGCGAACAACGTCCGCCCGGGAAGGTCGGCCAATTCACGGTCCGCGCACACCGCGGTATCCAGCGTCGATATAAGCCCGCGCACATCGGCGAGACCGCCGACGCGGCCGGTCAGTGGCGACGCGAGTATGTTCCGTACGCGTTCGTGCGTCGCGGACGGCAGCAGGCCCGCGTCTGCGAGTCTGCGGGCCAGCTCGTCGCTGTCCTGCACCGCGCGAAACTGAATGTTGCCTCGGGAGGTCAGCTCCATCGATCCGTTTCCGAGATCGCGGGCAGCCTGGGCGAGGGCGAGCATCTGCCCGGGCGTCAGTTGTCCGCCGGGTAGTCGAACCCGGGCCAACGGACCGTCGGCTGCCTGATGTGTCGACAGTGCACCCGGGCATCTGTCGGGTACAGCTCTCGGATCGGTCGAACTCACGACACCAAGGCTACAAGTGCATCTTGTTCGCAGCCCTCGACCGTTCGCGTTGCTCGCGCATCTTCGCATCGAACTCGGCTCGCCACTGATCGCTGACCGAGATCGCGTTGCTGCGAGCTTCCTCGACACTGAGCTCGACTGGGAAGCCGTAGGTGTCGTACAGAACGAACAGTTCGTCGCCGGTCACGAGCCGATCCGACATTCGGACGAGCTCTCGTAGGCCACGTCGCAGAGTCTGCCGGAAGGCTCTTTCCTCCTTGACCAGTGCGGCGATGACGTCGTCGTGGCGCTCGGCCACCTCGGGATACGCGTCGCGATAGAGATCGGCAATGGCAGGCACGATCTTCTGCAGAAAGTTCTCCTCGACCCCGAGCTCGAAGGCGTATCGGATCGCGCGGCGAACCAGACGGCGCAGGACGTATCCCTGTTCCTTGTTGCTCGGACGTACGCCGTCGACCGCCAGGAAGACCGCACCGCGAAGGTGGTCGGCAACGACCCGCATTGCGGTCGTGTGGGTGTCGTAGGACTTGCTCGTCAAGCTTTGCAGCTGTTCGACGATCGGCCACAGCAGGCTGCTTCGGAACACGTCGGGACTGTTCAAAGCCGCTGCGGCGATCCGCTCCAGACCGCCCCCGTAGTCGACATTTCTGCGTGGCAGGGCCGCAAAACCGTCCTCGGTGCGGGCGTACTGCATGAACACTGAATTGCCCAGCTCGATGTACCGGCCGCAGTCGCAGTTCTGGTGGCAGTACTGCCCGTATGCGGTGTCGTGTTGGACGTCCGGGTAAAGGTAGAAGACCTCCGAATCAGGTCCACCAGGTTCGCCGACCGGCATCGCTTCGGCTGCGCCTGCCCGGCACCACCAGTTCTTGCCGCCGTAGAACGCGATACGAGCCCCGTGGCTGCCCACTTCGCCGCCACGGCGCTCGGTTCCGAGGTCGACCTGGTCGGCATCGATGCCGGCAGCGGCGAACAGCGAAGCCCAGATGTCGGCGCTTTCGGTGTCCTTGGGAATGCCGTTTTGTTCGTCTCCGGCGAAGCAGGTCACGTAGATCCTGGCGGGATCGAGGCCGACGACATCGGTCAGAAACTCCCAGAACCACGGAATCTGCTCGGATTTGAAATAGTCGCCCAGACTCCAGTTGCCGAGCATTTCGAAAAAGGTCGTATGTCGGTTGTCGCCGACTTCTTCGATGTCCTGGACACGGACGCACGGCTGGCTGTCGGTCAGGCGGGTGCCGTCGGGATGCTCTGCGCCCAACAGATAGGGCAGGAGTTGTTGCATCCCACTGCCGTTGAAGAGGGTTGTCGGATCGTTTCGCGGGACGAGATTCGCCCGCTCGATCGGGTGATGTCCGCGTGCCGAGTAGAACTGCAGGTAGGCGCTGCGTATGGCTCTGGCATCCATTCGAAGGATGCTACGTCCGTTCGGTAGAGTTCGCGGTTGGATCGGCTCGGGCCGAGAGGAAGCCGGTGTAATTCCGGAGCGGTCGCGCCACTGTCACAGCCAGACCCTCTCCCGCGAGCTCGAGAACTGCATGGCAACCGAGGGGCGCGAAACCCTTCAGGAGGGCGTTACCTGTGATCCTGCTCCTGTCCACGTCGGACACCGATCTACTCAGCGCGCGAGCAAGCGGCGTCGACTACCGATGGGGGAACCCGTCCAGGCTGCTTGCCGACGACATTCCCGAGCTGGTTGCGGGTGCCGAACTGATCGTTCTACGAATCCTCGGATCGAAACGGTCGTGGGAGGAGGGCGTGGATGCAGTACTCGCCACGGGGCTTCCCGTAGTCGTTCTCGGTGGCGAGCAAGCGCCGGACGCCGAGTTGATGGAATTGTCGACGGTTCCGGGGAACGTCGCCGCCCAAGCGCACAATTATCTCGCCGAAGGCGGGCCGGAGAATCTGGCGCAGCTGTTCGGCTTCCTCTCCGACACCGTGCTCCTCACCGGCCATGGATTCTCAGCTCCGAAGCACACGCCGACCTGGGGCGTTCTCGAGCACACGCAGCACGCCGACGCAACGGGGCCCGTCATTGCGATCTTGTATTACCGCGCCCAACATCTCGCCGGCAACACCGCCTACATCGACGCACTGAGTTCGGCCGTCGAGTCGGCGGGCGGCAGGGCGCTACCGATCTTCTGCGCGTCGCTGCGGACTGCCGAGCGCGAACTCCTGGACACACTGAAGTCGGCCGACGCGATGATCGTGACCGTCCTGGCGGCGGGCGGGACCAAGCCTGCAGGTGCGTCGGCAGGTGGGGACGACGAAGCGTGGGACGTCGCGGAACTGGCTGCCCTCGACGTACCGATCCTTCAGGGACTGTGCCTGACCAGTAGTCGTGCGACGTGGGACGAGAACGACGACGGTCTATCGCCGCTCGATGTCGCGACTCAGGTCGCAGTTCCCGAGTTCGACGGCCGACTCATCACAGTTCCGTTCTCGTTCAAGGAGATCGACGGCGACGGCTTGACGACGTACGTCCCCGATCACGAGCGGGCGGCGCGGGTGGCAGGAATCGCAGTTCGGCACGCGAAACTGCGGCATATTCCGGCTTCGGATCGACGGATCGCGCTCATGTTCTCGGCGTATCCGACCAAACACGCTCGGATCGGCAACGCAGTCGGGCTCGATACTCCAGCCAGCGCGATCGCCCTGATGGCCGATATGCGCAGCGCCGGATACGATCTCGGACCCATCGACGGTCCGGATGCAATCCCGGGTCTGGCAGCGCGCGACGGTGATGCCCTCATCCACGCGTTGATCGCCCGCGGTGGTCAGGATCCGGACTGGCTGACTGCCGAGCAACTCGAAGGTAACCCGATTCGTATCTCGGCTGCGCGGTATCGGTCGTGGTTCGAAAGCTTGCCCGAGGACCTGACGTCCGCTGTCGAGGAGCACTGGGGGCCGGCGCCGGGCGATCTGTACGTCGATCGATCCTCGGATCCCGACGGTGAGATCGTGATCGCAGCCATGCAATTCGGAAACGTCGTCATCATGGTGCAGCCGCCGCGCGGTTTCGGCGAGAGACCGGTTGCGATCTATCACGATCCGGATCTCCCGCCGAGCCACCACTACCTGGCTGCCTACCGCTGGATTCGAGCCTCGACTTCCGACGGCGGATTCGGGGCGGACGCGATGGTGCATCTCGGTAAGCACGGGAATCTCGAATGGCTGCCGGGCAAGACCCTCGGAATGTCCGCATCGTGTGGCACCGATGCCGCGCTCGGCGACCTGCCGCTGATCTACCCGTTCCTCGTCAATGATCCCGGCGAGGGAACTCAGGCCAAGCGGCGTGCGCACGCAACCCTCGTCGACCATCTCATCCCTCCGATGGCCCGCGCGGAGAGCTACGGCGACATCGCACGTCTCGAGCAGCTGCTCGACGAGCACGCCAACATCTCAGCCCTCGACCCAGCAAAACTGCCTGCCATTCGTCAGCAGATCTGGACCCTGATGACGGCAGCGCAGATGCACCACGATCTCGGTCTGGAGGAGCGGCCTGACGAGGATGTATTCGACGACATGCTGCTTCACGTCGATGGCTGGCTATGCGAGATCAAGGACGTTCAGATTCGAGACGGCCTGCACATTCTCGGGCAGGAGCCCGTCGGCGACGCCGAAGTCGAGCTCGTCCTCGCCATGCTTCGGGCACGCCAGATGTGGGGCGGTGAGCAGTCTGTTCCCGGACTGAGGGAAGCTCTCGGCCTCAGCGAAGACGGCGACGAAGAACGTGTCCGTGTCGACGAAGTCGAGTCGATCGCTCATGGTCTCGTCGCGGAGATGCAGCAGACTCAGTGGGACCCGGCCGAAGCCGAGCGGGTTGCCGGCGAGCACGGTTCGACGGTCGCGGAGATTCTTCGATTTGCAGCCACCGAGGTGGTGCCTCGTCTACGGGGAACCTCTCGTGAGATCGATCAGGTTCTGCATGCGCTCGACGGCGGATTCATCGCCGCGGGCCCGAGCGGTTCGCCCCTGCGAGGCTTGATCAACGTGTTGCCGACCGGACGCAACTTCTATTCGGTCGATCCGAAGGCCGTGCCGTCGAAACTGGCATGGGAAACGGGTCAGGCGATGGCCGAATCGCTTCTGGCGCGATACAGACAGGACCATGGCGAGTGGCCGAAGTCGGTCGGTCTCTCGGTGTGGGGCACGTCGGCCATGCGGACTTCCGGAGACGATGTCGCCGAGGTCTTCGCGCTCCTCGGGGTGTCACCGGTGTGGGACGAGGCATCGCGCCGCGTCACGAGACTCTCGGTGATCGAGCTCGAGGAACTCGGCCGACCACGCATCGACGTGACGGTGCGAATCAGCGGCTTCTTCCGAGATGCATTTCCCCATGTGCTGGCATTGCTCGACGACGCGGTGCGACTCGTCGCAGCGCTCGACGAGCCCGCGGATCAGAACTTCGTTCGCGCGCATGCCCAGGCGGACCTTGCCGAACATGGCGATGAACGGCGTTCGACGACAAGGATCTTCGGATCGAAACCGGGTACCTACGGTGCGGGTCTGTTGCAGTTGATCGACAGCAAGACCTGGCGCAGCGACACAGATCTTGCGCAGGTGTACACGACGTGGGGTGGCTTCGCATACGGACGAGGACTCGACGGAGTTCCCGCGTCGGACGACATGCGGACTGCCTACAAGCGGATCGCGGTCGCGGCGAAGAACACCGACACTCGAGAGCACGACATCGCCGACTCGGACGACTACTTCCAGTACCACGGGGGCATGGTTGCCACCGTTCGTGCGTTGACGGGCAAGTCTCCAGAGGCGTACATCGGCGACAGCACGAGGCCTGAGTCCGTGCGCACCCGCACGTTGTCGGAGGAAACTGCCCGCGTGTTCCGTGCGCGGGTGGTCAATCCGCGGTGGCTCGAGGCGATGCGTCGACACGGATACAAGGGCGCGTTCGAGATGGCCGCGACCGTCGACTACCTGTTCGGGTACGACGCCACCACCAACGTCGTCGCGGACTGGATGTACGAGAAGCTCGCCGAGACCTATGTACTCGATGAGCAGAATCAGAAGTTCATGAAGCAATCGAACCCATGGGCGCTGCACGGCATCGCCGAGCGGTTGCTCGAGGCCGCCGAACGCGAGATGTGGGCCGAACCGGATGCCCAGATCCTGAATGGGCTGCGTCAGATCTATCTGGAAACAGAAGGAGAATTGGAGGGGGAATAGCCGTATTCTTGGCCCATGGCCACGTTTCAGGAGATTGCAGACGGAAAGTACGTCTCGCTCACGACGTTCAAGAAGGACGGCACGCCCGTCGCCACCCCGTTGTGGGGAGCGCGCGACGGCGACAGACTGTTGGTCTGGACCACTGCAGACTCATGGAAGGTCAAGCGGATCAAGCGAAACGCCACGGTGACTGTCGCCCCGTGCTCGGCTCGTGGAAAAGTCACGGGCGACGAGGTCAGCGGTGTCGCCGAGATACTCGACTCGGCCGGTACCGAAAAAGCTCGAGCTGCGATCTCGTCGAAATACGGCATCCTCGGATGGTTGACGGTGAAGGGCAGTTCGCTACGGCGTGGCAAGTCGGGCACTGTTGGCATTTCGGTCGTGCCGGCCTGAATTTCGACGCATACTTCTCGGTGTGCCCCCTACGTCGGTAGCTGATCTGGTGCTGCTTGGAACCGTGCTGACGGTCGACCCGTCTTTACCCACCGCCGGGGCGGTAGCTGTTCGAGCCGGCAAAATCGTGACGGTGGGTTCCCGAGACGAGATCGAAGAACAGATCGGGCCCGAGACCCGTGTCGTCGACGTCGGCGACGGATGCGTCATGCCTGGGTTGGTCGAGGCGCACGGGCATCCACTGATGGAAGCCCTGGTGTTGTCGGACCGCATGATCGATATTCGTCCAGTCACGATGAAGAATGCCGATGACGTGGTCGTGGCTATTCGGCGCGAAGTCGCGCGGCGAGGCGCGGAAGGTGCGGAAGGTGCGTTCCTGAGCGGATGGGACGCCCTGTTGCAGAGCGGACTGCCTGAACCTTCGCTTGCATGGTTGAACTCGATTGCGCCCACGACACCGCTTGTCGTGCTGCACAATTCGGGCCATCTCGCGTTCTTCAATTCGGCCGCAGCCTCGAGTGTCGGGCTGGACCGGAACACGCCGGACCCCAAGGGGGCGGCATACGGTCGCGACGCAGACGGCGAATTGGACGGAACTGCCCGCGAAACAGGAGCCGTGTTCCCTCTGGTTGCGGGTGCGATGACCGCCGGCGCATACCCGGCAATGCTTGTCGCCGAGTGCGCACGATTGAATCGCGCAGGGCTGACGACGTGCTCCGAGATGGCATACGACGCCGACTTCGGTCCCGCAGTCGACGCACTGAGTGCATCGGGTGCGCTCACCGTCCGGCTCCGAACCTACGAGATGTCGAATCCGTCGATGACGGCCCACAACCAACCCTCGAGCGGCGACGACATGGTTCGCCACACCGGCATCAAGATATGGGTCGACGGCTCCCCGTGGATCGGAAACATCGACCTGACCTTTCCATACCTCGATACCGACGCAACGAGGGCCATCGGCGTCCAGCCGGGATCCTGCGGACACGCCAACTACACCCGCGAGCAGTTGACCGACATCGTCGACGCATACTTCCCTCGGGGGTGGCCGATAGCCTGCCACGTCATGGGGGACAATGGGATCGATACCATCCTCGACGTATACCAGAGCGCCCTCGAGCGCCACCCGCGGTCCGATCATCGTTTGCGCCTGGAGCATGTGGGCGCCATTCGCCAGGATCAGTTGGAACGCGCAGTCTCGCTCGGCGTCACGTGCAGCTTGTTCGTCGATCAGATTCACTACTGGGGCGACGTTCTGGTGGACGGGCTGTTCGGACCCGAACACGGAACACGCTGGATGCCTGCGGGTTCGGCGGTTGCGGCGGGCATGCGAATCTCGCTACACAACGACCCGCCCGTCACGCCCGAGGAGCCGCTGCGCAACATTTCGGTCGCAGTAACACGAACCACTCCGAGCGGACGCGTGTCCGCCCCGGAGGAACGGCTCACCGTCGAACAGGCGATTCGCGCGCAGACCATCGATGCAGCGTGGCAGTTGTTTGCGGACGACATCGTCGGATCGATCGAGGTGGGGAAGTACGCGGACTTCGTTGTCTTGTCTGCAGACCCACGTGAGGTACCCCCGGAGAAGGTCGCGGAACTGGACGTTCGTGCGACCTTCCTCGGCGGAGTTCAGGTCTACGACGGATCAGCCTAGAAGCGCCGGGACCCACGGGTCGCTTACTCTGCCCGACCAATTCGCGAGGCGCTCCGTCGGTCCGGCACCCGGTCGTGACTCGACGACTTCGCCGAAGGGCATGAATTCGCGGGTGTCTGCTGGGATCGCCCCCGCTGCTGCATTCAGTACAGGTGTCACCATCTCGGGGGGTGCTTCGAATGATTGTCCGGTCGCGACAGCGAGATCCCACCCGTGCACGAATGTTTCGTTCAGGTAGGCCCACATCGCTGCGCGGCCGGGAACCACACCCCAGGGTGCAGCAACGGTCGTATCGAGCTTCGTGTCGTCTGCCCAGGCGTTCGTTGCTGCTGCAGCTTCGGCCATGAACGCCGTGCTGGGATCGCCGAAGCCCTCCAGTACGAACGGCACCGATTCCGCACTGCCGCCGTTGCCCATCGTGGCAGCGCGTCGAACACCGGCGAGCTGGTGTCCGATCAGCGTAGCGACGTCGAACTCGGTGCACGGCGTGGGGAGCGGCATTTGTTCGGTGCGCACTTCTCGGATCAGTGTGGCGACCCAGTCGAGGGCATCGCGGTAGAGGGGACGGGGATCGATGTCTGGTGTGGTCATGTGAACAGTCAAACCGCTATATATGACACCTTCTGACATATATTTCTGAAATGATCGGAGAATGCGGGCAGACAGGCTGATTTCGTTGGTCCTCCTACTGCGGAATCGCGGACGAATGTCGGCGTCACAGCTCGCGTACGAGTTGGAGGTGTCCGAACGGACGGTAATGCGTGATATCGACGCACTGTCGACGTCAGGCTTTCCCGTTTATGCCGAACGCGGACGACACGGTGGATTCGAGCTTCTACCGGGCTTCACCACCGACCTGACCGGACTGACAGTCGAGGAAGCCACGGCACTGTTGTCGGCTGATGCGTCGGCATCACTCGGAATGACAGCTTCGTTCGCCTCCGCCATGCGCAAGGTCGCTGCGTCCCTTCCGGAAGATCAGCGGCGTGTAGCTACGGGGGTGGCCGATCGTGTCCTGGTTCGCCCAGACGGGTGGCTCGGAGACGGTCCGAGGGACCAGCACCTGGGAGTCGTCCAACAGGCTGTATTCGAGGGAAGGCGTCTGCGGATCGAGTACGAGGGGCGCGCTAGACCTGCACGCGTGCGCACGGTAGACCCTCTCGGGCTGGTCCATGCCGCCGGCAGTTGGTATCTGTTGGCGACCTGCGACGGGCAGGATCGGACGTATCGGGTGGGGCGCATTCTGTTTGCAACGGTGACCGACGACCCTGCACAGCGAAGCGCGACGATCGACCTCGCTGCGATGTGGGACGCCAGGCGCGCGCAGTTCCGGGAAACTCGAAACCTTGTCGACGTTCGACTTCGAGTCCGCGCCGAATGTGTGAAGCAGGTCGAGGCAACAGCAATTCAGATCGGCGAAGTTTGCGACGAGCGCGACGGATGGTTGGAACTGAACGTCGTTCTCGGCGGTTCGGCCCACGCAGGGTCGCTCGTCTGGATGCTGGGTGACGACTGCGAAGTACTGGGACCCGCAGAGGTGCGCGCGCAGATCCACCTCCGTGCGCAACGGATGATGTCGAGTCACGCTCCCAAAACTTGATTGTGCCAACGCCATTCGCTGCGATACGGGCTGCCCGGTAGTTGTATCCTGCCAGTGGCCCACAGTAGTTCGGAGTAGCTACCAGCTGTCAGCGTGCCCGCGACGTCAGGAAAGAGTCTGGCCACTGTGCGACTGCACAGTGCTTCGTCAGGCGCCCATTCGACCTCAGTGCCCGAGAAGATGTCGTGACCGTGGACGATCACTTCCACGCACGTCATTGCCGCAAAGCCCTCGGCGCCGGTCCGGCCGTAAACGTGGTCGGCAGTGACATGCGGGGGAGTCGCTTCGGCGATCGCGATCAGCAAATTCGACGCCGAGCCGATCACGGCAGCAATTCCCTGAGGGCCTGCAGCACGTTTGGAGTGGACGAGTTCGTCGGGTGCGCCGACCCGCCGTCTCGTGGTCTCGAACGGAAGGTCGGCGGGATATGACGGCGCAGCCAACGTCGCCGCGTAGACGAAGAGGTCGTCCGCCAGGTGTTCTGCGGTCTCCCACCGCGTCCAGGCGAGTCTTCCTGCCTGCTCGTCCCACTGACCCATCGGAACGCGCATGACACCATCGAGGAGTTTGTTTATGAGGCGTCGGACATCTTGGGTGCGCGTTGCCACCGAGTCGGTCATGGATCGGATGCTGCCTTCATGCGTCCGGTGTTGTCCAGCATTTTCTTCCACTGCTCTTGTGTGCGGTCATAGTTCGGGTGGGCTGAAGTAGTTGTTGCCGTGTGGGTCGGTGGTGCGGATGACGTCGTCGGGGAGTCGTTCGGTG
>NZ_LVCV01000018.1 GCF_001647195.1 Rhodococcus sp. EPR-157 | reverse complement strand
GTCGCAGCTCAGTGGAGACAAGCCTACCGATAACGCGGGCCTACTACCAAGCATTGCAGCGGATCTCCTCAGGACGAGACAATTGACTCGATGAGTTCGCGTCCACGGACTCTACGTGATTGGGGTCACAACTGTTTCCATTGATGTAGCAACCAGACAGGGGGCTTTCATGAACAAACTCGAGGCGCTCGTTGACTGCGATTCAGATGTTGCGCAGTCGGTCATGGTTGTCGATTCGGACAGGAGAGTCCGCACGGCGCTCACTCAACTTCTGAAGGCGACCCACCCACGGGTAGCTGTTGTCGAGACAGCGGACGCTACAACAGCACTCGATACAGCAAGGTCGGCTTCGTTCGACCTTGTCTTGGTCGACATGGGGCTACCAGACCTCGACGGAAGTTGCTCGCTGATCAGGCAACTGGCCGGGGACCACCACGTAGTAGCACTGAGCGTGAGACAGGAGCACGCGCAGCACGCCCTGGCAGCCGGTGCGCTTGATTTCGTCGAAAAGACTTCTTCAGAGAAACTCCTGCAGGCAGTGATGACCATTTTGAGTGGATCGCTGACTGTTCTCAGATCTGAAAGCATCTGTACCAGTGCGGATTCCAGCTCCAAATCGTAGCCGCCCACCGGCACATGCCCTGCACGACAGTGGGTGTCGCAGCGATCACGCCTAGGTGCAAGCACCGCCGTTCAGTCCGCGGCGTTGAACCATCTTTGACAGCCGAATTAGATTGGAGCGTTCACCAATGTCGATCTTCACTTCCGCCGATCATCTGAGGCAAGCCAAAGGAGCCGATTTGGGCACCTCGAGCACGATCGAAATGTCGCAAGCCCGAATCGATCAGTTCGCCGTTGTGACCAACGACGAGCAGTGGATCCACGTCGATACGAAGAGAGCCGCACAGGGTCCGTTCGGCACCACGATCGCTCATGGTTTTCTGACATTGTCGCTCCTTGCGCCATTTTTGTCCGACCTGATAGAAGTGCAAGGTGCCACGAGTTCGATCAACTATGGACTCAACCGGGTTCGGTTTTCAGCCACGGTCCCCTCCGGTTCTGCGCTGCGCGCCCAGGGGCGGATTCTCGACATCGTCGATCGAACCGGTGCCGTCGATGTAGTTGTGGAAGTGACGATCTCCGTAAAGGGCTCGGACAAACCCGCGTGCGTTGCCGAGTCGATCATCAGGTACACCTTCTGACCCACACGATCGCGCAGCATTTCAGGCGCACTCATGAGCAAAAAAGTTAGTAGTTCACAACAAACCTCGGCCGGATTATTACGCATCTTCGTCGAAGGCGCGCATTACTGGCGAGGCACACCAACGACATCCACTCCCCACCGAAAGAGGGTTCCCATGTCCGATATCGAGAGCAGTGAAGTCCCCACAAGGTCGCCAGGGCCGCAGGCACCGCCCCCACGACAACCCAAACGGGTCTGGTTCTCCAGCTTCATCGGTGCTGCCATCGAGTTCTACGACTTCAGCATTTACGCTACGGCCGCCGCTCTTGTATTCGGCCCGTTGTTCTTCAGTCCGGCGCAGGCATCCCTCGGTGTGGTCCTGTCCTTCCTCACGCTGGCAGCGGGCTATATCGCTCGGCCGGTCGGAGCGATCGTCTTCGGGCACTACGGGGACAAGATCGGGCGTAAGACAACCCTCATCACCACCGTTGTTCTGATGGGTATCGCAACAACCCTGATCGGCGTGCTGCCGACGTACGAGTCCGTGGGTGTCCTGGCACCAGTTCTGCTGGTAACCCTTCGCGTTGTGCAAGGCCTCTCTGTCGGCGGTGAATGGGGCGGTGCAGTGGTCATGACGACCGAACATTCGTCGACAAAGAACAGGTCTTTCATGGGCAGCGCCACCGCTATGGGGGCTCTTCCCAGATGAGGGTGTGGGTCGGCCGGGCGCGTCGGTCCGCAGATAGACGTCGAGGTCTCCCGACGATGGAGGTTCCTACGCCATCCATCCGAAAGACCTCGACGTGTCCGACGCTACCCCGCCGGCCGGCTTCGGCCGCCCTGACCTGACCGCCTTCGCTCGACTCGACGGCCTCGGTCTGAGCGTGACCGGGCAACGACTTGAACCGGATCGTGCGGTCCTCGCGTGCCGCGTGGTGGAACCAGATCAGTGGTGCCGACGGTGCGGCAGCGAAGGCGCTGCTCGTGACACCGTGATCCGGCGGTTGGCCCACGAGCCGCTGGGCTGGCGACCGACCGTGCTGGAAGTTGTAGTGCGCCGCTACCGCTGTGCCGACTGCGGACACGTGTGGCGCCAAGACACCAGCGCCGCGGCGGAGCCACGCGCGAAGCTCTCGCGCACCGGGTTGCGGTGGGCGCTGGAAGGGATCGTGGTCGCACACCTCACCGTCGCCCGTGTCGCCGAGGGACTCGGGGTCGCGTGGGACACCGCCAACAACGCGGTCCTGGCCGAAGGCAATCGGCTGCTGATCAACGACCCCACGCGGTTCGAGGGCGTGAAGGTCATTGGCGTCGATGAGCACGTCTGGCGCCACACCAGGCGTGGCGACAAGTACGTCACCGTGATCATCGACCTCACCCCGGTCCGCGATGGCGCCGGCCCAGCAAGGCTGCTGGACATGGTCGAGGGCCGGTCGAAGGCGGCGTTCAAGACCTGGCTCGCCGACCGCGACGACGCCTTCCGTGACGCGGTCGAGGTGGTCGCGATGGACGGCTTCACCGGGTTCAAGACCGCCGCTGCGGAGGAGATCCCGGACGCGGTCACGGTGATGGATCCCTTCCACGTCGTGCGCCTGGCCGGTGACGCCCTCGACAGGTGTCGGCGCCGGGTCCAACTCGCGATCCACGGGCACCGTGGGTTCAGGGACGACCCGCTCTACAAGTCGCGGCGCACGCTGCACACCGGCGCGGACCTGCTTACCGACAAGCAGAGCGACAGGCTACGCGCGCTGTTCGTTGATGACGCTCACGTCGAGGTCGAGGCGACCTGGGGTGTCTACCAGCGCATGATCGCCGCCTATCGCCACGAGGACCGGCAACGTGGCCGCGAGCTCATGGAGAAGCTGATCACCGACCTCAGCGCCGGCGTCCCCAAGGTGCTCACCGAGCTCACCACCCTGGGCCGGACCCTGAAGAAGCGAGCCGCCGACGTGCTCGCCTACTTCGAACGACCCGGCACCAGCAACGGGCCGACCGAGGCGCTCAACGGACGGCTCGAACACCTGCGCGGCTCCGCACTCGGGTTCCGCAACCTGACCAACTACATCGCCCGAAGCCTGCTCGAGACCGGCGGATTCAGACCCCAACTCCTACACCCCCGATTGGGATGAGCCGCTATGGGGTCGGCACTGGGAGTGTTGCTGGGATTCGCTGCATTTTCGATAGTTGTCTCAGCAACGGGTGATAACTTCCTGACCTGGGGCTGGAGACTGCCGTTCCTGGCCACCGTTGTTCTCTTCGGTTTGGCTGTGTACATGCGTCTGCGAATCACCGAAAGTCCCGTGATGATCGAGGCTGCCAAAAACAACGACCGTCCAGCAAAACTGCCGTTCACGATTATTTTCACTCAGTACGCCAAACCAGTCGCGTTAGCCGCCGGGGTGTTTGCGGGGCCATTCATGATTCAATCTTTGCTCGGCACCTTCTTTATCAATTACGGAGTCACCGAATTCGGATTGACTCGCTCTTTTCTACTCAACGCTTCGATCATCGGAGTGGCATTTTCCTTCGTCGGCATACCCATCGGAGGCCTTCTTGCCGACCGATTTGGTCGCCGCCGCGTCCTGGCAGTCGGCGTGACACTTGCCACTCTGAACCTTGCCGTGTTGGGGCTGTTGTTCACCGGCGCTACGGCAGTAGGCGTGATAGTTAGCTACTCGCTGGTTTACATCTTCCATTCTCTATGTCTTGCACCGATCGGTGCGCTGTACTCAGAGTTGTTCCCCACGGCCGTGCGCTACACGGGGGTAGGCATGAGCTATCAGTTCTCGTCTCTCATCGGCGGCGGTCTCGGCCCAGTGGCAGCGTCCTTGCTCATAGCCAGCGGGTTGGGACTTGGCTCGGTGTTCGCCATGCTTGCCTTCTCCTGCTTAGTGGCCGGCTACTGCATCTACCGCCTGCCGCGAACCGACAATATCGACCTTCGCGACGCCGGACAGCTAGGCTAAGCGTCATAGATAGTTTGTTGTTAGTCAACTACTAACATTGTAGCGTGGGCTGGACGCCCACTGTCAGGAGAGCATCCGTGACCGACACTGCACCCACCCCCGACCTCGCGGAGTTCCCACTCCGCCGACGTGGCGCATACTTCGAAAAATTCGAGACGGGCAAGGTCTTCCCCCATCATTGGGGTCGCTCGATAACCACCGCGGACAACGTGCTGTTCAGCACCGCACTGGCGCACTGGTCCCCTCTGTATCTCAACGCCGAATACGCACGCGCACATGGCCACAAAGACTCTCAACTGAATCCCTTCCTTGTGCTGTGTACCGTTGTTGGGCTGTCCGTGGAAGATCTCAGCGAATCCGCGGGCCCCTTCCTCGGTATAGAAGAGTGCGTCTTCGAAAGACCGGTCTACCCCGGCGACACCGTCAGAACTGAGTCGGTCGTACTGGACTCACGTCCGTCCGCCAGCCGACCCGGATACGGGATCGTGACCTGGAGGACCACGGCGTTCGACCAGAACGATGAGGTGATCCTGCGTTTCGTACGTAAGAACCTACTGGCCGGGCAGAAGTTGCTATGAGTGACGCAAACCGCGACGCCGCAGCAGCTACACACTGGAAGATCGACGGGAGCCACCGAAAATGACTCAGCTACAACCACACTCAGCTACGGAGAACTGGGTAACCGAGGACTCGGGATGGTTCGAATCGTTCCTGGTCGGTGATCGGTGGAAGCATGCGCGCGGTGCAACCATCGACGAGGTCGAGAACCAGCTGATCAGCAAACTGGTCATGAACACCGCACAGGAACACTGGAACGAAGCGTCCATGAAGGACTCGCCGTGGGGGAAGAGCCGGATCGTTTTCGGACTGATTACCGGCTCGCTCACTCTGGGCCTGACCAGCCAGGACACCGCCGAGAACGCCTTGGCCGAGCTCAGCCTTGACCATATTCGCTTCAAAGCCAGCGTCTTTCACGGAGACACCATCTACGCGTACACCCAGGTTTTGGGAGTCGAACCAGCAGAACGCGATGACGCCGGGGTTGTTGAATTCAAGCACTGGGGTGCCACCGACGACATGCGCATCGTATTCGAGTGCACGCGCCGCGTATTGATCAAGCGACGAAGCCATTGGCGCTCGTAAAGAAGCTCAATCCTTTTCTTCAGCAACCCCTTCCACAGGAGAACCGATGACAAACCAGAGGCCCGTACGGCCCCGCCGATCAGAACTGTCCACCCCCGCCACTAGCGAGAAAATGATGGCCAAAGCGGCTGCGGGCAACGCCGACTTGGTCTTCCTCGACCTCGAGGACGCCGTGGCCCCCAACGCCAAAGACGTGGCACGCAAGCAAGCAGTCACCGCCTTGCGCGAACTCGACTGGGGACGAAAAACCCGTGCGGTACGCATCAACGGCGTTCAGACAATTTGGTGCCTCGACGACATCACCGAAGTTGTCGCCGGTGCCGGAGCGCACCTGGACGTACTTATCATCCCCAAGGTCAAGTCGGCACGCGACGTCTGGTTCATCGACACCCTGCTCACGCTGCTCGAACACAAACACGGGCTCGAGATCGGCAGAATCGGACTGGAGGTACTGATCGAAGAAGTGGAAGCTCTGGCGGCTGTCGATGCCATCGCGGCGAGCAGTCCGCGACTCGAAGCGCTCATTCTGGGAGTGGGAGACCTCGCCGCGAGCCACGGAATGCGGTCCGCTCACATCGGTACCAGCTCCGGTTATCCTGGCGACATCTGGCATTCTGCTCGAACCAAGATGATCGTTGCCGCTCGCAGCAACGGGCTGGACGCCATCGACGGGCCGTTCGGAGATTTCAAGAACGACGAAGCCTATCTGCAGCAGGCGAATTGGGCCGCCGAACTCGGAGCCGTCGGAAAGTGGGCCATTCACCCCAGCCAGGTCACGCTGGCCAACGAGGCCTACTCCCCCACCGAGGAAGCAGTCGCCCACGCTCGCAAGGTGGTCGATGCCATGCGCGCGGCAGAAGCCACCGGTGACGGCGCCGTGGCCATCGACGGGATCATGGTCGATGCAGCAACGGCTCGCATCTTCGAGACCGTCCTTCAGCGCGCATCCGTGGTCGAGCAGCACTGATCGAACGCCGTACCTGACAGTTATTCATCGACAACGTATTACGAATAGGACGACCTATGGGCAACATCAGCTTCGACTTCACCGGACGGACGGTCCTCGTGACCGGTGCCGCCCGAGGAATCGGTCTCGAACTGGCCCGACATTTCAAGAACTCCGGTGCCGATGTGGTCATGGTGGACTTCGATGGCGACGAGCTCGCGAGCGCGGCCGACGTCGTCGGGGCCGTCGCGGCACAGGCCGACGTGAGCAACACAGAGGAAGTCGAGCGAGTGGTGAGTGCCACCATCGCGCGGACCGGTCGCATCGACGTCGTGGTCAACAATGCGGGAATTCTGCGTGACCGCGTCGTGTGGAAACTCACCGACGACGACTGGTCACAGGTTCTCGATGTCCACGCCGGAGGTACATTCCGTTTCACCCGCGCCGTCGTTCCACACTTTCGCGCTCAGAACTACGGACGCATCGTAAATGTCACCTCGTACACCGGCCTTCGCGGTAACCGGGGCCAGTCGAACTACGCAGCCGCCAAGGCCGGCATCATCGGATTCACCAAGACCACGGCCAAGGAACTGGCCATTTTCGGTGTCACCGTCAACGCGATTTCACCCAACGCTGCGACACGAATGACAGCCTCTATCCCCGAAGACAAGATCCCCGAGGTGACCGGCCCGATAGCGCGCTTCGCTGATCCATCCGAAATGGCCACGGCCGTCGCATTTCTGGCATCGGAGGAGTCCGGTTACATCACCGGTGTCGTCCTGCCAGTCGACGGCGGAGCCTCTATCTAGAAACAAGGACCTCATGACCACGCCACCGCTTTCCCGCCGCGACATCGAGTTCATGCTCTACGAATGGCTCGACGTCGAATCGCTGACTACACGCCCACGGTTCGCAGAACACTCCCGAGACACCTTCGATGCGGTGCTCGACCTCAGTGCGGACATGGCCGCGAAGTTCTTCGCACCCCATAACAAACTGGCCGACGCCCAGGAGCCGACGGTAGGTGAGGACGGAAAAGTCATCCTCACACCCGAAGCCAAGAAGGCCCTCGAAGTTTTCGCACAGGCAGGGCTTTTCGCCGGTGCGTTCGACGAGTCCCTCGGCGGTATGCAACTACCGATATCGGTCATGCGGGCATCGGTGGCGTGGTTCCAGGCATCGAACGCATCCACCACCGGGTACCCGTTCCTAACCGTCGCCAACGCGAATCTGCTCGTCGCGTACGCAACCGAGCAACAGATCGACGCCTATGTCCGGCCCATGCTCGAAGGCCGGTTCTTCGGAACAATGTGTCTGTCCGAGCCCCAGGCCGGATCGTCACTGGCGGACATCACGACCAAAGCAGTCCGGCAAACAGACGGTAGCTACCGCTTGACCGGCACGAAGATGTGGATCTCCGGCGGTGACCACGAATTGAGCGAGAACATTGTTCACCTCGTGCTCGCGAAAATCCCCGGAGGCGGTGCCGGCGTCAAAGGCATTTCGCTGTTCATCGTCCCCAAGTATGTCCTGGACGCCGACGGTAATCCAGGAGAACGCAACGACGTCGCGCTCGTTGGGCTGAACCACAAAATGGGCAATCGAGGCACTACGAACGCTCTGCTCAACTTCGGGGACGGCAGCTACACACCGGCAGGTTCGTCCGGGGCCATCGGATACCTCATCGGTGAACCGAACCGCGGATTGAACTATATGTTCCACATGATGAACGAGGCCCGGATCGGGGTCGGATTCCTCGCCACAGCACTCGGTTATGCCGGATACCGTCAATCCGTGGAGTACGCGCTCACACGCACACAAGGTCGAAGCCAGACGAACCGCGACCCTGCATCGAAACCGATCTCCATTGTCGAGCACGCCGATGTCAAGCGAATGCTCCTCGCGCAGAAGGCTTATGTCGAAGGCGCGCTCGCTCTCGGGTTGTTCTGTTCCAACCTCGTCGACGAACAGGACACACTAGAGGACACTGACCAACGGGCCGAAAAGACCCTGTTGCTCGATGTACTGACGCCGATTGCAAAGAGTTGGCCGTCGCAATGGTGTTTACGCGCCAACGATCTCGCAATTCAGGTACACGGCGGCTACGGCTACACCCGCGACTACGACGTCGAGCAGTTCTACCGAGACAACCGGCTCAACCAGATCCACGAAGGAACGCATGGTATCCAAGGACTGGACCTGCTTGGCCGCAAGATGACGATGCAGGACGGCGCGGGCCTGGATTTGCTGCTCAGTACCATCGGATCGACCATCGACCGCGCACACAACACCGGTGGCGAGGCAGCCGGTCTGGCCATCGAGTTGAAAGCTGCCCTCGATCGAACTTTCGAGGTGACCACGAATCTGCGGTCCGAGCCGGACAAGGCGTGCGCACTTGCCAATTCGTCCATCTATCTCGAAGCAGTGGGTCACGTCGTCGTAGCTTGGATGTGGCTCGAACAGTTCCTGGTTGCCGGAGATTTGACCGGCAACTTCTACGATGGAAAACGCCAAGCAACGCGCTACTTCTTTCGCTACGAACTTCCCTCCACCACAGCGCAGTTCGACCTGCTGGACAGTCTCGATCGGACAAGTGTGGAGATGTCCGCGCAGTGGTTCTGATGTCGATTCGTTGTTTAACCGAAAGCGGCCGCGCTGCGCAGCGCGCACACCATTTTGCACCAAGCAGAAAGCACCAGGATCATGTCTCGTGAAGCAGTAATAGTCGATGCCGTCCGATCACCCGTCGGCAAGAGGAACGGAGGGTTGTCGAGCGTGCACCCCGCCGATCTGTCGGCCTATGTGCTGCGCTCGCTCATCGAGCGAACCGGTCTCGACCCCGCATTGGTCGAAGACGTCATCTGGGGATGCGTCAGTCAGATCGGTGAACAAAGCTTCGACATAGCTCGAACAGCCGCGTTGTCGGCGGGGTGGCCAATCCACGTGCCCGGCACAACAATCAACCGCCAATGTGGATCATCGCAGCAGGCCGTCAGTTTCGCGGCGGCCAGCGTAATAGCCGGCCACTACGACGTAGTCGTCGCCGGCGGGGTCGAATCGATGTCCCGTATCCCCATCGGGTCATCGACGGCGGCAGGCGACTCACCGCTCGGCGAGCTCTACGCGCAGCGATTTGGAGCCGGCTTTCCCAATCAAGGAATCGGTGCGGAACAGATCGCCGACCAATGGAACCTCTCGCGCACTCAGCTCGACGAGTTCGGGCTCGAATCTCACACCAAGGCGGCAGCGGCGATTGACGCAGGACGATTCGGTGGCCAGATCGCATCCATCCCGGTCGGCGGCGAAAGTGTATCGGTCGACGAGGGTATCCGGCGCGGCGGTACGCTCGAATCGCTCGGCAAACTCAAGCCGGCCTTCACACCAGAAGGCAAGGTCACCGCAGCCAACTCATCTCAGATCAGCGACGGGTCCGCCGCCCTTCTGATCATGGGATCCGATACGGCCGCGGAGCTCGGTTTCACGCCGATCGCGGCGATCGACACCGCTGTCGTCGTCGGATCACCGCCCATGCCGATGCTCACCGGCCCCATTCCCGCGACCGAGAAGCTACTTGCGCGCCGCGGCCTGAGCATCGGCGATATCGGCACCTACGAAGTCAACGAAGCCTTTGCCTCGGTTGTCTTGGCCTGGGTTGAAGAGATTGGGGCAGACAAGCAACGACTGAACCCGAACGGTGGGGCGATCGCCCTCGGTCATCCGCTGGGCGGAAGCGGTGCCAGACTAATGACAACCATGGTCCACCACATGCGCGAGAACGGCATCGAGTTCGGCCTGCAAACGATGTGTGAGGGCGGCGGACAAGCCAACGCCACCCTGCTCCGCCTGCTCTGACAGACCGACGCCCCTCAGCTCCCATTCCCGAGCCGGAACTCTCGATCGATCGAAAGCCGTCACGATCTCCCAGATCATGACGGCTTTCATCTATCAGCAGTGACTGACAGGTTGACGGAATCCCTGCGACGCCGCGCCACAGTGGCGAAACCCCGCAGGGGCTCCACCCCTCACGGGGCGAGCGCCACAAGATCGCAACAATTGTCTCGGTCGGTAGCGACTGATGTCGCTTCAAGGTGATGCCGATCACTGATTGACTGAGTGCAGTGCGACGGTAGCAATGCCGACATTCCCGGAGGCGGCCATCACTGGTCAGCAGTAAGAGTCCCGGATTCGCTCAACACCGCCAGGAATGCTCACCAGCACACCTGCACTCGGCGTCGATCCCCAGACGCCTTCACACGAGGGTGAGGAACCAGTGTCGAACGAAAAACTCATTGGCGAGCTGGATTTCGATCCAACCGCATTGAAAGAAAAGTACGACTTCGAACGCGACCGACGCATCCGCTCGGACGGAAAAACACAGTACGTCGGCACCTCGGCCGGACGGTTCGAGGCGTACAGCCGAGACCCGTGGAACGACGCCGAAGCTCCCCGAGAACCGCTGACAGACCATACGTCGGTCATCATCGCGGGCGGCGGCTTCGGCGGGCTACTGCTCGGCGCTCGGCTGCGTGACGCCGGAGTCACCGACATCAGGGTGATCGAGACGGGCGGCGATTTCGGCGGAACCTGGTACTGGAACAGATACCCAGGAGCAATGTGCGACATCGAAGCCCACATCTATCTTCCGCTGCTCGAAGAATTGAACTACGCACCCAAACACCGCTATGCGTACGCAGCTGAGATGCTCGAGATCAGCCAACGGATCGGCAAGGAATACGGGCTCTACGACAAAGCATGCTTCCACACCGCAATCACGGGCGCGCAGTGGTCGGAGGAAGACAACCGTTGGCATATCCAGACGGACCGCAACGACACACTCACGGCCGACTACTTTCTTCTCGCATGCGGTCGCCAAAGCCTGCCGAAGCTGCCGAATCTGCCCGGCATCGACCAGTTCGAGGGTCACATTTTCCATTCGAGCCGCTGGGACTACGACTACACGGGCGGTACTAGCGCCGGTGGTATGTCCGGTCTCGCGAACAAGCGAGTCGGAGTTGTCGGAACAGGGGCGACGGCCCTGCAGATCGTGCCCGAAGTCGCCAAGGACGCCGGCGAGCTTTTGGTATTCCAACGAACTCCATCGACGGTCGGGGTCCGCGGACAACAAGAAACCGGGCCCGACTGGGTTGACATGTCCAAGCCCGGTTGGCAGCGCGAACGCCGGGTGAACTTTCAGTCCCACGTGCAGTTCGGCACAACGGCAGGTTTCGTGCGACCCGAGGTCGACTTGGTGGGTGACGGGTGGACCGGGGCGTTCGAAATCCTTGCAGAACCCGAGACTGCGGTGTCCGAACGGCTTGGCCGTAGCCCTACACAGGACGAACTGAACGAACTATCAGAGATCAACGACTACAGGTTGATGAACCAGATCCGCGGGCGAGTCGACGACATCGTCGAGGACCCGACTACCGCCGACGCCCTCAAACCGTGGTACCGATGGTGGTGCAAACGACCTGGTTGGCACGATGACTACCTCGGCGCGTTCAACCGGCCGAACGTCACGTTGGTCGACACCAATGGTCAAGGCGTCGAGCGCTTCACGAAGAACGGTGTGGTGGTCGACGGCGTCGAGTACCCCCTCGACTGTTTGATCATGGCCACAGGATTCGAGTCTGCCATCTCCTACACGGAGTTGACCGGATTCGACATCGTCGGCCGAGAGACCACGCTGTCGCAGCACTGGGCGAACGGTGTACGGACACTGCACGGCATGTCCACTGACAAGTTTCCGAACATGTTCTTCATCGGCGGAAACACCCAGACCGCGTCCGCGGTCAATGCCGTTCACCTTCTTGACGAACAATCCCAGTACGTCGCGCATATCGTCGGCCAGGTCGAGGCCCAGAACGCACAGGCCGTCGAAGCTCAGCCGAAAGACGTCGAACAGTGGGTCCGAATTATCGCCGAGTCCCCCAAGAATCATGCGATGTTTCGGTTCTTCGCTCAATGCACACCTGGGTACTACAACGCCGAAGGCAAAGCCGAAACCCCCGCAGATCTATTCATCGGCGGTCGATGCGGCGACGGAGCGTTGGCCTATTACAGTGTTTTGCAAACCTGGATGAAAAACAAGCAATTGAACGGTTATTCGCTTGAACTAGGCTGAATCCAGTCAGAACGTATCGGCACCGTCGGAACCATCTGGTCTAAATCTGCACATCAGCGGCAGACTTCAAAAGAATGATTCACGAACTTGTGGCACAATTACTCAACCCAGGAGGCCAAGCATGAATTCTGCCCTTTCAGGTCTGCGAGCGGTAGTGACCGGTGCGGGACGGGGCATCGGACGAGCCACCGCGATTACGCTCGCCGCGCAAGGAGCGGATGTCGCCGTTGTTGATATAGATTTACGCTCCGGGATTGACATTCCCGGAGAAGCGGACGATTTAACCACTGATGCGATCAAAGCTATGGGCGCAAGAACCATTGGGTTGCAGGCGGACCTGACAAACGAGTCAAGCGCGTCAGAGATTCTGTCGGCCGTCGGGAAAGCATGGGGCGGTTTCGATATACTCATCAATATCGCAGGTGGAGCAGTCACACCGTACGAAGGTAGCCGCGCCAGCGAAATCAGCAGTGCAGACGTTCGCAAAGCGATAGACGTTAATTTGATGTCTGCGATCTATATGTGCCAAGCATCTGTACCGTATCTGCGCGAGTCCTCGAACGCTTCGATCGTCAACACAACGTCACTGTCGGCCGAAAGCATTCTTCCCGGGGGCGCATATGCCGGCTACGCACTCTCTAAAGCCGCGCTTGCGCACTACACGCGCTACCTCGCCGCAGATCTAGGTCACCTCGGTATCCGAGTCAACGCTGTGTCACCCGGCTATACAATGACAGGACGCATACAAGCGAATTCAGCCGAAACCGGGTTTGCGGAGAAAGCAGCTAGCAGTGTTCTCGGTAGACTAGGACAACCCACAGACATCGCACGCAGTGTAGCGTTCTTGGCTTCCGCTGACTCTTCGTACATCACCGGGCAAATACTTTCGGTCGATGGCATGACCACCCTCACTTGAGGATAATTGCCAGATGGGACGCCAGCACATTCTCGCCTGGCGCAAGTTATGGAAGAAGTTGGGATTTTTCTCATTGTGCTAACAGATTTCATTAACATCGCAACCTAAACTATCTACTAAAAGGAGTTAATCATGGGTCGCATGGATGGAAAAGTCGCCTTCATTACCGGAGCTGGACGCGGCCAGGGCCGAGCGCATGCAATCAGACTTGCCGAGGAGGGTGCGGAAATAATCGCGCTCGACTGCCCGGCTCAAGGGAATATTCCGCATCCGCTCGCCACCAAGGAAGACTTGAACGAGACGGTGAGGTTGGTCGAAAAGCTGGACAGGCGTATTTTGGGAATAGTCGGGGATGTTCGGAATCAAGCAAGTCTCGATTCTGCGGTCGAGGCTGGGATCGCTGAATTCGGCCATATAGACACGGTCGTCGCCAATGCAGGCGCGTGGAGCGTGGGTCCGTTCTGGGAGATACCCGAGGACGAGTGGAAAGATGTGATCGACATCGATGTTCTCGGTGTCATGAGGACGTTGAAGTCAGTCACTCCACACATGATCGAACGTGGATCAGGCTCCATGATCGTGATTTCGTCTGTGAACGGTAAGCAACCTGGACACAATTATGCGCACTACATCACCTCCAAGCACGGTGTGCTCGGATTGATGAAGGCCGCTGCGCTCGAACTCGGCCCATACGGAATCCGATGCAACGCTGTGTTGCCCGGGGTGGTCAGGACGGCAATTCTCGATTGGCAGGGCGGCTGGGATCTGATGGCAGGTGGGCCCGGCCTGGGCACCCCAGACCACATGGATTCCGGCGGGAAGGCAGTGGCGCTACTGAAGGACGTGGGAATGTTGCCTCCTGAGGCGACTAGCGAAGGTGTGTTATGGCTAGCCAGTGACGAGTCACGTTATGTGACCGGCCAGGAGTTGGCAATCGACGCAGGGCAGATGCTACTTCCGGGCTTAAACATGGCAAATCTGGCAGCACAGCAACACTGAACCGTCAGACCTACCGTCTCGCTGCGGATAGTCGGCTGTAGCGAGGCCGCACAGGACCGCACGGGCACTTCCGCCGCAAGGCCCGAAACATCCAGGAGCGTCGTTATCTTCCGGAACTGGCGGTAATCTCTTACCCTGATAATGATGTGGTTGTCCGCGCCATCGACGATTACCGAAGGGCTCGATTCGACCAGCGGACTCAGATCGCCGTAACCTGGTATGTTCCTGCGTACCTGGTTGCGGCGCATCGCCAGGGGCATTCCCAAAATCATGCCGCATCGGCGATCCGGCGGCTTGAAGTTAGAATGGCTCGATTATCCACGCATCGGCCGTCTGGCCTCAGACAGTGCATGGGTGACGGCCGAATCAAAAGCAAAAGTGTTGGATATTTTGGGAGTGCCACCCACAGCTCGGAGGACTTTATCCGTTTCCGAGTATAGTCACCCTCGCGACAATATAAAGTTTGTCGACGCTTTCTAACTGTACGTAACTGTGCGCTGCAATGTGGGTTTGCGTCGATTGCTACCAGACGCGGCACGTGTCGGAATTTCTTGTTGAAGACGAGTCAACTCTTCATTGCAGATTGAACAGCATCGCATCCCGTCAGATA
This sequence comes from Rhodococcus sp. EPR-157, assembly GCF_001647195.1. Lineage (GTDB taxonomy): Bacteria > Actinomycetota > Actinomycetes > Mycobacteriales > Mycobacteriaceae > Rhodococcoides. Next base: position 19,110 of record NZ_LVCV01000018.1, on the reverse strand, counting down.
ATCTCGCGCTTCCTGCCTGTCGATACTGCACAAATTCCACACGTTCGCGCGGCAGTCCGTTGAAGGCCGAAATGTCAAGACCTCACGGCCTCGCACCGCCCCTATCCCCCCGGTGCAGGAACTTGGTTGGGGCTGCCCCGATCTCGCCGTCCTGGTCTTTGGTTACCTCGCACATGCCGCTGAGCAATTGGTGTCGGCAGTGCGGCACACCTAATGCGCTCTCATACTTCTGCGGAGTCACTTCTGCTAACGGCTGATCGGTGACGATGACCGACACAATGGACATTCGGCGACTGGAGGTACTACTCGAACACACACGGACTATTGACTGACAGTATTCTTGTCGCCCTCGCCTGTATGACAACGTCGGACGGTGACAGTTCGTGAACCGACGCACGGCCGAGACCCAGTACCGCGGAATCCAGACCGCCGCGCAGAATGTCGAGCACGTTCTCCACTCCGGCCTGACCGTTCGCCGCGAGACCCCATAGATATGCGCGTCCGATCAACACCGCCCGCGCACCCAACGCCAGTGCCTTCGCGACATCACTTCCACGGCGGATCCCACCGTCGAGAGTGACCTCGACCTGATCGCCCACCGCCCGGGTGATCGACGGCAGCACCCGAATCGACGCCGGGGAACCGTCGAGATTGTTGCCACCGTGATTGGAGACGGAAATCGCGGTCACGCCCGCATCCACAGCCCGGAGCGCGTCGTCGACCCGCGAAATACCCTTGAGCATGAACGGTCCATCCCACTGCGCGCGTAGCCATGCGATGTCCTCCCACGTCGGCAGCGGAGTGGACTTCCACTCGCGATACGCAGCGAAGAACGTCGGCGCAGGCCCACCGGGCGGCGCGAGATTCGGTGCCGTCAGATCCGGGAACGTGGCCGACCGCGCCCACTGTGTCAGCCATCGCGGACGGACGAGTACCTCGGGTGCCAACCGCATCATCGCCGCCATATCGAGGCGTTCCGGGATCACCGGACTCCCCCGATCTCGCCCCTCGGAGAAGGACCAGTCCATCGTCAGAATCAGCCCGACGGCACCCGCCGCGCGGGCACGATCGAGCATGTGCGCCAACAACTCCCGCGAACCCACCCAGTGCAGCTGAAAGAACGTCTGCGGATTCGCCGCGACGACCTCCTCGATGGGCTTGCTCGCGAACAACGACAAACCCATCGAAATCCCCCGTGCCGCTGCCGCCCTCGCCACCGCAACCTCCCCGTCCGGGTGCACAGCCTGCACACCCGTCGGGGAGATCATCACCGGAAACGACAGAGACTGTCCCATCAGCGTTGTCGACAACTCACGGGTATTCGACAGACCCGCGACATGCGGGGCGAACCCGAGTTCACCGAACGCCGACGTGTTGTCCGAGACGGTGATGCCGCGCTCGGAACCTGCGACCAACGCCGAATACACCGACTTCGGCAAACACTTCTCGGCCCGACGCTGCGCCTCGGCGACAGACTCGAACCACCCCGTCCAGGTGCGCACCGACGGCGTCTAGACGCCGAGTCTGCGGTCGAACCCGGCCGGCATGACGACATCCGACGGCGACAGGTCGTGCACCGAGGTGTGCCCGAGACCCAGTACCGCGGAATCGACACCGCCACGCAGAATGTCGAGCACATTCTCCACACCCGCCTGGCCACCGGCCGACAGACCCCACAGATACGCCCGCCCGATCAACACCGCACGCGCACCCAACGCGAGCGCCTTCACCACATCGCTACCGCGCCGGATACCACCGTCGAGGGTGATCTCGACCTGATCACCGACGGCCTCGGCAATCGCCGGCAACGCCCGAATCGGAGCCGGCGTGCCATCGAGATTGTTACCACCGTGATTGGACACCGAAATCGCCGTGCAACCCGCATCGACCGCCTTCTTGGCGTCATCGACCCGCATGACACCCTTGAGCATGAACGGCCCGCCCCACTGCTCCCGCAGCCACGCCACGTCCTCCCACGTCGGCAACGGAGTACCCATCCACTCGCCGTACGCACCGAAGAACGTCGGCGCGGGACCGCCGGTCGGTGGCGTCAGGTTCGGGGTCGTCAGATCGGGGATCTTGCCGGTCTTGGCGAACTCCCACAACCACTTCGGACGGGTGATACCCTCCGGAGCGAATTGCACCATCGCCTTGAGGTCCATCTTCTCCGGGATCGACGGGCTACCCCAGTCGCGGCCGTTGGAGAACGACCAGTCCAACGTCATGATCAACCCGACCGCACCTGCTGCGCGTGCCCGCTCCATCCGCTGCAGCAGGATCTCGCGCGAGCCGACCCAGTACATTTGGAAGAAAGTCTGCGGGTTCGCTGCCGCGACCTCCTCGACGGACTTGCTCGCGAACGAGGACAATCCGATCGGAATCCCCCGCGCTGCAGCAGCTCTCGCGACAGCGACCTCACCATCCGGGTGGACCGCCTGCACACCCGTCGGGGAGATCATGACCGGAAACGACAGCGGCTGTCCCATCACCGTCGTCGACAGATCCCGCTTGTCCGACAGCCCCGCCACGTGCGGGGCGAACCCGAGTTCGCCGAATGCGGCCATGTTGTCGTCGATCGTCAATCCGCGTTCGGAGCCGGCCACCAGCGCAGCGTATACGGATTTCGGTAGACGTTTCTTCGCACGCCGCTGCGCTTCGGCAACGGTCTCGAACCACGCACTCTTGGCCATTACTGTGCTTCCTGTTCCATTCCTGCGAGCGGGTTCTCGTCGCAGATCTTCGCCGGGGGACGCATCATCAACGTCAGCGGCACCGACTTACGTGGGGTCTTGCGCTGCCCGGTACGGGAATGGTCGACGCTGGACTTGGGGATCTCCCCTGCCGCTGCCAACGCCATTTCACCGTTACCGATGACGCATTCGGGGTCCGGGCCGTCCATCGGCAGGCCGGTGAAGAACTTAGCCGCCATGCAGCCACCGCGGCACGCATCGAAGTGCGCGCACTTGGTGCAGGCGCCCGAGGTCTGCGGAGACCGCAACTCCTGGAACAACTCCGATGTCTGCCATACCGACTGGAAGCCGCCCATTCCCGCCGAGGTCTCAGTAGCAACAGTCGCGTCGCGGACGATGTTGCCGGCGAGGAAGTTCTCGTGAATGGCGAACGGGCACGCATACACATCACCGATCGGGTCGATCAGGCACACCACCCGGCCGGCACCACACAGATTCAGCCCGGGCAGAGCGTCACCGAACGCCGACAGGTGGAAGAACGAATCCCCCGTCAACACACCCTCACCGTTGGCGACGAGCCAGTTGTACAACTCGCGCTGCTGACCGGCTGTCGGGTGCAGATCATCCCAGACATCCGCGCCGCGACCCGAGGGCCGCAACCGGGTGATGCGCAGTGTCGCAGCATATTTGTCGGCCAACGCTTTGAAGTCGTCGAGCTGGCTCACGTTGTGCCGGGTGACGACGACGGAGATCTTCGCGTCCCGGAATCCGGCCTCTTTCAGATTCTCCAGAGCGCGGCACGCCATGTCGAACGAACCCGGTCCGCGGACCGCATCGTTGACCTCCGCCGTCGCGCCATCGATGGAGATCTGCACATCGACGTAGTCCGACGCCGCCAGCCTTGCTGCGACTTTTTTGTCGATCTTGACCCCGTTGGTGGAGAACTTCACCCCCACCTGATGCGCCGTCGCGTAATCGACGAGCTCCCAGAAATCCGACCGCACCGTCGGCTCACCACCACCGATATTGACGTAGAACACCTGCATCTTCTGCAACTCGTCGATGATCGACTTGCACTGCTCGGTGCTCAGTTCACGCGGATCACGACGACCCGACGAGGACAGGCAATGCACGCACGACAAATTGCAGGCGTACGTCAATTCCCACGTCAGACAGATCGGTGCGTCGAGACCGAGCTCGAACTGATCGACGAGTTTTCCTACCGGAGCGGGTCTTTCGAGAGTGGAAGTCATGTGGGTCGGTCCTGTCCAGAAAGGTGTCGAGGGTCAATGGTCCTTAGCGGGGCGTGATCATCTTCGAGTCGGCCAACGTCGCGAGTGCCTTCACATACGGAGCCGATCCGGACTCGGTGATCCCTGCGGCCGCGATCGCGGTGCGCATATCGGGATGATCGGGAAGAGACTCGATGATCGCCACGATCGTGCGGTTTCTCAGGAAGGAGAGCTTGCGAGTTCCGAAGTGGTAGAGCAGCGCCCCGAACGACTCGGGACGCAGCGCCACCTGCGGATGCAATGCCCACGGCACATCCACATCGAGTGCGCCCTGCACTGCAGCAGTCATGATCAGTACACGCCGCACATGCCGTCGATCGAGACTTCCTCCACCAGCGACTCTTCGACCAGATCGGACTCGACGACAGCAGTACCGACCACAGTGTTCTCGTTGCTATTCGACATCGGATACCTCCAGAAGTAGTTGTGGACCACAATCAGACGTAACAGTGGTTTGCGTCACCACACTAATGGCACTGAGTGCATAAAGCTAGAGTTCGGAGGAGAAAGATGGCCTCAGGCACCACACCGTCGAAACCCATGGGACGGCGACCGTCCACAACACGGGGCGCACTGAGCGACCTCGGCATCGAACTGTTCGCATCGAAGGGCTTCGAGGAAACCAGCGTCGATGACATTGCCGACGCAGCCGGCATCGCACGCCGAACTTTTTTCCGCTACTTCCCATCCAAGAACGCGGTTCCGTGGGGAGACTTCGACGCTCAACTCGCAGCACTCAGGGCCCATCTCGATGGTCTACCCGACGATATCGCTCTGCCCGACGCCCTGCGATCGGCGCTGCTGCAGTTCAACACGTTTCCATTCGAAGAAGCCGCGATCCACCGGCAACGGATGTCGCTGATCCTGGGAAACGCTGCCCTACAGAGCTACTCGATGGTGATGTATGAGGGGTGGCGAGCCGTCATTGCGGACTATGTGGCTGCTCGGACGAACTGCGCACCGACCGATCACCTACCGCGCACCCTCGGATGGATCCTGCTCGGCATAGCAATCTCGGCATACGCGCAGTGGCTGGCTGACGACGAGGCGAACCTGGTCGAACTCCTGCTCGCCGGGACCAGCATTCTCTACATCGGCCTCGACAGTCAGGCTCGAGTGCGACCGGGAACTCCATCCGGACATTGACAAAGGTCGGTCGCTTTGCGATGAACATCAACCATCCGTTCCCGCGGTCTCCGATCGCAGCGCGATCTTCTTGATCTTTCCGGACGGCGTCAGCGGTAGGGATTGCACAACGTGAATCCGGGCCGGGATCTTGTAGCCCGCCAGCATCTCAGTACACCTGGCCAGCAATTTTTCTACATCGACTGTGCTCCACGGCACCGGAACCACATACGCGTGTCCCACTTCGCCGAGCAGCTCATCGGGCACTCCCACGACGGCGCACATCGCAACCGTCTCGTCTGCGGCCAACACATTCTCGATTTCGACCGGATAGACGTTGTAGCCGCTGCGCACGTACATCTCCTTCTGCCGTCCGCGCATGGCCACGCGGCCATCCAGCCGTATGACGGCAATGTCCCCGGTTACCAGCCATCCATCGTCCAAAAAGGCGTTGTCCGTTTCAACCGGATTCTCCCAGTACCCACTGGCCACGCACCCACCTCGAATGTGCAGGTGACCCTCACTGCCCGGCGGCAGAGAGTTGTGCTCGTCATCGGTGACGCGAACCTCGAAGTCACCGATACCAACTCCGAGAGTGTCGACAAGAGTGTGCAATTCGTCGTCAGCAGCGGATATCACGCATCCTCCGGACGTTTCGGAGAGCCCGTACAAATTGGCCAACCGCGTACCCGGAAACGTTTCCAGAATGCGCCTTCCCATTGCCGGTTCGACGTTCGAACCACCGATGATGCAGGTGCGGATCGTCGAGGTATCCGTTGCAGTGAACTCCGGAAAATCCAACATCAGGGTGTACATAGTGGGTACCCCGATGAATATCGTCACTGCGTGCCGCTCGATAGCCTGCAGAGCCACTGTCGGGCTGTATCTGGGCAAGAGGGCTACTTTGCCACGCACACTCATGGCGGCAGCCACAGTGCACGTCATGCCGCCGACGTGGTTGAGGGGCATGTGTCCGATCGCTACGTCGTCGCTTGTTTGATCGAGGTGTGCAGCTTGAGCGCGCGCGGAGGCAATGATGCTGGCGTGGGTCAACGTGGCACCCTTGGGATCTCCGGTAGTTCCCGAGGTGTACAGAATCACCGCCGGATCATGCTCTTCCACATGAGATCCGGCGTGGGTGAGCGCCTGGATGTCGATGTCGTCGACCAAGAGATCATCCCACCGGCGGCTACCCTCGAATCCGCGCTCTCCGAGAAAGACGTAGTGGCTCACCGTGGGGATACGTGGCCTGAGCTCGTCCAAGAAATCGACGAAATCGAACTCGCCATCTCGAGCACAGCTGATCAACATGACAGCCCCGGACTGATTGAGCATGAAGCGAAATTCCCGCTCACGGTATGCCACGTTGAGCGTGACCAGAATGGCACCGATTTTGGTGACTGCGAACCACGTAAGAAGCCACTGCGCCGAGTTGGGTGCAGCAATGGCCACGCGATCGCCGCGTCGGATCCCCAATAACAGAAGACCCGAGGCAAGGCTGTCGACCGTGCGGGAGAACTCTGCGTAAGTCCACTTTCGATCCGAACACAGCAAAAATAACGACTCGTGCCCGGGCAATGCATCGCTGAGCAACCCGGGCAGTGTAGTCGGCTGCACTGACGGCCCGATCTGAATAATATTGCTATTCAACGGTATTCCTGCGATTCAGTCTACTGGCAGCGGCCGTCACGAGTTGGCTCGTACCTGAACGTTGGGTTGCCGAAAGTGGCCCTGGCCGGATCGGTTCGACTGACACGCGCGCGTATGTCGAACCGATCCGAGACCAGGTTTTTGTCGGCCTGCTAGCCGTTGGCTGCTGCTGCCGCCTCGGCGATATTGGCCATGTTGAGGCCCGGCAACAACATGTGACCGCCATCGATCGCCAGCTCTTGGCCGGACACGTACTTCGACTCGTCAGAGGCCAACCACAACACACCCTCGCTGGTGGCCTCCGGCGGGAGCATTCCAACGCCCTTCAGCAGCGCGTACGCCTTACCGCCGGACTCCATATGGTCGCGCGTGCCCAGCCCGGGGCCACCAGCCATCAGATCCCATCCACCTTGCCAGTCCAAGATGGGTGTCCTGACGACACCGGGCAGCACGGCGTTGCAACGAATACCGAGAGGACCGAGTTCGAGGGCGACGGACTTCATCAGTCCGAGCACACCGTGCTTGGAGCTGACGTAATGCGCATAGTTGACACCGGCCTCCTTGCCGTTGACAGACGCAATTACGACCATCGAACCCGAGCCGCGTTCGATCATGTGCGGAGTGACCGCTTTGAGGGTCCTCATGACACCGAGCAGGTCGATATCGACTACGTCTTTCCATTCTTCTTCAGGTATTTCCCAGAATGGCCCGACACTCCATGCACCTGCATTGGCGACGACCACGTCGATGTGCCCGAATTCCGCGATTCCGGCCGCAACAGCGGAATCGAGACTTGCCTGACTCCGGACGTCCCCAACAATGCCCAGGATTCGTCGATCGAGCTTTTCGACCCACCGGACGGTCTCGTTCAGATCTTCCTCGGTGGCGAGGGGGTGCGGGATGCTGCCCTGACTCGGGCAATCGAGCGCCACAATGTCAGCCCCTTCCTCTGCCAACCTGATTGCGTGCGCCCGGCCCTGCCCTCGGCCTGCCCCGGTGATGAAGGCAACTTTTCCATCCATACGACCCATGATGAACTCCCTTGTGATCTCGATTGGAACGAAGACACGCTGATTGCTGCTGGTTTCGAGCCCTAGCCCATGCTCGCCTGATTCGACCCACCGCATCGGCGTTACAGGCAGCGGATGCCTGACCCTGACGGTGCGATCTGGATCACACTCCATCATCACTTGACTTTTAAGTCAAGAGCCGACAGCGGGTTCGGCTTGTACCGAAGTCCAGAAATTCAGGAACAGCGAAGCGAGCACCTGTGGTCGACCGCCGCCGTTGTCGTGCCTTCGCGCCGGCGTCTCTGCCATCCACGTGCACCAGCACACCGTCCGGCACCAACAGGTGTTGGGAACACCACTCCGTAACCCGCCCGAGATCACCTCTCGACTGGTCCGAATCGTGTCGAGATATCAATTCATCTGCAGTGCAGTCGACTTCAGATCACCCACCACCACCGATGAAGCCGAGGTCAGCGTCATCCCCTCGTAAAATCTCCACCTCCCGCAACAGGTGGCCGAGGATCTGCGACTCTAGATGCCCCGACTCGCGCAATGTGAGCGCCGCCCGCTACTTTGACCCCGTCGCCGTCGGGGAGACCCGGAAGCCAATACCGTTTGCGGTGGCCACCAGTAAAGGTCGGGACTGCGCAAGATCGACATCACAGTCAAGTGTCTTGATGGCTACAAGACCCTTCACATCCCCTCCCAAACCCGGCGTCATACTGCAGCTAACTGTGCCGAGAAGCTCGACCGAGAGAGGTGCCCGGCTCGAGAGTCGGACATTGCGACCTCGTAGTTGATGCCACGGTCAGTCCTCGGTTCAGCCGACTAGGGATGGCAGCCTATTTGGCCAGGTGGAATCCATCTTCATCGGATCCATACTTGATTTGTTAGTCAACTTGGTGTTGTGTAGGTCTCGATGGATGTAGCTCATCGATTCAATCGAGGTCGGTGCATCTGCGCCGATCGCTCGGCGGCTGATGCCCTCAGTTGACGTGACGCTGCCTACCCCTGAATCTCCGACTCATCGAGGTGCACCAATGACGGTCATACCCACACGATTCGACATCAGGTCGGAGCAATTCCTGCTCGACCGTACTGCGATGCTGGACGCTCTGGAACCTTTGACCGCTCTCGCTGATCGCGTCCTTGCGTCGGGTGGAGAAAAGGCCGTACAACGCCATCGCGGTCGCGGCAAACTGCTCGCACGCGAGCGCGTCGATCTGCTGCTCGACGAAGACGCCCCGTTCCTCGAACTATCCACTTACGCAGGGGCACACGACCCGGACGAACAGCCCGGCGGCCGACTCATCACCGGCATCGGACCAGTCAGTGGAATCGAGTGCATGATCATCGCCAACCAGCCGACGGTCAAGGGTGGCTCACTCAACCCGGACGCGGTGGCCAAACAACTCCGAGCACTCGACATCGCAGCCCGGAACCGGCTACCTGTCATCACGCTCGTCGAATCCGGCGGAGCAGATCTACCCAAGCAGGCAGATATTTTCGTGAACGGCGGACGCAGCTTTCGCGAGATCACCCGTCTCACAGCATCGGGCATTCCGACCATCTCGTTGGTGTTCGGCAGCTCGACCGCCGGTGGTGCATATGTGCCCGGCATGAGCCAATACACGGTCCTCGTCAAGGAAGCTGCCACGGTCTACCTCGGCGGACCTCCCCTGGTGAAGATGGCGATCAACGAGGAGATCGACGACGAATCGCTCGGTGGTGCCGAAATGCACGCCCGCGTATCCGGATTGGCAGATTACCTCGCCGAGGACGAGCGCGACGCCCTGCGATTGGGGCGTCAGATCGTGGCGGATCTGCAGTGGACCAAAGCCGGCCCGGGGGCCACGCTGCCCGCTGATCCTCCGGTTCACGACCAGAGCGAACTGCTCGCATGCGCTGCAGCCGACTCGAAGCGATCGGTGGAGGTGAGGGAGATTCTTGCTCGCGTACTGGACGGCTCCCGCTTCGACGAGTTCAAGCCACTGTTCGGCACTCAGTTGGTCACCGGCTGGGGCTCGATCGCGGGATTCCCGGTAGGTGTCATCGCCAACAACGGCATCTTGTTCTCGGATGAAGCGAACAAAGGGGCGCATTTCATTCAGCTGGCGAATTCACGCGACATCCCGTTGCTGTTCATCCAGAACATCACCGGCTTCATGGTCGGCTCGGCAGCCGAACGCGGTGGGATCATCAAGGATGGCTCGAAGCTGATCAATGCCGTCTCCAATTCCACTGTCCCCCATGTGACTTTGATGATCGGCGCTTCGTACGGCGCGGGAAACTACGCGATGTCGGGCCGCGCATACGACCCCCGATTCGTCTTCACCTGGCCCAACCACCGCATCGCAGTCATGGGCGGAGCACAGCTCGGCGGGGTCATGTCCATCATCAAGAAAACAGCAGCTCAGCGTGCCGGCACCGAGTTCAGCGACGCCGACGACGCCAGGGTCCGCCGCGAGATCGAAGACTTGATCGAAAGTCAGTCCGGTGCTGTATACGCCACCGGACGACTGTGGGACGACGGAATCATCGATCCTCGCGATACCCGCGCCGTTCTCGGCCTCGCCCTGTCCGCCGTACATTCCGCACCGGTGACCGGGACGTCCCGGTTCGCTACGTTCCGATTGTGAGACTTCCGTGAACCACACACCGATCAATACATTGCTCGTCGCCAACCGCGGCGAGATCGCACGGCGTGTCATTCGCACCGCCCGCGCGATGGGTATTCGCACCGTCGCGGTCTACTCGGATCCCGACGCACGATCCCCGCACGTCACCGACGCCGACTTCTCCGTCGCAATCGGCGGGTCAAGCAGCGCCGACTCCTATCTGAAAGTCGACAAGATCCTCGACGCCGCCCGGCGCACCGGTGCCGACGCCGTCCACCCCGGCTACGGGTTCCTCTCGGAGAACCCCGAATTCGCCGAGGCATGCGAAGCGGCCGGCATCAATTTCGTCGGCCCGAGTGCGCAATCGATGCGCGTGATGGGTCTCAAGGACCGCGCGAAGGAATGGGCGCGCAAAGCAGACGTGCCAGTCCTGCCCGACGCGGTCATCACCGGAGACGACACCTCGGAATGGGAGAGCGCAGCAGCCGAAGTGGGTTATCCGCTATTGGCCAAAGCCGTAGCAGGAGGCGGCGGCAAGGGAATGCGCCTGATCGAACGTTCCGAGGACCTCATCGACGGAGTGGCCTCCTCGCGTCGAGAAGGCGCGAACTTGTTCGGCAACTCGACCGTGTTCCTTGAGAAGTACTTGCGGTATTCGCGACACATCGAGATCCAGGTTTTCGGCGACAAGCACGGCAACGCAGTGCATCTCGGAGAACGCGAGTGCTCCATTCAGCGTCGCCATCAGAAGGTGCTCGAAGAAGCACCCTCACCCGTCATCGGACCCGACGCGCGCGAACGAATGGGCTCGACCGCAGTGTCACTCGTCCGTGAGCTCGGGTATGTCGGTGCCGGCACAGTGGAATACCTCTACGACGACGAGACCGGAGGCTTCTACTTCCTCGAGATGAACACCCGCCTACAGGTCGAGCACCCCGTCACCGAGGAAGTGACCGGAATGGACTTGGTCGCACTGCAATTGCGCGTGGCGCGCGGTGAAACATTGGGATTCGAGCAGAGCGACGTCCGAATCAACGGGCACGCAATCGAAGTGCGGCTCTACGCCGAAGACCCTGCGAACGACTATCTCCCGACTCCAGGACAGTTGCACCGTTACAGCCATCCCGACCGCATCGGACTCCGATACGAGGACGGAATAGTCGCCCCGGCCGAGATTTCCCCGTTCTACGACCCGATGATCGCCAAGATCGTCGCTCACGCCGGGAACAGAACCGACGCAGCATTCGCGCTCGCCTCGGCCATCGACGCCACTCACGTGCACGGTGTCACGACCAACCGCAGCTTCCTGGCAGCGCTCCTCCGTGATCCGGATTTCCTCGACGGTGCCACCCGTACCGACTTTCTCGACAATCATCCCCACCTGCTGAATCCTGCTGCCAGGACCGCTGAGCGGATACACCTCGCAGCGGCGGTGGCTGTGTCCACCTCGAGACGCGCCGCCCACGACCCGATGCGTGGTCATGCCCGTCCCGGATTCCGGCCGCTCGCCGCCCGGATACTCACGCACGCCACCTGGCACCGCCTCGGAGACGACACTGCCATCGAGATCGGCTACCACCAGGATGGTTGGTCAGGGGACGCCGACCTCGAGCTGGAGATCGACGGGACACGGCACGAGTTTCGCCTCCTCGATCTCACGTCCGACTCGGTACGGGTGCAGTACGACGGAGTCGACTATCCCTGCACGGTCGTCACCCATCCGGACGAATCGATCTGGGTCAACGATTCGAGCAGTCAGTCGGGTTGGCGGCGTTCTCCTCGACTTCCTGATCCTGATTCCGGAGCAGCAACCGCGTTGGGTCCGGTGAACGAAATCCCAGGCACAGTCGTTGCCATTGCCGTGAAGATCGGCGACGTCGTCACCGCTGGACAGAGGTTGGTCACGGTCGAAGCGATGAAGATGGAGCATCCGGCGACGGCCGCGATGGACGGAACCGTCGAGCACATCCACGTGGAGGTAGGCCAATACGTCGAGGCTCATACCGTTCTGGTGACTCTGTCGGCGGTGGATCCCGCATGAGCGAATTACGCCCCCTACGGATAGCCAACTGCTCCGGCTTCTTCGGCGACCGCCTCGCCGCGGCCCGCGAGATCGTCGACGGCGGACCCGTCGACGTACTCACCGGTGACTGGCTCGCGGAACTGACCATGGGCGTACTCGTCAAACAACGCAAACGCTCCCCCGAAGCCGGATTCGCACGCACATTCGTCCGGCAACTGGAGGGCGTGCTCGCCACCTGCCTGGACCGGCACATCAAAATTGTCTCCAACGCAGGCGGTCTCAACCCGCACGCCTGTGCTGAAGAGATAACGCGCATCGCCGAAAACGCCGGCCGAACCGTCCGGGTCGCCGTCGTCGACGGTGACGACGCCACCGACGCCTTCGCACTTGCCCGCCGAAGCGGCTGGGACGCACCACACCTCGATACCGGGCAATCGTTCGCCGACATCGACCGCGAGCCCGACGTCGTCAGCGCATACCTCGGAGCCTGGGGAATCAAGGAGGCGCTCGATGCCGGAGCCGATGTTGTCGTCACCGGCCGAGTCACCGACGCAGCCATCATCATCGGGCCGGCCGCGTGGCACTTCGGCTGGTCGAGGACCGACTGGGATGCGTTGGCCGGAGCCGTTACCGCGGGACACGTCATCGAGTGCGGGGCACAAGCCACCGGCGGAAACTTCTCGTTCTTCTCCGAGTTGGACGGCATGGCCCACGTCGGATTCCCGATCGCCGAGATTGCCGCCGACGGCTCGTGCGTCATCACCAAACACCCGGGCACAGGAGGCGCGGTGACCGTGGAAACGGTGACTGCGCAGCTACTCTACGAAATCGACGGACCGCGATACGCCAACCCCGACGTCATCACCCGGCTCGACACCGCTCGGCTCACCCAGCTCGATACGGACCGCGTTCAGATCTCGGGAGTGCGCGGCGAAGCGGCACCCGCAACGATCAAGGTGGGCGCACTGGTCTCCGGAGGATGGCGCAACGAGGTGACGTTCGTGCTCACCGGTGCCAACATCGAGGCCAAGGCAGAGCTTGCCCAGCGCGCGATGTGGGCCAACATCGTCGGCGGCGAAAAAGCCTTCGAGATGGTGACTGTCCGGCTCCTCCGTGCCGACAAGTCCGATCCAGCGAGCATGAACGAAGCCGTTGCGTTGCTGACCATTTCGGTCACGGATGCCTCCCCGGACAAGGTTCGCGCTTTCCCGAGGGCAGCGATCGAGACCGGGCTTGCGAGTTATCCGGGCCTGTACTTCACCGGTCCGCCGGCGGCAGGCAGCGAAGTCACCGTATTCTGGCCGACGCTGATGCCTGCCGACGCCTTCCACCAGCGGGTAACACTGGGAGACAAGCAGTTCGAGGTTGCCCCGGCACCCACCACACCGCCCGCAGAACCGATCGAAGCACCTCTCGTCGGAGAGCAAGTGACGGAATTCGGCCCGACCGTGCGCCAACCGTTGGGCACAGTCGTAGGGGCACGATCCGGTGACAAAGCCGGCAACGCCACCCTCGGCCTGTGGGCCCGCGACGATCGGGAGCACGACTGGCTCAGGTCCTGGTGGACCGAGGACTCGATTAGGGCTCTGATCCCAGAAGCTGCGGAGTGCTCGTTACGTATGTGGGAATTGCCGCATCTGCGCGCATGCGGAGTGACCATCGTCGGACTACTCGGCCGAGGGGTCGCGGCGAACCTGAATCTCGACTCGCAGGGGAAGGGACTCGGCGAGTTCGTTCGCGCCCGCCATCACGACATCCCCGCAGCCTTCATCGACAATCCGCCGTCCGCGCCCCATTCTGCTCCCTCAGAAGACAAGCAGGCATCGCGATGAGCGCACCTGAGCACAATTCGGAACTGGCGCGCCTCGCGACCGAAGGCGGAGTCTCTGTCGTCACTCTCGACTCGCCGAAGAACCGGAACGCACTCTCGGCACAACTTCGATCCGATCTGCTCGGTCACGTGCGCACCGCAATCGACGACGAGGCCACCCGCGTTGTGGTTCTCACCCACACCGGTTCGGTGTTCTGCGCCGGCGCAGACCTGAAGGAAGCCCGCACCGGCGACACCTCGCAGTCGGGGCAGGAGCTCGTCGATCTGATGACGATGCTGTTGACTTCCCCGAAGCCGGTGATCGCTGTACTGAGAGGCCCGGCCCGTGCCGGAGGTATCGGGCTGGTGGCGTCATGCGACTTCGCGGTTGCCGCGGACACCGTGACACTCGGCTTCAGCGAGACGAGGATCGGGGTGGTTCCCGCAGTCATCTCGGTGCCGCTTCGACTGCGCGTGGCATCGGTAGATCTGCATCGCTTGTTCCTGACCGGTGAGACTTTCGATGCCCGGCACGCCGCTCGAATCGGTCTGCTCAGTGAGGTCGCCACAGCTGACGGTCTCGATACCGCGGTCGCCCGACTCACCGAAACAATCGGACTCGGCGCTCCACGGGCCCTTGCTGGCGTCAAGAAGATGCTTAATCCCTCGGAGACCACCCTGGCCGAACAATTCGCCCAGATGCTGAATCTGACCGCGTCTTACTTCGCTTCCCCGGAGGCGCAAGAGGGCATGCTCGCATTCTCCGAAAAGCGGCCACCGTACTGGGCTGTACCCGGCGGCGACTCCACAGCCTGACCGTCACCACGCGAATGGAATACATGTCCTCGCGCTCGCTGATCGACGAACGTTCGGCGAGATGCATCCCGTCGATGGAGGTTTGACCATGACCGATTTTCTGATGTCCCCCGAAGTCACCACGCTGGTCGAGAAGACCCGAGAATTCACCCGAAGCACGGTGCTGCCCGTCGAGGATCTTCACCACGGCGATATCGCTGCCGCCGGCGGAGATGAACTGCGCGAAACACTGCAAGCCGCGGCCCGAGACGCGGGTGTTTTCGGTCCGCACGTCCCGCTCGAGTACGGTGGCCATGGACTGAACATGGTCGAGCGCGCACCGGTTTTCGAGGAGGGCGGATACTCACTGTTCGGCCCGGTCGCGTTGAACATCGCCGCACCCGACGAGGGCAACGTACACATGCTCGACCACATCGCGAACAAGGAGCAAAAAGAGCGCTTCCTTGCTCCACTCGCTCGCGGAGAGATGCGCTCGGCCTTCGCCATGACCGAACCTGCCCCCGGCGCGGGCTCCGACCCGAACGCGTTGACCACCCGTGCGGACAAGGTGCCCGGCGGATGGAAGATCAACGGGCACAAGTACTTCATTACCGGCGCCGAGGGGGCCGGCTTCTTCATCATCTTTGCGCGCACCGCCGGCGTGCCCGGGGACCGGGGCGGTGCCACCATGTTCATCACCCCCTCCGTGGTGCCCGGATTGACCGTCGGTCGCCACATCGAGACCCCCGACAAATCCATGATCGGCGGCCACTGCGAGGTGTTCTTCGAGGACCTCTTCGTCCCCGACAGTGGCGTTCTCGGCGAGGTGGACCAGGGATTCCGTTACGTCCAGGTCAGGTTGGGGCCGGCCCGGATGACGCACGTCATGCGATGGCTGGGGGCCGCACGCCGCGCTCACGACATCGCTGTCGAACGCGTTGCCCATCGTGAAGCGTTCGGCGGCAAGCTCGGTGCCCTCGGCATGATTCAACAGATGGTCGCCGACAACGAGATCGACATCGCGGCGACCCGAGCCCTGCTGATTCGCGCGTGCTGGGCTCTCGATCAGGGTGAGCATGCAGGCGACGAGACCTCCATCGCGAAAACGTTCGGCGCGGAGGCAGTGTTCCGAATAGTCGATCGCTCGATTCAGATGTGCGGTGGGCTCGGAGTATCCGGGGATCTACCCTTGGCACGGCTTGCGCAGGAGGTGCGCGGTTTCCGAATCTACGACGGCGCATCGGAGGTGCACCGCTGGGCAATTGCACGGCGCGCCATCGGAGCAGCGCAGAAGGCCGGAGCCAAGCACAAAGCTGGTGCATCCTCGTGAGCGACACGGAGCATCGAGGCCTCGACCTGGAGAAATTGCGTGCCTACCTGAACGACTCCGATGTGCCACTGCGAGGCGATTTGCGGGCCGAACTCATCTCGGGCGGCAAATCCAATCTGACTTACTTCCTTTCCGACGACACCTCGCGGTGGGTATTACGCCGCCCACCTACCGCGGGTCTCACGCCTTCCGCGCACGACGTCGCCCGCGAGTACACCATCACCTCGGCGCTGCAGAAAACAGATGTGCCCGTCGCAGGCACCGTGGTCTTGTGCGAGGACGTGTCCGTCCTCGGCGCGCCCTTCACCCTGGTAGAGCGGATCGACGGCCGCGTTGTTCGGACAACAGCAGATCTCGTCGATGTCTCCGATACCGATCTCGACAAATGTGTCGATGAGTTGGTGAGGATTCTCGGAGCGCTCCACCAGGTCGACATCGACGTCGTCGGTCTGCGACAGTTCGGTCGCCCGGACGGATATCTCACTCGCCAGGTTGCTCTGTGGGCCAAGCAGTGGGAACGGGTCAAAACACGTGAAAGCACGGATCTGAGTCGTCTGCACACAGCCGTCGCCGACTCGATCCCTCAGCAATCCGAAGCGTCGATTGTGCACGGTGACTACAGAATCGACAACACCATCCTCGGTCTCGACGACGTCGGGCAGGTGGCCGCAGTAGTGGATTGGGAACTGTCGGCGCTGGGAGATCCACTGTCCGACGTGGCCACGATGTGTGTCTATCGCAACCCCTCGTTCGACCTCGTCATCGGCGAGCCGGCAGCGTGGACCAGCGACCGGATGCCGTCGATAGATGATCTTGCGCAACGCTATTCACTGGCTTCGGGTCGCGACCTCGCACACTGGAATTTCTATATGGCGCTCGCCTACCTGAAACTCGCGGTCATCGCCGAAGGCATCCACCACCGCTTCTTGGTCGGCGCGACCGTGGGCGACGGTTTCGACAGAGCCGGGGAGTCGGTTCCCGAGTTCATCGCTGCAGGACTACACGCCTTGAAGAGGTCATCATCATGATTCGCACCGCCTTGGTCACCGGAGCCACACGCGGCATCGGTCTTGGAATCGCCACCCGCCTCGCACAGCAGGGGCATGGGCTCACCATCAACGCGCGTGATCACGAACGCCTCGACTCGGTCGCTCGGGAACTACGCGCGGCAGGAGCGAGTGACGTCGTAATTGCCGCCGGGGACTTGTCAGACCCAGAGGCCGCCGGGAACGTAGTAACAACCCACACCGAGCATTTCGAGACGCTCGACGCCCTCATTCTCAACGCCGGTTTCGGTTCGTCCGGAACCATCGACACCTATCCGCTCCGACGGTTGGACAAGACCCTCGATATCAACCTGCGTGCGCCGCTGACCATGCTCCAGCAGGCCCTGCCGTCGTTGCGCGCCGCGGCAGCCTCGAACCCCGACGGGGGAGCCAAAGTTGTTGCGCTGTCGTCGATCACCGGCCTCTATGCCGAGGCCGGGCTCGCTGTATACGGAGCAACCAAGGCTGCGTTGATCTCGTTGGTCGAGACGTTCAATGCAGAGGAATCGGGCAATGGGGTGACGGCAACCGCCATCGCACCAGCCTTCGTGGACACCGACATGGCGAACTGGGTGCACGACCGGATACCTCCAGAAACGATGATTCGTGTTGATGACATCGTCGAGATGGTGGACATGCTTCTACGACTCTCCTCCCGCGCCGTCGTACCGAAGATCGTCGTCGGTCGATCCGGCACGACCAGTTACCACGCCTGATCGTTCACCGATCCAGCCACATCCACAGAAGCGAGTTCACACCATGCGAGAAGCCGTAGTCGTCTCGACAGCACGGACACCCATAGGCAAGGCCTACCGCGGCGCGTTCAACGACACTCAGGGCCAGCATCTCGCTGCTCACGCCCTGACTCACGCCGTCGACCGCGCAGGTGTCGACGGACGTGAAATAGACGATGTCATCCTCGGATGTGCAGTGCAGCAAGGCAGTACCGGTGGCAACGTCGCACGGCAGGCGATACTTCGTGCAGGCCTACCTGACTCCGTTCCGGGGATGACACTCGACCGGCAGTGTTCATCGGGACTGATGGCTATCGCGACTGCAGCCAAACAAATACTTCACGATGGAATGACGATCACCGTCGGAGGCGGAGTCGAGTCGATATCACTCGTGCAGAACACCCACCAGAACTTCTACCGTGCGACAGATCCCTGGCTCGAAGAACACACGCCGGATATCTACATGCCCATGGTGCACACTGCAGAGACAGTCGCTGATCGATACTCCGTCAGCAGAGATCGACAAGACGAGTTTGCCTTGCTGTCCCAACAGCGAACCGCTCACGCACAGGAGCACGGCCGCTTCGATGCAGAGATCGTTCCGCTCGAGTCGGTCAAAACGGCGGCCGATAAGTCATCGGGTGCAGTCGAGCGACAGCGAGTCACGCTGATTGCAGACGAGGGCAACAGACCGTCGACTACCTTGGCCGGACTGGCTACCTTGCCACCGGTAACTCCCGACGGCACGGTGTCCCCCACCTCCACGGTGACCGCCGGAAACTCTTCTCAGCTCTCGGACGGCGCGTCGGCGGCGGTACTCATGGAGGCGAGCGAGGCGCAACGGCGAGGAATCGAACCGCTCGGTGTATATCGCGGTATCGCAGTTGCTGGATGCGCACCGGATGAGATGGGAATCGGACCGATGTTCGCCATCCCCAAACTGCTCACTACGCATGGCCTCACCATCGACGACATCGGATTGTGGGA
>NZ_LVCV01000017.1 GCF_001647195.1 Rhodococcus sp. EPR-157 | reverse complement strand
GTGCGCTCTCGGTGGGACACCCCTACGGAATGTCCGGTGCCCGCCTCGTGGGTCACGCTCTCATCGAGGGAAAGCGTAGAAGCGTTCGCTACGTGGTCGTCTCGATGTGCGTCGGTGGCGGCATGGGTGCGGCCGGGTTGTTCGAGATCGTCTGAACGACACCTCTTCGGTGTCCCTGCCCGCGACTGACGACGCCTTACTATCGACAACAGCATTCACACCGGCCCTACCCGCCCGTCGACGCCGATGATGACACCCACGGGCCTCGAATCGAAGGAGCTCAGTGGCACGTCGAATCGGCTCTCCCCCGCTCCCGACGTCCGTCGTCAGCCGTGGGCAAACCACGTCGTCGGTTCAAACGCCGTCCACGGCTCGCGGCCGACGTACTCGCTCGGCGTTGATACATGCTGCACGCGAGACGTTCGAGCAGATGGGCTTTCGCGATGCCCGCATCTCGGACATCGCTGCCCAGGCCGGTACGTCCTACGGGGTGTTCTACCATTATTTCAAAACGAAAGAAGAGATACTCGGCGAGATCTTCACCGTCATCACCGGTGAAATGTTCTCTGCCTCCAGGCCTTCCGTCGATGTTGCGTCGGATCCCTACAGCCGCATCCTGGAAGCCAATCGGACCTATCTGGCCGTCGCCAGGCGCAACGCCCGACTGATTGCGGTCATCGAGGAAATGGCCATCAGAGAGCCCTACTTTCGAGAGTTGAAGCTTCAGATACGCGAGCCGTTCCTGAGAAGAAACGCAGCAGGTATCCGATCCCTGCAGTCACGCGGGATCGCCGACCCTGACCTCGACCCAGATCTGACAGCGAGCATTCTGGGTGGGATGGTCGAGAACTTCACCCTCTTGTGGTTCGTGCACGGTGTCGAATACGACGAATCAAGGGCTGTCACTACGCTGACGAAACTCTGGGCGCGCGCACTCGGCGTCTCACCCTCCACCGAAGCCGGCACGTCGGCACCGCAGACCTGATTCGTCTCGCTGGACGACCGCGCCGACGGGTTCCAGTGGAGCGAGCATCCGAGCACCTGCCCGTTCTCAAATATGACTGTTCAGTCAGAAGCTTCCCGCATTGACTGCAATTCTCAGTCCACTATGCCTGTGCAGCTCGATATCCTTGTTTATCCATAGTTGATTTTGTTGTCAGATGAACCGTAAGGTTGTCGTACACAGACCGATCGAGAGGCGTGCGTCATGGATCTCAGCGAATCTTCCGCCATTGTTACCGGGGGCGCTTCCGGCCTCGGTGAGGCAACAGCCAGGTTGTTGGCCCACCAAGGGGCACGAGTGGTCATTCTCGACCTGCAGACCGATCGGGGAGAGGCAGTAGCCGGTGACATCGGAGGCCGCTTCTGCCGAGCCGACGTCACGGACGAGAAATCCGTCGCGGCTGCAGTCGAGGCCGCGGTCACCATGGGCCCTCTACGTGCATTGGTGAACGCTGCAGGCTTCGGCCAAGAACGTCGGACCGTATCGGCCGATTTCGACCCGTTACCGCTCGAAGCATTCGCGAGAGAAGTTCAGGTCAATCTGATCGGTGCCTACAACTGCGCCAGACTCGCTGCCGCTGCCATGGCGAAGAGCGAACCGACGTCCGATGGAGCGACGCGTGGATCGATCCTGCACACGGCCTCCATCGCGGCCTTCGAGGGGCAGGTCGGCCAGACGCCCTATGCTGCGGCCAAAGGAGGCGTAGTGGGTATGACGCTGCCGATGGCGCGGGACCTCGCCGAGTTCGGCATCCGAGTCAACTCGATCGCGCCGGGATTGTTCGATACGCCGATCTTCGACTCTTTGCCACAAGGCGACGCTTACAAGAACAAGTTGGCGAGAAGTGCTGTCTTTCCCAAGCGCGCCGGGTACGCCCAAGAATTCGCCCGACTGGCGCTCGAGCTGTTGACGAACGACTACATGAACGGCGAGACCGTCCGGTTGGACGGCGGCCTGAGGATGCCCGCACGGTGACCGTGCAAGTCCCCTTCCCAGCGATCACTCAACGACGGGGATAGTCGACATACCCCTCGGGACCACCAACGTAAAAGGTATGGGGCCGCGGAACGTTCAACGCACATCCGTCGCGCCACCGCTCGACGAGGTCAGGATTCGCGATTGCAGCCCGGCCGACAGCGACTGCGTCGGCACCCGCGTCGAGAAGCATGGCACAGGCATCGGAAAGCGTTGTGATCGAGGCGAATCCAGTGTTCAGAACAAGAGGCCCTGCGAAACGGCGACGAAGTTCCTGGACCAGGCTTCCCTCTGGACTATCATGCAAAATTGAGAGATATGCCAGGTCGCCTCGATTCACGTGATCGACGAGCCTCCCGTACGTGTCCACTACATCGGCCGAATCCGTCTCGAGCGTTCCCTGTACGTCGTGCCCAGGTGAGATTCGCAGCCCAACCCGGCCCGAGCCGATTGCACATGCGACGGCGTCGATTACTTCTTCGACCAGTCGGGCTCGATTTCGCGGTGTGCCGCCGTACTGGTCTGTGCGCTGGTTGGAATTAGGCGCGAGGAACTGGTGAAGCAGATATCCGTTTGCTGCGTGGATTTCCACGCCGTCCATACCTGCGGCCACGGCCCGCTTTGCCGCCCTGGCAAACTGCTGGGCGACATCCCCAGCCGACGCCGTTGTCAGTGCTGTAGGTATCGGAAAGCGTTCCTTGCCCGCCTCGGTTCGCGCGGTGCCAGGGGCTGCAATCGCGCTCGGTGCCAGCACTTCGCGGCCTCCCGTTATGCCCGGATGGGTGAGACGGCCCGCGTCCATCAATTGCACCACGATCTTTCCACCAGCATCGTGGACGGCCGCAGCAACTCGAGCCCAGGCGGCCTGATGCGCATCGTCGACCAAACCTGGTTGCCCGAGGTAGCCGCGCGAAGCCTCGGTGGTAAAAGTTCCCTCCGACACGATCAGACCCATGCTGGCGCGCTGGGCGTAGTACTGAGCGACGATCTCCCCCGGCCGCCCATCGGGCTCGGCTCGTAGTCGCGTCAACGGAGCCATTACCAATCGATTGACCACCGCGATTTCGCCGATGTTCATCGGTAGGAAGAGACTGTTCGATTCGTCGGACACAACTGTTCTCGTCATTCTGGCTTCGGGAACCGACTCAGTTCTCCGCCAGTTCGTCAATCGACGCCATCGACACGGCGAACGTCATCATCTTGTACTCGTCGACCAAGCCGGCCCGGACGAACGGGTCTTGCTGCATCAGTGCACGGAGGTCATCTTCGGAGACCCCGCGGGCGAGGACCACTCCGCCGACCGAGGATTGGCGGGCCCCCGCTGCGACGAACGTTCCGTCGTCGAATCCTTGCTTGATGAAGGCGAGGTGCTCTGCAACAAGGCTCTTGTCTTCGTCGGCAAGAGGACGTGAATACGTGCTGTAGGCAACAATCATGGAAGCGACCTTTCGTCGCGCCGGCGCGCCGGCGCTCTGAGTGCTGTAAGTGGTTGCGTTGAGCCGACATCGGCCCAACATGGAGGCCGGGCGTCGGTTTACCCGACGCCCGGCTCGCGTGCGACTGCCAGTAAGACTGATTCAGCCCGTTCAGATGCGAAAGCTGTCGCGCAGCACAGCTTTTTGAATCTTGCCTGTGGCCGTCTTCGGAAGCCCCGACACCACATCGATCCGCTTGGGGACCTGGAATCCTGCGAGGTGTTGCTTGCAATGGGCCAGCAAGCGACCGGCAAGCGCCTCGGCGTCGATGTTGGGATCGACCGGCACGACGACGCCGGTAACGGACTCGCCCCATCGGTCGTCAGGGACGCCGATCACTGCTGCTTCGAGGACATCGTGGCAGCTCAGTAACACACGTTCCACCTCGACCGAGGACACATTCTCGCCGCCGGTCTTGACGATGTCTTTGACACGATCGGTAAACCAGATCACGCCTTCTTCATCGACATGCCCGAGGTCGCCGCTGTGGAACCATCCGTGCTCGAACGCCGCAGCGTTAGCGGACGCATTGTTCCAATAGCCCGACATGACATGCGGGCCTCGGTAGACGATTTCACCGGTTTCGCCAGCTGGGAGAAGTTGGCCGGACTGGTCCATGATCTGCGCATCGACCGTGACAACCGGCGGACCCCACGACGCAGACTTCGTCTTCTGGTGCGATGGGAACTGGAACACTGTGGCCGGGACAACCTCTGTTTGCCCTGAGCCCAGCAGAATTTTCGCATTAGGAAACGCCGAGGCGATCAGGCCGATCCGCTCCTCCGGCATCGGTGCCATGGCATAGATACACATCCGAACCGAGGACAGATTTCGAGTCGCCAGACTCGGTGAGTCGAGCACGGCGCTGAACATGGTGGGCAGCAGCATGACGTGTGTAGCGGCATGGCTCTCGGCTAGATCCAAGAACGACTCCGCCTCGAAACCTGCTGGGAGAAGGACCGTTCCACCGGTCAGCAGAATCGGCAACGTCAGAGTATCCAGTGCCGTTGTGTGGAACAGCGGCAATACGACGGGGAAAACGCTGAACTCGTCGCCGCGGCGATGCTCGAGTTGTAGAGCGTTACTCATCAGCGCAACGTACACGGACACATGGCTCGTCAGTACGCCCTTGGGGCGTGCCGTTGTTCCCGAGGTGTACAGGCAATGCATCGTGTCGCGGTCGTCGACAACGACTTCGAGCGGACTCGAGTCGGCCGCGACGTCGTCCCAGCGAACGACCTCGCGACCACAGATGGTGGCTGGAACCTCGTCACCGATGAGCACGATTCGCGTGACCGCAGGCACGGACGGCAGCGCTGCCTCCAGCAGAGGAACGTACGCCGAATCGACTATGACCGTTGTTGTGCCGGAGTCCTGCAGGATCCACGCGATGTCGTCGGTGGAAAGCATGAGATTCATCGGCAACGCAACGATTCCGGCTTTTGCGCAGCCGAAGAAGCTGGCCAGGAAGCGCCAGGAGTTGCCGAGTAGAAAGGCCACGGGCTCCTGGCTGCGGACACCGGACTCAAGCAGTCCGCGGCCGAATGCCTCAGCTGCGCTGTCGAGTTGGGAGTAGGTCACTTCCTCGTGGGAATCGGCGACTGCCGTTCGATGCCCGAACAGGCGGGCACTGCGCGTCAGCAGGTCGCCGACCGACATCCGGGTGGCAAGGTTGAGGTCGAGCTGACCTACCTGAGAGACGTCAGGACGCATGAGTACCGCCTTCATTCCGAGCTACGTTCGACTGCTTCATCATTCCACTCATGTCTGTAAAAATTCGGCTGATGGTTCGAGCACCGGTCATGCCCACCGAGAGAATCGGGCTCGCCGCATCACTCGTCACGCAATCAGTCCGTCTCTGCGGGCGAGTACCTGAAGCATGACCTCGTCAGCGCCTCCCCCGATGGAATGGAGCCGACTGTCACGTAGGAACCGAGCGGTCCATGTCTCCTCCATATATCCCATGCCGCCATGGAACTGAAGGCATTCGTCGGCAACTTCCCGAGCCAAACGCCCAGCCATGAGCTTGGCTACGGTCGCTTGTCGGATGATGTCCTCGCCGGCCATATGCGCCTCGGCCGATTGGTAGTTGTGCGACTGCAGCACATCGACTTTTGCAGCGAGTTCCGTGAGTCGAAACGCAATGTACTGGTTGTCGGCAAGGGACTTGCCGAACGCTTGGCGCTCCCGAACGAATTCACGAGTCCGTTCCAGAGCCCACTGGCAGGCCCCCACTACGCCGTACGCGCCGAACATCCGCTCGATCACGAACTGCGACATCTGCTGCTGGAACCCACGTCCGATCTCGCCGATCGTGTTGGACACCGGAACGCGGACGTTCTCGAAGTATAGCTCAGCGGTATCGGACGAGCGGTTTCCCAGCTTGTCCAACTTCTTGGAGACCGAGAAGCCCGGTGACTTCGTTTCGACGATGATCTGACTCATGCCTCGATAGCCGCCCTCATCGGAGGTGCGAGCCAGCAGGCAAAGCCAGTCGGCTTGGGTCCCGTTGGTGATGTAGAGCTTGCTTCCGTTGATGATCCAGTCGTCGCCGTCCCGAACAGCGCGAGTACGGATGCCGGCGACGTCGGAGCCAGCGCCCGCTTCGGTCACTGCGACCGAGCAGACCTGAGTACCAGCAATAGCCGGGGCGAGATACCGCCGCTTGAGTTCGTCGGTACCGAACTCGGCGAGAGAGGGTGTCGCCATCATGGCCTGCACGCCGATGGCAAGAGGTACGCCTGCTGCACCGGCGCGATAGAGCTCCTCGCACAGCACCACGGTGAAGGAGTGTTCAGCGCCCTGGCCGCCGTACTCCGGGTCGTACTCGAGGCCCAGCAGACCCAGCTCACCGAGCTTCGGAAACAGTTCGTGGGCAGGGAAGGCACCCGCCTTCTCCCATTCGTCGAGATGGGGTGCGATATCCCGTTCGACGACATCGCGGACCATCTTGCGGAACGCGTCGTGCTCAGTAGTGAATTGCATAGTGATCCCTCAGTGTTTCGAATGTGAGCTGTGGATGTATGGGTGACGCGGACCCATCAAGACGATCGAGCTGTCAGGTCAGCCACGAAAGCGGTGACACCCACAGATGTGGGTGTCACCGGGCTCAGCGGCCGAACTGGGCTTTCAACCATTCCCCGGCGTTGCCGATGGTCTCGTCCGCTTCTTTGGATCGGCCGGCCATGAATACGTACACGTGTTGCTGCCCGGGCGATTCCTCCAGTGTCGCTTCGACACCGGCTTCACGCGCCTGCTCGACGATGCGCTGCGCGTTGTCCAACAGAGTTTCCGCGTCACCCACGGACGCGAACAGAGGAGGCAGGCCGGCCAAGTCGGCGTACAGAGGGTTCGCCAGAGCAGTGTTCGGCGTGGTTTCGCCCAGGTACATACCGGCCATCATCCCGCTGACCTCAGGCGAGATCAGCGCGTCATTGTCGGCATTCGTCTTCATCGTCTCACCGGTGACTTCCATGTCGAGCCACGGTGAGAATGCGACGATCGCTGCAGGCAACGGCTCTCCCAGTTCCCGCAGCCGTAGCGCCGTACTGATCGATAGGTTGCCGCCGGCCGAATCCCCTGCCACGGCAGTGGATTCCGGAGAGTACCCCTGTTCCCGCAACCAGCGGTGCACGATGATCAGATCCTCGATCTGTGCCGGGAACGGGTTCTCGGGAGCCAATCGGTAGTCCGGCACGATCGCTCTGGATCCAGCCGCTTTGGCAAGGTGAGCGGCAAGCTTGCGGTGACTTGCCGAGGAGCCGGTCACGCACCCCCCACCGTGTGCGTACACGATCACACGATCTGTTTGTGCACCCGCGGGTGTGATCAGTACGGCGTGAACGCCGCCGGCATCGACGTCTTCATAGGTGACGTCGGTGGGCTCGGTTGCGAGCACCGCCAGCCCCTCCAACATGTCTCTCATGGTGGGAAGATCCATCGGCGGCTCGGCACCCATCCGAACCCCCATCGCGGTGTAGAGGTCGAAGAGCGCGTTCGGTTGAGCTGTTCCCATGGTGATGTCTCCTTCGGTGACGGGTCGGACTCAGTTGCTGACAGCGACAGGTTGGGCGGGACTGAAGACGTACGAGTCGTAGCCGCCACTGGCGACTTGCTGGCACGCTTCACGGAAGGCACCGACTCCGCCGAAGTAGAAGAGGGCGGCCCGCGGCTTGCCGGGAATGTTGTCGCCGAGGAACCAGGAGTTCGGCCCCACCGACAGGACGGTCGCGTCGACGATGGCGTTGACGGTCTGCCGCCAGATTTCCATCGACTCCCCCGTCGGCTCCATGGTCGCAACGTTCGTGTCGCGCATGAACCGGATTGCGTTGCCGATCCACTCCGCGACGCCATCGATGACCACAGGAATGTTCGCGAACGGTGTCTGTGGACCACCGATCATGAACATGTTGGGGAATCCCTCGACATTGATTCCGAGCTGGGTGCGGGGGCCATCGGTCCAGGCATCGGCAAGGGTTCTACCATCTCGGCCGCGAATATCCAGGCCACGGTAGCTGCCGGTCACTGCGTCGAATCCTGTTGCGAAGACGATGATATCGACCTCGTACTCGCGGTCTCCGACTTTGACACCCTTCTCGGTGATGCTGGAAATTGCCGTCTCGCTCACGTCGACGAGGTTGACATTCTCCCGGTTGAAGGTCTCGTAGTAGAAGTGCCCCAGCGGGGGTCGCTTGCCCGCGATGGGATAGTTCTCCGGGCACAGCAGATCAGCAGTCTTGGGATCCGTGACGATGGATCGAATCTTGGATCGAACGAAATCTGCGACGACCTGATTCGACTTCGGATCGACCAGAATGTCGTCGAACGTTTCGAAGATGAAGTGGAAGCCGCCGATTTCCCAGCCCCATTCGAGTATCTTCTGGGCTTCTTCGGGGGTGACGTCGTTGATTGTTCGGCCCGCAAGATCCATCGGGAAACCGAAGAAGTGCAGTCGGCTCTTCTCCCAGATGCTGTCGTAATTTGCGCGGATTCCCTGACGTTCTTCTGCTGTCAACGAGTAGTTACGTGCTGGGAGAACAAAGTTGGGTGTGCGCTGAAAGACGGTCACCTCGGACGCCGTGTGCGAGACGATGGGAATCAGCTGCACGCCGGTGGCACCGGTGCCGATGACGGCGACTCTTTTGCCTGCGAAGTCGACACCCTCGTGTGGCCATCGGCCAGTCACGTGCCACTCCCCGCGGAAGTCGTCCAAACCGGCGAAGTCCGGCTTGTAGGGCACCGATAGTGGACCGGCGGCCGGGACGAAGTACGTGCACCGGAACGTGTCGCCGGTGTTTGTGCGGACGATCCACTCGGTGCTCTGCTCGTCGTACTCAGCTGACGTGACTCGGGTCTCGAACTGAATATTTCGGCGCATGTCGAGGCGGTCAGCGACAAAGTTCAGGTAACCGAGCGCCTCGGATTGCGTCGGGAACCGTTCGGTCCAGTCCCACTCGTCCTGGATCTCCGGGAACGGGAAGGCATAAACCCAGCTCTCACTGTCGGTACGGGCACCGGGATAGCGATTCCAGAACCACGTGCCGCCCACGTTGTCAGCCGCCTCGATGACGATCGACGACAGGCCGAGCTCACGCATCTCGTGCAGGGCGCGCAAACCTCCGAACCCCGCGCCGACGATGACGGCGTCGACCGTTGTCTCAGCGCCGTTCGACGTTCGATCGCCGTTTACTGAACCCGCTGGTCTCGTCCCATTGTCCACAGTCATGGCTGGTTGCTCCTGTTCTGCCGCGCACATCGAGGCGCTGGCCGGTGGTAAATCGGGTGTCACCGATCTCGCCGGTCACTGATCGACCTTGGCGGTGACGACCATCACATCGCATCACTAACATGACTTGTTTGTCAACACCCCTGCGCATTTCTATAGCGCCGATGAAGACTGAAACTCCACGTTAAGGCAAATAACCCAGCTGCAAAGGCGGATCCACACCGACCCACTGTTGACTGCCATGTCGACTATGCGATTGGCTGTATGCAGCTGCCCCGTTCACACCTTGGAGATGCCGGATGCACACAGAGCCTCACCTGACCCCCCTGACCGGCAAGTCCGTCATCATCACCGGTGCTGCCGGGGGGATCGGCCGAGCGTTGGCGGTAAGGCTCGCTGCCGCCGGTGCCAATATCACCGTCAACGACCTCGACGATGCAGGCGCACACGCAGTTGCGCGCGAGGTAAGTGGGATCGCAGTAACGGCCGACTGCGCGTCGGAGGACGGGATCGCAGCCCTGATAGCCGGCGCGACTTCGGAATTCGGTCAGGTCGACGTCTTTATCGCAAACGCCGGAGTTTCGGGCGTCGGCGATATCGATGCTTCCGATGAAGACTGGCAACTGGCACTGGATGTCAATGTGATGGCGCACGTTCGAGCTGCTCGACTACTCGTCCCGTTGTGGATCGGCAAAGGAGGCGGCCGGTTTGTCGTAACCGCCTCGGCCGCCGGGTTGCTCACCATGCCGGGGGCGGCGCCCTACGCTGCATCGAAGCACGCCGCGGTCGCGTTCGCCGAGTGGTTGTCCATGACGTACCGACACCGCGGCATCGTGGTGCAAGCAATCTGCCCACAAGCGGTGCGAACCCAAATGCTGGGAGGACTGGGTGCACTCGCGGAGGTCGCTGAACGCACAGGCACACTCAGCCCGGAAGAGGTCGCCGAGCAGGCCTATCAAGGAATGCTGGATGATCGATTCCTCATCCTGCCCCACCCCGACGTGCACCGCTTCTACATGAACCGTGCGACCGACACCGACCGCTGGCTCGGTGCCATGAATTCACTGGTGCACTCGGCCACTGACAGCTGACAGCTCGACCGTCGAGCGCCGGACCATCTGCGTCGAAACATGTGTCAGTCGTGCGAATCAGGATCGAGCCCGATACCGCGCGCCCACAGCCGTGTGAGCGTGTCCACGGTCAGCTCCTCGACAAACGAGTCGCCGAACAGAAAGGCATGGCGCGCAGCCTGTTCCGCCATGCCACCCAAGCTTGCAGCGGCCCGTTCGGCGTCCAGCTTCGGGTCGGCGAGACCCTGCTCTTGCAGACGCCGGATGCCGGTCGTGATTCGATCCACGAAAACCGCACGTATCTGCGCCAGCAAGTCGTGGAAGTAGGGATCGCGAAACGACGCCTCTTCGATGGCTCTGAGAACACCGGCGTTGCGCGCGTAGGAGGCGAAGTATCGAGTGTTCGCCGCTCGGATGCGTTCGACCGGCGATCCGCCGTCACCCAAGCCCGAGCGCGTCGCCTGAAATAGATCCCCCATCGCGCCATTGACGACCTCGCGGAAGATCGCATGCTTCGAGTCGAAGTACGTGTAGAAGGAGCCGTGGGACATGGCCGCTCGCCGTGGAATGTCGGCGATCTTGGTCGAGTGAAAGCCCTGTTCCTCGAATACTTCGCGAGCTGCGTGCACTAAAGCGTTGCGGGTGCGTCGACCGCGGGGAGTTGTCGGCTGGGCCGATGCAGTGTCCGGTGGCAGAACAGAAGGCTCCGCGGCGGGGCTCGGAGAGTTCGGTAAAGGAGTGACCACACTCCCAGGTTCGCACACCACAGCCGTTCGAGGCACCCCGACACCTCCTCAGCACGCGACCACGACCGGCTGCACGACCCCGAGGAGCCGAATTGTCGTCCGACCATACGAGACCTAACGTGTCGCAGCGCCAACGCTCAGGGCGACACTGCAGCAGGGACCTGAGGGGCACGACTCCGCGTAGTTCCCCGTGAACAGCAGACCTTTGCAGTGCAGCGAGCATGACTCATGTATCAAGTTCGACTTGAGGCAATGGCAAGCCGCAGCCGGTATCAGGGGAAATTGTGG
>NZ_LVCV01000016.1 GCF_001647195.1 Rhodococcus sp. EPR-157 | reverse complement strand
TAGATCTCGTCGGTACACCGACGAAGGCGAACTTCTGACTGCTTGTCCGACAGCGACTGCGCCACGCCCTCCGGACCGACGAACTCGGCGGAAATCGCCGCGCACACCTTGCCGCGCACGCCCCTGCGCCCGGCGGCCAAGGGCATTACATCAATCCAGTCTCTTTCATCGAGTTCCTCAGGCAGAAAGTCGAGCCGGGTATGACTACCTCGGAGTACACACTCACAGAACGATTGAACCGCATTCCAGTTCTCACGAAGCGCCACAAGATTTGGGGCGCAGTCGTTGCCGGCCTTTTGGTGTTCGAAATGGCAGATCTGAACGCCTTTGCATACGTCGCCCCGACGCTACGCGAGCAGTGGGGGCTGTCCGTCGATGTCGTCGCGTTCATCAGCGCAAGTGCCTTTCTCGGAATGTCGCTCGGCGCAGTGGTCGGCGGAATTCTCGCTGATCGCTTCGGCCGCAAACGCCTCTTGGTGTGGGGAACGGTTTTCTACTCGGTCCTGTCGATTCTGTCAGCGACATCCAGCGGCCCCATGCAACTTGCGGCATACAGATTCTTCATCGGAGCGGGCCTCTATGCCGTGACAGTTGCGGCGCTGACCTACGTTGCCGAGATGTTCCCCCGCAACTATCGAGGGAAAGTGCAGTCCTTGTTGCTGGCCGTCGCATTACTGGGCATCCCGTTGATGTCCTGGCTGAGTCGCTGGGTTGTACCGCTGGGCGATAACGGATGGCGATGGGTGTTCGTCGCTGGCGGCAGTGGACTGATCGTCGCGCTGGTTGCCTCGCGACTGTTGCCGGAGTCAGTTCGATGGATCGAGCAGAATCCCGGGGTCACGGTCGACGCGCGAAGTGTCGAGATCGTCGACGCCATCGAACGCCAGTCGGTGCACATCACAGGTGCCGACCTTCCCGCTCCGGTCACCGCGCAGGCAGTTCCTGCCGGTACCGCCCGCGACTTGGTGCGCAGTGGCTATCTCAAGCGTGCGGTGGTCATGTCTCTGACGCTCGCCTTCGCGACATCTGCGTTCTACGGCTACAACTCGTGGATGCCAATCCTTCTCACCGAGCATGGATTCAGCACAAGCAGCAGCTTGACCTACACGTCGATACTTGCGATCGCGGCCTGCCCTGGAGCGCTACTCGCGTTTCTGTTCATCGAGCGGGTCGAACGTCGTACCGCCATCATGGTCATTTATCTGCTGACGGCGGTACTGCTGGTCGTGTTCGGCACCACCGATTCCAACGTGGTCTTCACGGTGTCCGGAGTCGCTATCAGCCTGCTGCTCTACTGCAACACCGCGGTCATCTACACATACATCCCGGAACTCTTCCCAACTCATCTGCGCGCGTTGGGAACTGGAATTCCCAGTAGCGTGGGACGACTTGCGACAGTCATCTGCATGTTCGCAATCGGCGCGATTCTCGGCCAATTGGGCTTCACGTCCGTGTTCATATTCTTGGCAGCAGCGTCCGGCCTTGCCGCAGTGACCGTCGGGGTTTTCGGTGAACGCACCAAAGGACGGACACTCGAGGACATCGCCGCGATCGACGGCGTCTCGACGGCGCCTTCGACACCGGTGCGATCCGCACCGACTCACGAAGCCGAGGCCTGACTCCGCGCACAGACACGTGCGCTACAGACCTACTTCGATTGCTGCTGACAGAAGGAGTACCCGGTGGAGACCAAAGTTGGAGTCGTTGGCGGTGGTTCAATGGGAGCCGGCATTGCCGAGGTCGTGGCACGCGCCGGCGACCCTGTCCTGATCCTCGAACGCGACGAAATGGCAGTTACTGCTGCTGCCGCGAGGATAGACAGTTCGCTTCTTCGCGCCGTCCACAGGGGAAAGCTCACGCAAAAAGCTTGCGACGACGCACGGAGTTTGATCACCACTACGCTCTCGGTCGACGACTTCGCCGACCGAGAGCTGGTCATCGAAGCGCTTCCAGAGATCGAAGAAATGAAGTCGGAGCTCTTCCGTAGACTTGACGCTGTCGTTTCGACCACGGCTGTTTTGGCTTCCAACACCTCTTCCATTCCGATCAACCGTCTCGCGAATGCGACTGCGCACCCGGAACGCGTCGTTGGCATGCACTTCTTCAATCCGGTTCCCGTGATGGCTTTGGTCGAGATAGTGGTCGGACTGCGAACTTCGGAATCAGTGGCTGGCTACGCCACGAACTACGTAGCCGAACGCTTGTCCAAAGACCCGATCCGCTCGGGCGACCGTGCGGGATTCATTGTCAACACACTACTGGTCCCCTACCTCGTTTCTGCCATTCGGATGCTTGAGTCCGGTTTCGCCCGGGCCGAGGATATCGATTCAGGAATGGTGGCAGGATGCGGACATCCGATGGGACCGTTGAAGCTCTGCGACACAGTTGGTTTGGACGTAATCCTGGCTGTGACGGACTCGCTGTACGACGAGTTCAGAGAGTCGCAATACGTACCGCCGCCGCTGCTGCGCCGCATGGTCGAAGCCGGACGTTTGGGACGCAAGACTGGACATGGTTTCTACACCTACTGATTACCCATTCACCGTCGTCGGACCCCGATGCAGTCTGGAGCTCAACAACGTCGAGGATCGGTATCCGCATACTCGCAACCGGCGCGCTCAACCTGGCCATCACCGAATCAGATGGCCAGGCTGGCTCGATACCGACGTTTGAGCGCGCTGCACTCAGTTCCTGACGCCGAGACGGTGGGTCCTCAGGACTTCGCAGCAGCAGTCGAGAGCAAACCGAACTCGTCGGCCAGAGATTGCATCTCGGCCAACAGGTCGTCCAGCGGGACGTCCTGAAGCCAGACGACCACACGCTCCGCGCCAGCACGGTGAAGGGCCTCGACCTCGCTGCGAGACCGCCATTGCCCCTGCAGTCCGAACACCGTCACACTCAGATCTTCGCGCCGTCGTCCGACCTGGTCCGCGGCTGCGTGCATTTGCTGAACTCCCTCGGCAAGCTCCTCCGCAGACTGGACGATCGGGATCCAGCCGTCACCCCACTCGGCGATGCGGCGGAACACTTTCGGTGATCCCATCGAAGCCAGTAGAACCGGAGGGTGTGGTTTGCTCAATGGTTTCGGAAATGATCGCACTGGCGGAAAATCAACGTACTTCCCATGGAACTCCGATGGGTCGGTCGTCCACAGAGCTTTCATAGCGGCGACGTGTTCGGTGACCTGGGTCCATCGCCGCTTCCAATCACCACCCATGACAACACATTCCGTCTCGTTCCAACCTGTGCCGACTCCGAGCAGGAGCCGACCGCCGCTTATGTTGTCGAGTGTTCCGATCTGCGAGCCAGCAAGAATCGCCCCTCGTTCGGCAGGAAGAAGCACTCCCGTTCCTAATTTGATCGTACTGGTGGCAGCGGACGCACGAGCCAGGCAGATCAGCGGGTCAGACTCTCTCATTACCAGCGACGGAGGTTCGTTCGCCCCTTCCTCCCACCGTCCGGGATAGTTCAAGAGGTTCTCGTCGACTGGGACAACTGGATGGTCACCCAGCCAGTAGGAATCGAACCCCAATTCTTCGGCGCGCCTTGCTACCACCGCTGGATCATGGTCGTGATCGGCTGGGACCTGGATGATTCCGATCTTCATGCTTCTACTGAACATTGGAGGAAGCGGCCTGAGTGTGACCGCCAACACATAACATCACTGGTTGACTTGATAGTCAAGTACCGTGTCGTTGCCAGTTACACTATCGGTGGGGCGAATCGGGGAGTCCGACCGCCAGGTAGGCCAACGTCAATTGACATACATGTCACCTCGACTCCTTGGTCCGTCAGTCGCTGACGCGTTGGCGATAACGGCCGAAATGTCGACGCGCCGAGCACTACGACCTTCAAAAGGTGGTACATCGAGCCATTGACTACCCACGAGGAGGAGAACTCCAGCATGCGTGTGAGGCTGTCGGCGGATGATCGTGAACCCGCAGAGCGTCGGGCGGCAGACATCCGTTCGGAAGATCGCGAGTCGCCAGATCGCACATCGCTGCCAGCGTCGCGTGCTCGCTCGAGTGATTATGATGGAGGGTGGGTACGCGAATCATCGCTCCGTGAAGACCTTTTCGATCGAAACACTGCAAAGCCGCTCGGGAACCACGTGTAGGTCGAGGACCGGGAAGACACGCCAGTTCATCTTTCGGCGGTACTCAACCCGAGTGATCCCATTGCCATCACCCGTAGTAGAGATTTCGTATTCTTCGATGGAGTGTTGCCTGCGCTGTAGGGAGTCGAGTTGATCAATCCGAACACCGCATGGGCCTTGGTTCTGGCATCTGACTCGCTCGTTGCGGGTTCTGCGGCACACAAGCTCGAAACCCACAGCTCTACGTACTCCCGCTGCATGCGGCGAATTCGTCTTCGCGCAGATTCCGGTGCGTTGTACAGGTCGCGATCCTGAATGCGGATGAGAGCGGGTGATCCTAGAGCGAAGTCGATGTGAAAATCGATCAGCTCCGACAGGATGATTCTATTGGTGACCACGTCAGCAGCGGTGTGACGCGCCACCACATCACGGCCCCCGCCCAGGAGGTATTCCGAGATGTCGACCAGCAGTTCGACTAGAACTGCTTCCTTGTTCGGGAAATGTCGATACACGGCAGGGCCGCTTACTCCCACGGCAGAACCGCGATCTTCGAGTCTGACCGACGCGAATCCCCGCGCGGCGAACAGCGATGCCGCGGCGGACAAGAGCTGTGACCGTCTTTCGGCTTTGCGCTGCTCGCGCAGCGTCGTCGGTTTGGGTTCGGTGTGGTGCGTCGGTTGCGTTGTCATCGCATCATTTCTGCTCAGCCACTGGACAGTTCAGTTAATCGTAGTTTACTATACGATTAGTTACATGCGATTAACTGAAATCACCTGGTTTGACGACGACTGAGGCGCGCACCATATGGCAATCGAACTGACCGCCAACAGAACCGAGCACGAACTGCTGAGCAAGCAGCTCGCCGAACGAATCGCCCGAGCCGCGCTCGGTGGAAACGAGAAATCGCGGGAGCGTCATGTAGCTCGCGGAAAACTGCTGCCCCGCGAGCGGGTGAACGAGCTCCTCGATCCCGGTAGCCCGTTCCTCGAGATCGCACCGCTCGCAGCCAACGGTCTCTACGACGACGAGTGCCCCGGTGCCGGCGTCATCGCCGGTATCGGCCGCGTCTCGGGGCGCGAATGTGTGATCGTCGCCAACGACGCCACCGTCAAGGGCGGAACATACTACCCGATGACGGTTAAGAAGCATCTCCGCGCGCAGGAGATCGCCCTGCAGAACACCCTTCCGTGCATCTATCTCGTCGACTCGGGTGGCGCATTCCTGCCGCGTCAGGACGAGGTGTTTCCCGACCGCGAGCACTTCGGCCGCATTTTCTACAACCAGGCGACGTTGAGCGCCAAAGGTATTGCACAGATCGCGGCGGTGATGGGCTCGTGCACTGCAGGCGGTGCCTATGTACCGGCGATGAGCGACGAAGCGATCATCGTCAGGAACCAGGGCACCATTTTCCTCGGCGGACCCCCGCTGGTGAAAGCCGCCACGGGTGAGATCGTCACGGCCGAGGAACTCGGCGGTGGAGACTTGCACTCGAAGGTCTCCGG
The DNA here is from genome assembly GCF_001647195.1 of Rhodococcus sp. EPR-157. Classification (GTDB taxonomy): domain Bacteria; phylum Actinomycetota; class Actinomycetes; order Mycobacteriales; family Mycobacteriaceae; genus Rhodococcoides. The sequence goes on along the minus strand of NZ_LVCV01000016.1, from coordinate 7,955 downwards.
AGTCACCGACCATCTCGCCGACGACGACCGCGACGCACTGAAGCGAGTCCGCACAGTCATTTCCACGCTCGGCCCGCGCACCCCGGTCCCGTGGGACATCCTCCCCACACGTGAACCCATTGCCGCTCAGACCGAGCTGTACGACGTCGTTCCCACCGATCCACGAACCCCATACGATGCGCGAGAGGTTATCACCCGCGTCGTCGACGCGGGTCGATTCGACGAGTTCAAGGCCGAGTACGGCAAGACGCTCGTCACAGGATTCGCTCACCTCCACGGTCACCCCGTCGGGATCATCGCCAACAACGGCGTTCTGTTCGCCGAGTCGGCCATGAAAGGTGCCCACTTCATCGAGCTGTGCGACAAGCGCAGCATCCCCTTGGTGTTCCTGCAGAACCTGTCCGGTTTCATGGTCGGCCGCGACTACGAAGCAGGCGGCATCGCCAAACACGGCGCCAAGATGGTGACGGCAGTGGCGTGCGCGCGGGTTCCCAAGATCACCGTCGTCATCGGCGGTTCCTACGGCGCAGGCAACTACTCGATGTGCGGACGGGCCTATTCACCACGTTTCTTGTTCATGTGGCCCAACGCGCGAATCTCGGTGATGGGCGGCGAGCAGGCAGCGTCCGTCCTTGCCACAGTCCGGGGTGACCAACTGGACGCGTCGGGTAAGCCGTGGTCGGAAGAAGACCAGGAGAAGTTCAAAGCTCCCATCCGCCAGCAATACGAAGATCAGGGCAATCCCTATTATTCGACGGCCCGGCTCTGGGACGACGGCATCATCGATCCGGCCGACACTCGGCAAGTTCTCGGGCTCGCTCTCTCGGCGTGCGCCAATGCGCCGCTCGAAGCGGTCTCCTACGGCGTTTTCAGGATGTGAGTGATATGACCACCAGCACGAGGCAGATCGATACGGTCCTGATCGCCAACCGCGGCGAGATCGCTGTACGAGTAGCGGGTACGTTGCGCCGCATGGGTATTCGGTCCGTGGCGGTGTACAGCGACGCCGACGCAGGTGCCCGCCACGTCGCCGAAGCCGACACCGCCGTGCGCATCGGACCTGCAAGCGCACGTGAGAGCTACCTTGTCATCGACAAGGTGATCGACGCAGCGAAACGTACCGGCGCACAGGCCATTCACCCGGGTTACGGTTTCTTGTCGGAAAATGCCGATTTCGCCTCTGCGTGCGCAGCCGCCGATATCGCATTCCTCGGCCCGCCGGCCCGAGCGATCGAGGTGATGGGCGACAAGATCACCGCCAAGGCGGCAGTCTCCGAGTTCGGTGTCCCCGTCGTACCCGGTATCTCTCGACCCGGCCTGACCGATCACGACCTCATCATCGGAGCCGAGGATGTCGGATTCCCGGTATTGGTCAAACCTTCGGCCGGAGGCGGCGGCAAAGGCATGCGCCTGGTCGAACGCACCGAAGATCTACCCGCAGCGCTGGCCAGCGCGCGACGGGAAGCAGCATCCTCCTTCGGCGACGACACCCTCTTCCTCGAACGATTCGTGTTGCGGCCCCGGCATATCGAGGTACAGATCCTCGCCGATCAACACGGCAACGTCATCCATCTCGGCGAGCGTGAATGCAGCTTGCAGCGGCGACACCAGAAGGTCATCGAGGAGGCACCGTCGCCATTGCTCGATGAAGCAACCCGGGCTCGCATCGGCGAGGCCGCCTGCAACACTGCCCGCAGTGTCGACTACTCCGGTGCAGGGACGGTGGAGTTCATCGTTTCGGCCGACAGCCCGGACGACTTCTTCTTCATGGAAATGAATACTCGTCTGCAGGTCGAGCACCCGGTCACCGAAATGGTCACCGGACTCGACCTCGTCGAGTGGCAGGTACGGATCGCCGCCGGTGAAACATTGACGATCACGCAGGACGACATCACCTTGACCGGGCACGCAATCGAAACGCGTGTTTACGCTGAGGATCCCGGCCGCGGATTCCTCCCCACCGGAGGCACCGTCGTCGGACTACGCGAACCCGCCGGCGAGAACGTGCGCATCGACTCCGGGCTTGCCGTCGGCACCGAAGTCGGCAGCAATTACGACCCGATGCTCTCGAAGGTCATCGCCTACGGACCCGACCGTCCCAGCGCCCTCCGCACACTCGACCGGGCGTTGTCGGAGACCGCGGTCCTCGGTGTCGTCACCAACATCGAATTCGCACGATTCTTACTCGCGGACAACGACGTTCGCGCCGGCAAGCTCGACACCGGGCTCCTCGACCGCCGCGTCGAGGATTTTATCGCAGCTCCCGTCACCGACGAAGCACTGATTGCTGCTGCCGCGTTGGATTGGCTACAGCTCTGGCGCACCGCAGGCGATGACATCTGGGCATCGCCGTCGGGATGGCGAGTCGGGGCACACACGCCGTTCGTCCTCCGCCTCGTAGTCGGCGACAGGGCCGCGCACGTATCTATCTCCGGCACACCGGACTCGGCGAAGGTCGCCATCGACGACGACCCTCCCAAGTCGCTACACGCAGACTCCACCGCCGACATCGTGAATGTTGTTGTCGACGGCCGCCGCGAATCCCTCACGTTCGCACGAGACGAGGCCTCGACCTGGATATCGAGTTCCCGCGGAACGTGGCAACTTCGGGCCGTCGCCGAACCCAGTGTCCGCGAAGAGGACGCGCACTCCGGCAACGCCGAAATTCTCTCACCGATGCCCGGTTCGATCATTGCAGTTGCGATGAAATCCGGAGACACCGTCACTGCGGGCACCGCCATCGTCGTCGTCGAGGCGATGAAGATGGAACACACCCTGACCACCCCGATCGACGGCACGGTCGAACTCACTGTCGCAGTGGGCGATCAGGTCCGCGTCGATCAGATCCTCGCCCGAATCGTTCCCACACCCACCGAAGAGGACCAGCCATGACCGATCACCTGTCGTCGTCGAATCTGCCCGACGAGTACCAGCAACTGGTCAAATCCGTTGCCGACTTCACCAGAACGGTCGTAGCGCCGGTGTCGGCGAAACACGATGCCGAGCATTCCTTTCCGTACGAGGTAGTCGCAGGCATGGCGGAGATGGGCCTGTTCGGCCTGCCGTTTCCCGAGGAGTTCGGCGGCATGGGCGGCGACTACTTCGCGCTGTGCCTGGCGCTCGAGGAGCTCGGCAAGGTCGATCAGAGCGTCGCGATGACCCTCGAAGCCGGTGTCTCGCTCGGTGCCATGCCGGTGTACCGCTTCGGCAACGACGCACAGAAGCAGCAGTGGCTGCCCAAGCTCACCGCAGGCAAGGCCCTGGCCGCGTTCGGTCTGACCGAGCCCGGTGCCGGCAGCGACGCGGGCGGCACCAAGACCACCGCCAAGCGTGACGGCGGCGACTGGATCATCAACGGCAGCAAGCAGTTCATCACCAACTCCGGCACCGATATCACCGAGCTCGTCACCGTCACCGCGGTGACCGGCGTCGACGAGGCGACCGGACGCAAGCAGATCTCGTCGATCCTCGTTCCCACGAACACCCCCGGGTTCGTCGCCGAAGCGGCCTACAACAAGGTCGGCTGGAACGCCTCCGACACGCATCCGCTCAGCTTCACCGATGTGCGCGTGCCACAGGAGAATCTGCTCGGGCAGGAGGGTCGCGGGTACGCGAACTTCCTGCACATTCTGGACGAGGGCCGGATCGCGATCGCCGCGGTATCGGTCGGCGCAGCGCAGGGATGCGTCGACGAAAGCGTCAAATACGCCAAAGAACGCGAAGCGTTCGGCCAACCCATCGGCCGCAACCAAGCGATCTCGTTCAAGATCGCTCGGATGGAAGCGCGCGCTCATACCGCACGGACGGCGTACTACGACGCGGCAGCCTTGATGTTGGCGGGTAAGCCGTTCAAGAAAGCAGCCTCGATCGCCAAACTCGTCGCCTCCGAAGCTGCGATGGACAATGCGCGTGACGCGACGCAGATTCACGGCGGCTACGGCTTCATGAACGAGTACGTCGTCGCTCGCCACTACCGCGACAGCAAGATCCTCGAAATCGGCGAAGGCACCACCGAGGTGCAGCTGATGCTGATCGCGCGGAGCCTGGGACTATGAGCGACAAGCGGATTCGCCAGCAGGGCCTGTGGTTCGAGGAGATGGAGCTCGGCACCGTCTACGAGCACCGGCCGGGCCGCACCATCACCGAGGCCGACAACACCCTGTTCACCACGCAGACGATGAACACTCAGGCCCTGCACCTCGATGCCGCCTACAGCGAGACGACAGCGTTCGGCCAGCGTCTGGTGAATTCGATGTTCACCGTCTCCACTCTTGTCGGACTGTCGGTGACGCAGTTGACTCAGGGCACCATCGTGGCGAACCTCGGTTTCTCGGAGGTGTCGTTTCCCAAACCGCTCTTCCACGGCGATACTCTGTACGCAGAGACGGTGATCACCGACAAACGTGAATCCAAGTCCCGACCCGGCGAAGGCGTCGTGACCTTCACCCACACCGGCCGAAACCAGCACGGAGACATCGTCGCCGTGGCTGTCCGCAAAACCCTCGTACGATTGCGGCCCACTGAGGAACCGTCATGACGTGGTCATCGCCTGGGCCTGCCTGGTTGTTTTGCCCGGCAGATCGACCGGAACGGTTCGCCAAGGCCGCCGCTCGCGCGGACGTTGTCATCCTCGACCTCGAAGACGGTGTGGCACCAGCAGACAAGGCCGCAGCACGAGAAGCTCTCATCTCCACACCGTTGGACCCCGCCACCACAGTGGTCAGAATCAATCCCCAGGGAAGCGCGGACTGGTCAGCCGATCTCGCTGCACTCGATCGTACTGACTACCAAATCGTAATGCTCCCCAAATGCGAGGGCCCACAACAAATCGCAGCGCTCGCTCCGCGTCTCGTCATCGCGCTGATCGAATCGCCTCTCGGTGCGATCAACAGCTACGTTGCGCTGGGTGCCAACAACGCCGTCGGAGCGATGTGGGGTGCCGAAGACCTCGTCGCGGCGCTCGGTGGTAACTCCAGTAGGTTCAACTACGGCGGTTACCGCGACGTCGCACAGCATGTTCGATCGCAAACACTCTTGGCGGCAAAAGCACAGGGCGTTTTCGCGCTGGACTCAGTGTTCCTCGACATAGGCGACCTCGCAGGCCTACGCGACGAGGCCGACGACGCGGTCGCAGTCGGGTTCGACGGCAAAGTAGCGATCCATCCCACCCAGGTTGGCGTGATTCGTGAGGCCTATGCCCCGACCGAGACGGAAATCGATTGGGCGGGGCGTGTGCTCGCCGCGGCGAAGACCAATCGCGGTGTCTTCTCCTTCGAGGGGCATATGGTCGATGCCCCAGTCATCCAACACGCTCGTCGCATACTCGCGCGTGTACGTGAGGGAGACGTTCGACGGGCGGATCAGTCCCTGTCACCGGGGGCCGTAGATGCCTGATGACGCACCAACGCCTGGGCTCGCGCAAGGGATAGCTGTTCGATCGGCCGTCATGGGTGCCGAGTTCGTTCAGGGTGCCTTCGACCGCGCCCGAGAAACTGAATCGGAAGACATACAAAGTTTTGTCACAGAACATATCTGGGGCGCTTTGTGGTCGCGGCCGCAACTGGACAGAGCCCAAAGAAGTTTGGTCACTATTGGAATGCTGACCGCTCTGCGCAGCCACGACGAACTTCGAGGACACGTTCGGGGGGCGCTCACCAACGGTCTGTCTCGTGAACAAATCACCGAGGCAATTCTCCACGCCGTGGGTTATTGCGGGGCACCAGCTGCACTTGCCGCTATGCGGGTGGTCCAACAAGTCTTCGACGAGTCGAACAACGCGGCTTGATCTCGGACCCAACACGTTTGCACGCACGATCGAATCGCCAGGCGGACGGTGCACTGGGCCCACACTGTCCGATCGTGCACCGACACCGACGGTGGTACAAGGCCATCACAGTCGATAGTAATAGCTCACTTTGATGGAGAAAACAGGAAATCAATGACCCACGGTAGCTGTAATCGGTCGCGCACCGGGCGGCGATGCCCAGTCCGACAAATAGGTGCCTTGGTATGAGTCGACAGAAGTACGCCGAGCCATGCCCTCGAACACTTCCCGCACCCGTAACGTTGTCGCCTGAACTGGTCGACGGGATCATGCGTCGATACCGAACCGGCACAGCGATTCTTGCGGTGCCGACCGAGGAGGTGTGGGCCTGGCAGAGGAGTGGGAACTGCCATGGTTACGCCTCGTCGGTCTTCTTTCCGTCGGAGTCACTACGTGGTCCCCAGCGGCATCGAGCGGAAACGGAAGCCAAGCGCATCTGCTCGAACTGTCCAGTTCGTGTCGAATGCGCCAACTATGCACTCGCCCATCACGAACCTCACGGAATCTGGGGAGGAACGACGCCGAAAGAACGAGCGCTCATTGCGTGGGAACTGAACGGCTCTGTGAGATGAGCCGGACGAGCACGTCGACCGACTTGTTACGAAAGAGTCGGCTTTCATTTCCATCGTGAATAACACGCCCGCACCAACATTCGCCAAATAATTCGACTTCGGTGACAGATGCCTGTCGCCCGCCAACGAATGAAAAGGACTCAACAGCATGAGCGACCCCATCTCGTCCGTGATCGTGGCCGGAGCCCGAACCCCAGTCGGCAAATTGTCCGGTGCGTTGAAGAGTTTTTCCGGTTCTGACCTGGGTGGAATCGCGATCAAAGGTGCGCTGGACAAGTCCGGTGTCGCCCCCGAGCTCGTCGAATACGTCATCATGGGTCAGGTTCTCACCGCTGGTGCCGGTCAGATACCCGCACGTCAGGCCGCAGTCTCCGCAGGCATTCCGATGCATGTGCCGGCCTTGTCGATCAACAAGGTGTGCTTGTCCGGCATCGACGCGATCGCGTTGGCAGATCAGATGATTCGTGCGGGAGAGTTCGAAGTGATTGTCGCCGGCGGTCAGGAGTCGATGACGCAGGCTCCACACATGCTCGAAAAGTCCCGCGCAGGATACAAATACGGCGATGTCACCATGCGCGATCATCTCGCGTACGACGGGTTGTACGACATTTTTACCAATCAGGCGATGGGCGGGCTCACCGAAGCCTGCAATGAAGGCGCAGGCGCAAGCACCCGTGAAGAGCAAGACGCATTCGCCGCGGCATCACATCAACGTGCGGCTGCGGCGTGGAGAAACAACATCTTCGACGGCGAGGTTGTACCGGTGTCGATCCCACAGCGTAAAGGCGACCCAATCGTGGTTACTCAGGACGAGGGCATCCGCGCCGACACCACCACCGACTCACTCGCCAAGTTGCGGCCGGCGTTCGCCAAGACCGGGACCATCACAGCAGGAAACGCCTCCACGATCAACGATGGTGCGGCCGCCGTTGTCGTGATGAGCGAAGCAAAGGCCGAGACCCTCGGGCTCGAGTGGATCGCGGAAATCGGTGCCCACGGTGTCGTGGCCGGTCCTGATTCATCTCTGCAGTCTCAGCCGGCGCGCGCAATCGACAAGGCGTGTGCGAAGGAGGGGATCGATCCCAAGGATCTGGACCTGATCGAGATCAATGAGGCGTTCGCCGCCGTTGGTATCGCCTCCGCACGTGAGCTCGGTATCGAAGCAAGCAAAGTGAACGTCAACGGTGGTGCCATTGCGATAGGTCATCCGCTGGGAATGTCCGGAGCTCGAATCGCACTACACCTGGCGCTCGAACTGCGACGTCGTGGCGGCGGCATCGGTGCCGCTGCCTTGTGCGGTGGCGGCGGACAAGGCGACGCCCTCATCATCCGCGTGCCGAGACGGCGATGAGCAGCGGTAGGAACGCCTCGACACCTCATCCGAAAGCAGCGCAAATGCCCTTTTTCCCTGACGTCTACCCACCCTCGGCCGAGTTCGCGGCTCAGGCGAACGCTCAGGCGGATCTCTACGCCGCCGCCGAAGAGGATCGACTCGGCTTCTGGGCCGAACAGGCTCGCCGACTCCACTGGCACACCCCGTTCACCGAAGTTCTCGACTG
>NZ_LVCV01000015.1 GCF_001647195.1 Rhodococcus sp. EPR-157 | reverse complement strand
CGGACGCGGCGACCAGGTGGCCATCCACTGGGAAGGCGAGCCAGGCGACAGCCGCGACGTCACCTACTCCGATCTGCTCGCCGACGTCAGCCAAGCCGCGAACACCCTGACCGAACTCGGCCTCGTCTCCGGCGACCGCGTCGCGATCTACATGCCCATGATCCCCGAGGCCATCGTCTCGATCCTCGCGTGCGCACGCCTGGGCCTGACCCACTCGGTCGTCTTCGCCGGCTTCTCGGCCACCGCACTGCGCTCACGCATCGACGACGCCGAAGCCAAGCTCGTCATCACCACCGACGGCCAGTGGCGACGCGGCAAGCCCGCCCCCATCAAGGACACCGTCGACGAAGCAGTCGACGGCGCAGCCTCGATCGAACACGTGCTCGTCGTCAAGCGCACCGACTCCGACGTCGCCTGGACCGACGGACGCGACCTGTGGTGGCACGAGACCGTCGCCAAAGCATCGAAAGAGCATGAAGCGCAGCCCTTCCCGGCCGAGCACCCACTGTTCATCCTGTACACCTCCGGCACGACGGGTAAGCCCAAGGGCATCATCCACACCTCCGGCGGTTACCTGACGCAGACCTCGTACACCCACCACAACGTCTTCGACCACAAAGCCGGCACCGACGTCTACTGGTGCACCGCCGACATCGGCTGGGTCACCGGACACTCCTACATCGTCTACGGACCGCTCTCCAACCGCGCCACCCAGATCGTCTACGAGGGCACGCCCAATTCGCCCGACGAGCACCGGCATTGGAACGTCATCGAGAAGTACAAGGTCTCGATCTACTACACCTCCCCCACCCTCGTGCGCACGTTCATGAAGTGGGGCAAGGAAATCCCCGAAGCCCACGACCTGTCCTCGATCCGTCTGCTCGGATCCGTCGGCGAGCCGATCAACCCCGAGGCGTGGCGCTGGTTCCGCGACGTCGTCGGCGGCGGAACCGCCCCGATCGTCGACACCTGGTGGCAGACCGAAACCGGCGCGATCATGATCTCCCCGCTCCCCGGCGTCACCGCCACCAAGCCCGGCTCCGCGATGGCCCCGCTGCCCGGTATCTCCGCCAAGATCGTCGACGACGACGCCAAGCCACTGGGCAACGGCGGCAACGGATATCTCGTCCTCGACGAGCCGTGGCCGTCGATGCTGCGCGGCATCTGGGGCGACATGGACCGCTACAAGGACACCTACTGGTCGCGCTACGCCGAGGAGGGCTGGTACTTCGCCGGTGACGGCGCCAAGTACGACGACGACGGCGCCCTGTGGGTCCTCGGCCGCGTCGACGACGTCATGAACGTCTCCGGCCACCGCATCTCCACCTCCGAGGTCGAATCGGCACTGGTCACCCATCACAGTGTCGCCGAGGCCGCAGTGGTCGGGGCCGCCGACGACACCACCGGCCAGGGCATCGTCGCATTCGTCATCCTGCGCGCAGGCATCGAAAACACCGGCGACGAACTGATCGCCGAACTCAAAGCCCAGGTCTCCAAAGAGATCTCACCGATCGCCAAGCCACGGGAGATCTCCATCGTTCCCGAGCTGCCCAAGACGCGCTCCGGAAAGATCATGCGCCGCCTCCTCCGCGACGTGGCCGAGGGCCGCGAACTCGGCGACGTCTCCACCCTCGTCGACCCGAAGGTATTCGAGGCGATCACAAAAGGCCGCTAGCAAACACTCTCAGTCGATCGATCGGCACCAGCACCCGCAGTGCTTCAACGCAGCTGGTGCAACCTCGGTCTTTGACGCAAGGAAACTATGACCCAATTCGTGAAACTCCAGACGCCAGAGGATCACACCGGAGTCGGAATCATCTGCATCGACCGGCCGCCGCACAATCTGCTCAGCCGACAAGTACAGATGGAGATCGCCGCCGCGGCCGAGGAGACAAACCGACGCTCCGATATAAGCGCCGTGGTGGTGTACGGCGGTCCGAAAACGCTCGCGGCCGGAGCCGACATCAAGGAGCTGCACTCCATGACCTCGGCCGAACTGCGCGCGGATGCCCGCCGCCTTCAACAACATCTCGGTGCCATTGCGGACATCGGCAAGCCGACGGTCATGGCAATCACCGGTCTGGCTGTCGGTGCCGGTCTCGAGCTGTGCCTAGGGGCCGACCGACGTATTGCCGCCGCGAACGCGAAGCTCGGGCTCCCCGAAACCAAGTTCGGAATCATGCCGGGAGGCGGGGGCACACAGCGACTTGCTCGCTTGATCGGACCATCGAAGGCCAAGGAACTGATCTTCACCGGCCGGGTGATCGAGGCTACCGAGGCACTCGACTTTGGACTCGTCGACGAAGTTGTCGCGCCCGACGACGTCCTCGGCACCGCACTCGCGTGGGCGAGACAGTTCAGCGGGGCCGCTTCTATGGCAATCTCCCACTCGAAGCG
>NZ_LVCV01000014.1 GCF_001647195.1 Rhodococcus sp. EPR-157 | reverse complement strand
CGAAAGCTCGGAAGAACGGCTTCCAGTCCTTCATCGACGACGGCCCAGGTCACGCGAATTACAACGGCGAATGACACCGGCACCGACGGTCAGTCGGAGTCTCAGGACTGTCTTGGACAGGCATTCCACAAACTGCACGAGACACGTGGCGCGCCTGGTAACCAGACTGCGCTCGCCAAACCGGATCCTGCGTGGAGCCGACCTGCTGAAGCCTGACTGGTAGGACTACGGCGGACCGCCAATGACACAAACCACAACACAGACCAACTGGTTTCTAGCGAAGCCGCGCCCCGTTCGTTACTGTGCCTAGTTACCAAGGGCACCGAGACGGGAGGAGTGGCCAATGCCGGGACATTGGAGAGCAGTGGTCACGGGCGCGGGCTCGGGAGTGGGCCGCGAGATTGCGTTGCAGCTAGCGCGCTCGAACTGGTCTCTGTCCCTCGCAGACAAGAACTTCGATGCCCTCCTCGACGTTCAGTCACAGTGTGCGGCTACCACCAAAGTCATGCACGCGACCCGTATGGACGTCGCCGACCGGTCCGAAATCGATTCGTGGGCAGCGTCTTCACGTTCCGAATTGGGCGGTATCGATGCGGTCTTCAACGTCGCGGGCATCCTCTACAGCGGCGATGTCATCGACACTCCCCCAGCTGACTTCGATCTCGTGATGGCAACCAACTTCGAGAGCGTAGTGAACAGCTCTCGCGCCTTTTTGCCCGACATCTTGAAGTCACCTCGAGGTCGAATCATCAATGTCTCATCCGTATTTGGGGTCATGTCCGCACCCGGCTACTCGGCGTACAACGCGTCCAAATTTGCCGTACGAGGTTTCACCGAGGCCCTCAACCAAGAACTGCGGCTGGCGTCACGAACCGCTCGTGCGACGTGCGTGATCCCGGGCGGATTGAAGACGTCTATCGCACGTTCAGCGCGAGCAGCACCTGGCGTGGATCCGACTCGTACGGCTGACCTCTTCGATCGACACGTCGCTCGAACCGATCCTGTCGATGCAGCTAGGAAGATCATCCACGGAGCATGGAAAGGTAAGTCGAGAGTGACGGTCGGCAACGATGCTCGGCTCGTAGACCTAGCGACGCGAGTCCTTGGTTCGCAGTACCAACAGATTCTGCCTGCGATTCAAGTTGCGCGAAGACGCTGGTAAGACGTCGCCGGTAAACAAACCACTCACCAGACCTGCGGGGGTCGGTCAACTATGTCGAATAGCTGGATCCTGATAGAGACGTTCGGAGACGAAGAGCCGTCGGTCATCGGAGTTGGGTCTTCGCCCAAGTCCTTTGTCTCACTTCGTAATGTTCTCCGCAGCTCCGGCAGCCGCAACGAGGCACTGGCCGCGGTAGCGGAGGCGCTCTCCACAGGAGCCGTGGTGGATCGGCTAGCCAAAGACCGCTACAGGCGAGTACTGGCCGAACCACTGCACACCTTCGCTGGCCGCATACATGGTGTGTGGGTGTGGCTCGGCCAGCGCGACGAGACTCCACCTCGTCGGGACGCCGCTGGGGCGTGGCAGTTCAACCTAACCAAGAGCACCGCAAGCGGTAGCAACGATCTACTCGACCTTTACCGCGTTCCGCAGGATGAGCGCGAAACCCAGCGTGCACTCGCCGGAGCGTTCACCCGACTTGTCACCAATCGCGACGAGAGCGAGGCGATGGCCAAGATCGTGCAATCAGCGCCGGGCACCACTCACCAAGCGGTCTGGACGGTGAGGCGGGACGACGGCGAACTGCGGGCTGCGCACTTCTCGTGCCGGATGATTGCCGAAGACGGGGTTTCGGGCACCGAAGTCATTTTGAGGGGTATCACCCACGACATCGGCCCCGCAGGGGAAATCAATATCGCTCCTCCACCTACGATTCTCGAGCATCGCGTTCTGGAGGCTTCCACCAAGGCGGGCGAGTACCGCGCGCTGGTCAACCTCAGAACTCTCAACTTGTTGCGCTGGTACAACTCTGACCCCGCACCGGATATCTGCTGGGAAAATCTTCCTGACGAACCGGTGCCGGCGATTCATCCGGACGACGTACCGATTGCGAAGCAAATGTCGAACGCCCTCGCACGCGAACGCGCCAACGGCGTGCTTCGCTTCAGAACTCTTGACGGAAATTGGAAGCCTATGACGATCGACGCGGTTTTGGTCTCGCTCGATCAGCACACTACGGCCGCACTCGTCACTCTGACCGAATTGTCCGAGGAGTAAATAAGTTCGCGGATTCATACGGATCCACATAGCTCATTGCGGACTGAGTGCAGTTGAAGCGCGAACGCTGGAAGTGCGTTTAATAGTTGCGTTTTCTACAGGGACTGTGCGCGTGTCGTGCGGGCATCGCGAGTTCGACTCCACGCAGCCGCCACCGTCCGAGTCGATACGCCATACGCTTTGGCTAACGACTCGATGCGCTCCTCGGTCGCGGGCTTGCGCCCACGTTCGATGTCGGCGAGAACGGTTGTCGACATCCCGAGCAGTTTTGCAGCGTCGCCCTGGGACAGCGCGGCGTGCACCCTCAGGTCGGACAATCTGAGCTGAGACTCCGGGATCGGAACCAGCGCTGCGACCGACGTGTGCAGGGCATTCGCGATCCGACCAAGCGTCGCAGGCGGTGGCGTCGAGCGCCCCGTCTCCCAGGTCGATACTGCCTGTCTGGTCGCGCCCACTTTCGCCGCGAGGTCGTCAGCACTGAACCCCGCACGTACCCGTAGCTCCCGCAACCGGTCGGCGCGAAATCCACGAACTCCGCTTCGCGGCACTGTCCCAACTCCCTGTCGACCTTGCAAGACAGTCTTATCTTCCTCGATCGACGACGACTGCGAACTCTTGTGCGTTTTATAGTTGCGCGTTACTGTTGCGGTTATGTACTCATTCGATTTGAGTCCCACAAAGCAGAACCGATTGCGCCATGCGCAGAACCTGTTCTACAGTCCTGATGCGCGCCCAACAGGGAATCCTCGGTGCTTGTCTATCTCGGCACTGCTTGTAGCGCGGGACATCAGGTCGGTCTGTTCACAGAATCCGTCCGATCATTCCTGTCGGGAGTTCTACATGTTCGCGTCTTTTGCCCTTGCAACATCGCAGTTGCAGTCGACGGCTGAGATCAGCATTTGCCGTCGTCGAAGTTCAGCATTGGGACGAGGTGCGACGGCAGGTGCATCCGCCCGACATCGCCGCTTTCGCCGGGGTTACGGGGGCGAATCAAGGTGAGTGCCACACGGGATGCGATGGTGCCAAATTTCCTCGCGCAGAAACAGTTCTGTGCGTCAATCGTCGTAAATCGCACACATGGCGACTTGATTGCCTGCTCGCTTGAGCAAGGGCATTCCGGTCGCCACCAATACATCGGTGACGACGGAGCCCTGCTAGCAGAGTGGGGTCCATCCACATCGTGCAATGAGCGGTCCATTCCTACCCGTAAGCCCCAAACCTGACAGTCCGGACTGCAACCCGACTCGGATGGGCTTTCGCTGATAGTCCCACTCGTGAGCTGCAGGAGCTCCCCGCGCCCTGTAGCTCAGCCGGTGGACCGGCGCGAGGTCGCGCAGTGAGCGCATTTCATCATGTTCAGCGCTGCGCGGCCCCGCCGGGACATCACCCTTGGCCCTCACACCCGTTCGCACAGAAAGGATTCCGATACCCGATGTGGATCTTCCAGCAGCCTTGGTTCTGGTCGGTGGTCTTCGGCTGGGTCTGAGCCTTTAGCACGTGATGGGTGCGTGCGACTGGCCCACAACCTATGGATCGCACGCACCCATCCACTTCTCTTCACCGACTTACCTATAACCAATTGTCGCCAGAACGGTTGCTCCGCAATCGCGTTCACCAGCACGACCCGATCGCCGGGTCGCACCAGGAAAGGATCGACACCAATGCCAGCATCACCGGGCACCGAAGACCACCGCTCATCCAAGAAGCGAGGGCGGGTGATCAAATCGCTGCCCGTCGTGGCCGCGGTGACGATCGCCGGCCTGACCATGCAGGCCGCTCCCGCGCAGGCTGCACCATCTCAGCCGGGAGTGACCAGTCCTCAAGGATCACAACCGGGCGTCACGAGCACACCGCAGACGGCACCGGCCACCCCGCCGCCGCCAGCTCCGAAACCGCGTGAGTACTTGGACGGCTACCAGCCCTCACCACAGGTGCAGCAAACCCCGTCGCGTAGCTACGACGACTACCTGGCCGGTAACCAGCAGTCCTCGAACTACCAGAACACCTACTACGAAGCCCCCGCTCCGCAGGCCGCCCCGAGCGAAACACCCCCGGCGCTGCAGGCGACTCCGCCGCCACCGCCGCCGGTCCCGACGGTGCAGCGCAAGGTCATCGCCCCGATCGAGGCCCCGCCCGGAACCTTCATCGTCGGCGGCACGTTGGTGCCGGTCGATACCAACATCGTCGACCAAAATCTGCTCACACGTACCAACAACACGTTGCAGGCGATACAAGCCGATGGCGGAAACTGGCTCGTGGACAACGGATTCGCCGACGCGCCCCGCGCCGACCGGATATCAGCGGGTACCGCGACCGGTGTCATCACCGGTGGCGCTGTCGGCCTCGCGGCATCGGTGGTCCCGGCCGCAGTGATCACCGGCACCGCTGCTGCTATCGGCGGTGGACTCGGAGTCGCCGCTACCGCCGGCACCGGTGCGGTCGTCTGGGGAGGACCGGTGGGTTGGGTCTTCATCCCCGGCGCAGCCGCACTTGCCGGAGCAGGCGTCGGTGCAGCACTGTCGGCACCGATCGTGCTGGGCCTGACCGGCGCAGGCGCTGTCATCGGCGGCATCCTCGGTGCCACCGTTCTCGGCGGCGAGCAGCAGATCATCGAAGAGCCGGCCCCCGCCCCTGTGGTGGTTCCCCCGGCTGCCGACAGCGTCCCGACGATCCCGCCGGCCGCGACAGTCGATCTCCCCGGCCCCATCGCGCAGGTTCGCGACAATCTCGCGGCCGACCCGAACGGCCGCCAGGTTCTCGCGGCGGCCGACGCAGCCCTTCAGAACGCGGCTCCGATCGTCGACAAAGCCGTCAACGATGCGTCGGTGTGGACCGCACCGGCGGCCTCGGCAGTGCAGGGCTTCACCTCGACGGCCCTCGAACAGCCGCAGGTGGCTCAGACCGTCGAGACGGTGCAGTCGGCTGCAGCTCCTCTGGTCGATCAGGCCACTGCCGCTCTCGGCGGCTTGCAGGCAGCGTTCGCACCCGCCTGATTCCGCCCTACAGCCAGCCAGTTGGACCAGCCAGGAAGGACCTATCCAGATGATGCGCCGTTCGACGACATCTCCGATTGCCAGTGCCACCGGCCCAGCCCGATCAGGGGTGCCGTCGAGCTCGCCCCGGGTGCCGCGATCGCGCCGACGCGCGGTCTCGGCAGCCGGGGCTGCTGTCGTGTTCGTGGGCGTCGCCGCCGCTGTGTTGCTCAGCGGTGGCGACTCCGAGCCGGACACACCAGCCGCCGACACGATCGCCTCGTCCTCCGTCGCACCGACAACCGTTGCCGCCGGACCGGATTGCTCGATGCCGACCGGTGACCAGAACAGCGGCCCTGGGGTCATCGCCGCGTTCGAGCACGCCTACTACGTCCAGCGATCGGGTGCGGCCGCGCACGCTCTGGTCTCACCGAACGCCCTGACGAGCGCACCGTTCACCGTCGAAGCCAACCTCGATGCAGGTATCGCCACCGTCCCGGCCGGCACCACCTACTGCCTCGACATCGACCCGCTGCGCACCGGCTCCTACACCCTCACCCTCACCGAGAGCGGACCGAACGGGCCCGGGACGCAGTACCGCCAACGGATCACCACCGACCAGGTCGACGGTCGCTACGTCATCGCCGCCATCGAGCAGGCATGAACACCCGCCGCCGCAGCACCGCGGCGAACAGCCATCACGAAAGGAACGCCAGGACATGAGCGATGCAGCGAGCGAATGGGCCGAGGCCGCCACCGCAGTACGACAGGCACACGAGACCCTCAGGGCGTCAACCGCGAGCGAGATCCGCGCCTGGGCAGAGCAGGCGGGCCTGTCCGGCTGGTCGATGTGGCAGAAGGTCAAACGAGAGCTCTACAAGCAGCTCGACCTCGACTACGACGGAATGCGCGCCAACGAAGCCGAGCAGGTCACCGACGCGGTCGCCTCCGCGGCCGCCGCCGCACCGGTGGTCGAGCTCTACGCTGCAGGCGACGAGCGCGGCAGCTTCGCAGTGGTCGGCGACGGCGACGAAACAGCCTGGTACGGAACATTCCACAGCAAGGACGCGGTGTTCCGTCAGGGCGATCAGACATCGGCCGACGACTCCGCGGCCGGCAAGGCAGCCTTTCTCGCCGGCAAACTACGCGAAGAGCTCGAAGCCCCCGCGATCCGGCTGATTCTGCACATCTCCAACCCGCACCTCGACGGCACCCGGCTCGCAGCCCTCGCGGCACGCTACGGAGTGCACCTCGAACGCCTCGAGATCGACGACGACAATCCGGCCACCGTGTGGTGCGAGGTTCCCGGACACCGTCCGTGGCAGGCGATCCGGCTCTCCGACCTACTCGTCGACGATCAAGCGGAGGTCGGCTGATGGCCGAACAGCACCCGCGCCCGGACGTCGACAACCCCGTCGCAGGGTACGAAGCCGAGGACACCGTCAACCTCCGCGCTCAGCGTCTTCGCCGACCCGAATCCGAACCGGACGAACAGCCTCCAGAAGACGTCCACACCGACACGACACCGGATCCGTACGGAGTCGGACAGGACGCACTGGCAGCGGTCGAGACACCCGATGTCGACCCCACAGCGTTCTACCGAGCGCGACTGTTCGACCGCCAGGAGGAAGACCCGACCGTCGAGCCGGCCAAAGCAGGCCTGCGGGGACGGCTCAATGCCGCCTTGGGAACTCACCTGAGGCCCAAGCCTGCATCTGCCGAAGTCAGACTGCGTCAGTCGATTCGCGTTGTGCAGCAGCCTCTTCCCGGGTGCTCGGGGGTCTCGGTCATCAACCCCAAGGGCGGGGCGGGCAAGACCCCGACATCGGTGATGCTCGGTTCGACGTTCGGTAAGCACCGTGGCCACGGGGTGACAGTGTTCGACGCCAGCGAATCACTCGGCAGTCTCGGCGATCGCGCCGCCCGCACCACCGATCCGGAGCTCACGGTGTGGGACCTGCTCGATCATGCACACGAGCTGGCGTCCTCGTCGGCGGTGTCGGGGTCGCTCAATGCGTTCCTGCGGCGTCAGCCGACGATGGAAGACATTCTCGCTGCGGACAATTCGGCCGACCGTGAGCGCAACCTGGGGTGGGACGAATGCGCTGCGGTGATGGCAGTGCTGCGCCGACACCGGGACCTGATCGTCATCGATACCGCCGCAAATCCCTTGGCCGAGAGCTGGCAGTGGGCCGTACAGCATTCCGATGCCCTGGTCGTTCCGCTCCCGCTACGCCTCGACATCGCCCGGCAGGTCTATCAAATGCTCGAGGGCATTATCGCTCGCGGCTACGGGCACCTGTTGGCGTCGACGGTCATCGTGACCTGTGCAACACCGGATTCCAACCCGCAGTTGGCTTCGGCGGTCTTCGAGGATCTGCGCAATCTCGGTGTCCAGGACAGCAATTTCATTCAGGCCCCGTACGAATCAGCGCTCGCCCGCGGTGACCGGATCCTCTACAAGGACCTCCCGCCCGCCACGATCGAGGCCTACACCAACGTCACCGCCCTGGTCGCCGACAACGTCGCCGCGGCACGAGCCGGCGCGGCCTATCAGTTCACCGATCCGTACTCCCCGCAATCGGTGTACCGCCAGCCCGACAGCGCGCCGCCCCCACAGCTTTCGCAGTGGGAGCGGCGCAGCCGCGACCGTCGCGGAGCCTGACCCGTCCCCACCCCGCTCAAGCACACGAGGAGAAACACGATGACCGGCCAGAGAACGCACCCCACACCGCGGCGACGACAACGCCGGACACTGTCGGCGCTGACCGTCGTCGTCTCCGCGGTGGTCCTGGCCGCGGGCACCGTCCCCGCACACGCTGCCCCGGCTGCGACGGCGGCGACCTCGTGCGCAAAGTACGTCGCGATCATGACCCCCGGTACGTGGGAGACCAACGCCGCGGCGAATCCGACCACCCCGGTCGGGATGCTCGCCACTGTCGGCAACGCACTGAAACAGAAGTACGGCAACGACATCGAGGTCTACTACCCGGCGTACGCGGCCTCGGCGTTCGACAAAGGGCGCACCTACGCCGACAGCAAGGAAACCGGCAAGAGCGCCATCAACAACATCCTCACCTCCGCGTGCGCGACGTCGAAGTTCCTGCTCTCGGGCTACTCCCAGGGCGCGGACGCCGCCGGCGACATCGCCGCCGAGATCGGCAACGGACGCGGCGTCGTTCCCGCGGCCCGGATTCTCGGTGTCGGTCTGGTCGCCGATCCGCACCAGGGCACCGCGGGCGGCACCGTCGTCGGGCCGAAGGTCGACGGCCAGGGCATCGGCGGGGTCCGGCCGGAAGGCTTCGGCTCTCTCGCCCCGGTGGTCAAGCAGCTCTGCAATCCCACGGACCTGTACTGCTCGACGAACGCCGGCAAGGACGGTCTGCTCGCTGGCCTGGGCAAGGTGCTGGCGAACAAGCCCGTCGACCCGGCCACCACCGGCGGACAGACCGGATCCGGATCAAGCGCAGCAGCGTCGAGTACCGCAGTGCCGTCGACGTCCGCGCAGGGCGGCGTCACCGGTGCCGGAACGCAACCGGGCACGACACCGACGCAGTCGGGAGGGGTCAGCGATTTCTCGTCGTCGCTGGTCTCGGACTTCTCCCGCGTCGATTTGGCCGGTGCCGCGAACACCGCATCGACTCTCGGGGAGCGGGTGGCCACCCTGCCCGACTCGGTGGGAACCAACCGCACTCAGTCGCAGGTCGCCAGCGTCGGGGCCTCGGCGACAGCGCTGCTCAACACCCTCGAACCGGTCGCCGATGTGCAGTCGGTGATCGCCGCGAACCCCGGCATCCGCTCGACTCTCGACACCGCACCGGAAGGATCACCGGAAGCGAAGACCTCCACGGTTCTCGACGCGCTCGATCAGATCGACATTCCCGCAGTCCTGAGCACAGCGACCTCGATCGCCGACACCGCCTCGTCGGTGCTGGGCGGCACCGGCACCACCGCGGGCCTCGCCGGCACCGCGTCGACCCTGAGCGGGCAGGTCGCACCGTTGCAGTCCGTGTCCCCGGATGCGCTGACCTCGGCAACGCAGGTGCTCTCGTTGCTCAAGCCGAAGACGGTGGTCAACCAGGTCGTCAACGTCGCGACCGGCTTCACGAGCCTGGACTACCAAGGCATCGTCGACAACCTGATCGCGCTGCCGCAGAAGGTCGCCGCTCTCGACGTCGCGGGATCGCACAAGATCGCCGGAGACCTGAACAACCAGTTCGCGCCGATCGTGAAAATGGCCGCGGGAGTGGACCTGCACACCCTCGCGGCATTGGTGGCGATGATCCCTGACCCCAGCGGTTCGGCGCAGATCGCCTCCCTGGTTCTGAGCTTGCTCGGCAACGTCGACGTGATCCGCCTGGCCAACGATGTCGGCGCGATCCAGGAAGTCGCGTGGAAGATCCTCGAAACCGGCAACCTCGCGGCCGCCGCCGAGCTGCTGCCCATCGGGCTCGACCTCGCCTCGGTTGCGGTCGGAGTGCTCACCGGATCCTCCAAGACCAGCCCCGACCAGCTCGGCGCGCAGACCCAGGTCACCGGACAATCCGCGGCGATCGGCCAGCAAGCCTCCAGCGGCGACTTCGCCGGTCTGGCAGGCAGTCTCGTCTCACTGGCCTCCTCACCAGGCGCAGGGGACGCGGCCGAGCTGGTCGGTGCCGGTATCGACGCCGCGACGTTCTTCGCCTCCGGTGCGCATCAGTCCTACGGCGACTTCACGGTCGACTCCACCGGCCGCAGCGCCCTGCAATGGCTCATCGACTTCTTCACCCAGAAGATCGGGGGCTGACCAGCCGCCGAGCAGGCTCTGCAGCCGGGCGGGCATGACGCAGAGCAACCGAAAACTACAGCACCACAACCGAACTACGCGTACCAGCACAGGTGTCCGGGCGGGCACTGATCATTCTTTCGATTCGTGAGGACATGCACCGATGGCAGCATCACAGCAGGGCAGCAAGGGCAGTGCGGGCGCACTGAGCCTGCTGCTGATCGCCGCCGTCGCTGCGATCGGCATGTTCGGGGTCCTCTCCGGTGACCGCACACCGCCGGTCGACGAAGGCACCTGCCTGCCGGCCGGCGCGGCGGCGGTGGCCCCGCACACGGGAACAGTGGTGATGCCGCTGCGTGAAGGCACATATCAGGCCACGAGCGGTTTCGGTGCCCGCACCAATCCGGTGACCGGCGAAGCGGAAGGACACCAGGGCCAGGACTATTCCGCCCCGATCGGGACCCCGATCTATGCGGCCACCGACGGCACCGTCGTCAAGGCCGAACACGCCAGCGGGTTCGGCAACTGGATCATCATCGACACCACCGTCGACGGACAGTCGCTCTCGACGGTCTACGGCCACATGAACGACGACGGCGTCGGGGTGACCGCGGGCCAGACCGTCGAGGCCGGTGATCCGATCGGCGGCGTCGGCAACGCCGGTCAATCCACCGGGCCGCATCTGCATTTCGAGGTCTGGCCCGGCACGCGCCTCGCGTCCGGATCGAGCCCGGTCGATCCCGTTGCCTGGCTCGCCGCCGCCGGTGCCACCGCACCGACCGCCACCGCGGACGTTCTCGCGGAGGGACCGGCCGGCACCTCCGCCGCGACCCCGACCACCGGTGCCGCGGCGCAGGGCGTATCGAGTCGATCGGTCAAACTTGCCGCCGCGATCAAACCCGGATGCGGTGTCCCGGCCGGCTCGACCGGACTGCGACCGGGGTCGGTCCCGGCGGACTTCGAGCCGTGGATCGTCAAGGCCGGCACTGTCTGCCCCGAGGTCACCGCCCCGGTCGTCGCCGCGCAGCTCGAACAAGAGGGCGGGTTCGATGTCAACGCCCACAACAACGGATCGGGCGCGGACGGGCCTGCGCAGTTCATGCCCGCCACGTGGGCGGCGAAAGGCGTCGACGGAGACGGAGACCGCCGCAAGGACACCCGCAGCATCGCCGACGCGGTGATGAGCCAAGCCGCCTACGACTGCGAGCTGGCGGGCATCGCCAAGGACTCGCTCGCCGCCGGCAAGCTCAGCGGCGACCTGACCGAGCTGTACCTGTCGATGTACAACTGCGGTCCCGGTGCGACCCTCTCGCAGGGCCGGGTGTGCCAGAACGCCGAAACCCTCGACTACGTCGCGAAGATTCCCCGCCGCGCAGCAGAAGCGTTCTCCGTCGCCGTCCCCCAGGCCACACCGGGCATCGTCCCCGGTGGCCCGTTCGGTCAGAACGTCGTCGCGGCCGCGATGCGCTGGCTCGGCACCACCTACGCCTGGGGCGGAGGCGACCGCAACGGCCCCACTCGCGGGGTCAGCGACGGCGGCGGCCGCGCAGACATGATCGGCGACTTCGACAAGGTCGGCTTCGACTGCTCCGGACTGGTCCTCTACGCCGTCGCGCAAGCCTCCGGCGGCGCGATCGTGCTCCCCCACCAGGACTCGGCGCAGATCGCCGACAGCCGCGGCCGCGTGATCGCCACCCCCGGCGAGCTCGCTCCCGGCGACATCATCCAACCCCACTCGGGCCACATCTTCATCTGGCTCGGCGGAAACAAGGTCGTCGAGGCACCGGAGTCCGGCGACGTCGTGAAGGTATCGGACTGGACCCCGCCCGCGAGCGGCCTGACAGCACGGAGATTCGGATGAGAACCACCCGCACCGCGTTCGCCGTAATCCTCATCACTGCAACGGTTCTCACCGCGTGCGGTGGCCAGGAGACCGGCGGTGCCGATGCCCCGTCGATCCCGGCGCAGCAGTGGACCCCGGGTACGCCCCCGCCGAGCGGCAGCGATCCCACCCGGACCCCGCCGCCGGCCGCGACCGCGCTACCCGACATCGCGGCAGGGGTGGACCGGCAGGATCCGGACTCGGTGGCCACCGCGGCGTTGGCGGTCTGGTTCACCTGGAACACCGCCGTCGACGCCGGACCCAACGATGCCGCCGCCCGCACCGCACCGCTCCTCACCTCCGAGTACGCACGTGAGATCACCTCCACCACAGCGCAATCGAGCCCCGGCGCGCAGTGGCTGGCCTGGGCCGCGCGCGGCGCGGTCCTGACCCCCGATCTCGTCGCCGACGACGAACCCGTTCCCCCACAGACCGATTCGACGGCCTACCGCTCCTACCGCGTCACCCAAACCATCGACGGGGCACCGGTGAGCGAACGGGTCGTCGCGATGATCCTGCGGCGCGGCTCCGACGGCTGGGAGGTGAGCCGCATTCAAGACAAGTAGCCCCACCTCGTACATCCACTGGCACTGCAGAACAACCCGTTTCGGAAAGGAACCCCCGATGGACACAGAATCCGTCACCACACCCGCGACCCGCACCGAGCACCGAGCACGCCGGATCCTCGGCGTCCTCGCCCTCACCGCCGCGCTGACCGTCCTGGCCGGCGGAGTCGCCGCCGCCCAGACCGTCAACCCGTACGACGGGGTCAACCCGGACATCGGCCTGTTCGGGCCCGCTCTGAACCAGACGTGGAAGCGCCTACTCGCGGCGATCTGGGGAGCCAGCATCGCCCTCGCGGGCCTGTGGGTACTGACCTCGTTCCTCAGCTCCAGGAAGGCCCGCAAGCGCGGCATGTCCAGCGATCTGAGCGAAGCGGGCGAGGATCTCAAGCTCTCCCTCATCATCTTGGGCGGAGTGGCCGCTGTCTCGCCGATCGTCGGCGCAGTCCTGCTCCTCGTTCAGCCCGGCGCATAGCCGACCCGGCTCCGACCACCACTCTTACCCCTCCCCGACGCGGCACCGTCCGCAGAAACGAGCACCCATCATGGCCATCGACTACCGCAATGTCGGCTCCGAACCCTCCAGCTCCCCCAACACCGGCAGCGACGCCGGTGACCGCCGCACCGACAGCACGTCCAGGTCCAAACGCTGGATCGTCCTCGGGGCCGTCGCCCTGGCGATCGTCGCCGTCGTCTCGGTGATAGTGGTCGGTCTGTCGGGCGGCTCCGACGAGACCGGCGGCAGCGATGCCATCCGCGCAGTACACGGGCCCACGACGGTGAACAACGGTGTCCCCAGCGGCTACACCCGCGACACCCAAGGCGCATCGACGGCCGCGGTGAACGTGCTCCAAGCGTTCGATCAGGCCAGCCAGGGCCGCATCGACATGAACGATGTCCGCTCGACGATGATCGCCGCCGACCCCGGCGCCGAACTGGCCCGCGAGATCGAAC
>NZ_LVCV01000013.1 GCF_001647195.1 Rhodococcus sp. EPR-157 | reverse complement strand
CCACCGACATCTCGTTGGTCTGGCAGGACGGGGACTGGAAGGCCAAGGACTGGTCCTACCGCCAGGGCCCGCGCCCGGAAGACGCGTCCTACCCGGCCGCCGATTCCGCGCTCGGCGGTCAACTGACCGCCGGGTACTACACCTTCTACATCGACTAGGAGAGAACATGATTCGCCGTCTCGTTCTCATCGCGGTCACCGCCGCACTGGTGGCACTGTTCGGATCACCCGCTGTTGCGCTCGCCCAGCCTTCCGCCGTTCCCGCCCCCGCACCGGGGGCGGTCACCGCCCAACAACCGGCATCGAGGCTGCCCGCGCACTTCCCGGACGATCTCAAGAAATTCATCGGCGGCACCGAGGAATTTCGGAGCGGGCCCTGGTTCACGGGCAACTGCGCAGACCACGGCGGCGACCTGGGAACCTATATCTCCCAAGCACTCACGAACGAAAACCGGCTCCTGTACTGGACCGCATCGGACGAGAACAAAGCCGTCATGCTCGGCGGTGCGGGCGCGGTCGGCTCCGACCGGCAGGCCCAGGCCACGGCCGAGATCACCCGTCAGGCCGTCGCCGACGGGACCGAACCACCCGCCGACGCTCTGCCGACGGTGTTTCCGGCCGGGGACACCAGCTTTCACCCACCGACCGGAACCTGCGCCGAGGACCTCGCCCGGTGGGGCACCAAGGAATGGGGCACATGGGGCTTCGCCTGGGCGCAGAGCCCGGACGCGGACTCGCTGACCGCGATCAAGGCGTTGCCCGGTGCCGACAAGGTGCCCGACGCCGCCTGGTCGGACCCGTGCTCGCAGGGTTCGGGCGACCAGTACTGCATGCACGCCTTCTTCGTGGACTGCTCGAAGGCCGAACGGGCAGATTCGAGCCGCTGCCAGGACTGGAATCTGTCGATCGGGCGGTTGTTCGCCGGCACCGCGAACTGGATCGACAAGAACACCTCGTTCACCGAGCGCCTCGAGGACACTCTCGGCAAGGTCATCGCGGCCACCCCTCAGTACAAGCTCGGCAAGGCCTACCTGCAGGCGTTCTCCTGGATCTCGGGGGCAGCGAACGACGTCGTCGACTTCGTCACCGATCCGACCACCGTGATCGACGACTGGGTCAACGCCACCAAGAGCGGGGCACTCTCACTCACCGACGCCGTACTCCGTGGGCTGACTTCGACCGGCGACTTCGATCCCACCCAGCAGTGGTTCGTGACCTACTACGCCGGATCGACGGGTCTGGGAATCATGGTCATGTCGCTGGCGGTACTGCTGGCGATCATGCGATCACGGCACAAGGGCTCGCCGTCGGAGCTGGTGACCAACGTCTTCGGCTACATGCCCGCCGGGGTGGTGATGATGCTGTTCTCCCTGGCCCTGGCTCAACTGCTGATCGAGTTCGCGTCAGTGCTCACCGAGGGCATCGCCAGTTTCAGCGGCTCCACGATCACCGAGATGGTGCAGAACATCTACGCCACGATGGGCACGCTGAACAAGGACACCGTCGTCGGCGGCTCGATCGTCGGCCTGGTCTTCTTCGGGATCCTGCTGCTCGGTGCGATGTCGGTCTATCTGGGTCTGCTGATGCACCAGATCGGGCTTCCGCTGACCGCGTGCGTCGCCGGAATCGGCTACGGCATGTGGGTGCACCCGACGTGGCGGACCAAGGCGCTGCGGCCACTGTTCACGTTCGTCGGCATCGTGCTCAGCAAGCCGATGCTGTTCTTGCTCATCGCGATCGTGCTCGCCGGGGCCAACAACGCTCTGCTCTCGGGCGGCGGCGGCTCGGGCGACCTGACATCGCTCGGGGCTCTCGTGCTCGTCGGGGCCTCGATGGTCGTCGTCGGCCTGGCACCGTGGGCGATGCTCAAGTGGGCACCGATCCTGCCGACCAAAGCCGACTCCGAAGGGTTCGGCGGTGGTGGCTCCGTTGCCGGTGGTGTCATCGGAGGCGTGGGCAGCTCGGCCCTGTTCCGCAGCCGCAGCGGCGGTGGTGGTGGCGGGGGCGGGTCGACCGTCACACCGCGCTCGACCCGCTCCGGCGACGGCGTCGACAAGGCCACCCGATCCACGCATTCGACGCCGTCGACCAACTCCACCCCCGGCCACACCACCGGGGCCGCCCACAGCGGCGGCGCAGACAAGGGCGGGGCGTCGACACCGAAGCGCTCGACCATGGGAATGGCCGGCCGACTCGGCGGAAAGCTCGCGACGGGATCGGCCGCGACGGTCGCCTCGGCCGGGGCAGCTGCGGTGCCGATCGCCGCGCAGTCCGCAGCAGCGGCGATGAACAAAGCCAAATCCAGTGCCGAGTCCGCACCGTCCGAAGCCGAAGGCAGGTAAGCGATGTCGACCGAGATCGTCGAGCACGACAGCGAGCAGAGAACCTCCATCCTGGGCGGCGAGATCGCGCGCCGCGGCATGACCGGGATCTCGGCACCGGTGCTCATCACTTGGACCGCGGCTCTGATCATCGGCGTCGTCTACTACTTCGCCGCCGGCGGTGGCGCGATGACCGTCGGGCTCGTGGCCGTGTTCTACGTCGGGGTGTTCGCCTCGACATACGAATTCGGGGATGTTTCCCTGGCGGCACGGCAGTTGCACCGACTGCGGAACTGGTCGCGGATGCGGCGCGGGGAGCACGTCTACCGCAACGCCGACGACCCGGCCTACGGGAGCACCGATCTCGACCCCGGCTGGGAGTACCCGGTCCCGCTCGGGCGGACCGCCCCACTCGACGTCGCCGGCACCGGCCTGGACGAGATGTTCATCGTCCGCACCGCGAACCCCGGCGAGCGGGCCTACTACACCGTCGTACTGTCCGTGCAGGGCCTGGCCGGCGGGCTGCGCACCGACGCGGCCTGGGCGACGACCTCGGAGAAGTTCGGTCTGTTCAGCGCCTCGATGGCCCGCAAGACCTCGCTCATCCGCGGAGTTCAGCTGATCCACCGCTCCATTC
>NZ_LVCV01000012.1 GCF_001647195.1 Rhodococcus sp. EPR-157 | reverse complement strand
AGAGCACCGGGCGTACGTGGTGCTCAAGTTCCCCCAGACCGACCACTTCGAGGACTCGGCCGCCCGAGCGGCGGGCGGGAAAGGTGCCCGATTCGAAGGCGGTGTCGCCCAAGTGATCCGCGACGAGACGATGCGCGCGGTGAGCAAACTCGTCGCCGCCGGCATGGGCCGCGTCCAGGTCCTCGGTGAGCAACGCACCTGCGCGTTGATCCGCGCGTTCGTCGACCCGTCGAACCCACTCGATCGTCACCAAGGGGCGCGGTGGTCGAACTGCTGGCCCTCCTACGTCGGTGGCCACGACTCGGTGGTGGTATCCGGACGCTGGCACACCCGTGTCGGGTTCCTCCCGCCGGCGAGCATCGAACCCATTCCGCTGGGCCCACTGTGGCTCGCACCGCTGCTGACCGGGGTCGCCCCCGACATCGGCGACGACGAGAACCCGCCCTCCCCGACTATCCGAACCGTCAGTGTCCGAGTCGATTTCGTGCCCGACGCCGTCGCCCGGGAAGCGGCGAGTCAAGACTTCACCCAGGACAAGGCGGCGCAGGAAAGCGCAGCACGCAAAGGCATCACCGGCGACGGCTCGGCCGAAGTGATGGCCACCGCATCCGGGCGCCGACGCGCCGATCTGACGCCCGGCTCGGGCCATCACGGCACCATCTACTCCCTGTCGATCGCGGTCACCGGACGCGACGAAGACGACCTCGAGCGGGCCTGCATGCGCGTGGAGGAAGCCGCCGACGAATCGGCCATCAAGACCATCACCTGGCAGGACGACACGCACGACGTCGCCCTGTTCACCACCCTGCCCTTCGCCCGCGGTCTCGCCGTGACGCGCTACACCAAGTAGCCCAGGAGATTTCGATGCCGCAACACACCACCCGTCGTCCGTCCACCCGACCGGCCGCGACCGGGCAGCCGGCCCGATCGCCGCGCCCCCGCCTGATCGGCGACTCCGCCGCCGTCCTCGAGGCCGCGGAGGCGATTCCCAAGCGGATTGCCCGCCGTAAGCCACCTCGTCGGTTCACGCTCCTCGACCGCTACGGCTGGTACGAACCCCGCACCGAAGGCGCGTGGAGTACGACCAGGCAGTCCGAATCGCTGAATCTGGCCATCAGCCGCCGCAGTGCCCGCCACCAGGGAGCGGTGACCGGCCTGAACCGGATCTCCCAGGATCTGGTGATCACCGATCCGTTCGAGCTCTACGGCACCGACATCTCCAACATCAACGTCTGCGTCGTCGGAGACATCGGCAAAGGCAAGTCCTCGATGGTCAAGACCGCGTTTTTGTGGCGGCAAATCATCTTCGGCCGACAGGTAGTGGTCATCGACAAGAAACGCCAGGGCAGCGAGGGCGAGTACTCCATCTTCGCCCGCACCCTCGACGTGGAATCGGTCCGGTTCAAAACCGGTGGCGGCGGTGCCAGACTGAACCTGCTCGACCCGGCGATCACCACCGGCGGTGAGCACGCCGGCGGTCTCGACGGTGTCACCCCTGCCGGTCAGGAAGCCCTCGTGCTCGCCGTCCTCGCCGACACGATGGAACGCCCGCTGACCACCCCGGAGAAGAGCGCCGTTGGCCGAGCGTTGGAGCTGGTCAACGCCGACGCTGCCGCCACCGGTCACGCACCGGTGCTCAAGGATCTCGCGCGCCGCCTCGTCGAACCGTCCGCCGACGACGGCACGTATTTCGGTGACCGCTGGTCCGAGCGTTCCCTCGAATGGGGTTACGAGCCGGGCTTGGCCCTGCTGCGTCTGGTCGACCGGGATCTGAAGGGCCTCGTCGACGCGGAAACCTCCCCAGAGGTCCGGGCCGCGCTCGAGCATCCGTTCGCGCATTTCGACGTCTCCGCGTTGCCGACCGAAGGGCCTGCGCTGCGGGTGGTGATGACCGTGATCAACACCTGGTTGGCGAACCTGCTCGCGGCGCGTTCGTCGGTGTCCAAGCAGACCATTCTCATCGTCGAGGAAGGCTGGCACGTCGCCGAAGGATCGACCGGCGCGGTGTTCCGGTCGAACATGAAACTCTCTCGCGGACTGGGTCTGTCCACCGTCTCGGCCTTCCACCACCCCTCCGACATGTCCCACGACTCCCCCGCCCGGGCGCTGATGCAGGAAGCGGGAATCGTGTTCCTGTTCGCGCAGGAACGCTTCGACGACGCCCGCGAGACCGCGGAGATGTATCACCTTCCACCCGGGTCGATCGACATCATCATGGGCCTGGGCCAGGGCGAATGCCTGGTCAAGATCGGCTCGTCCGACCCGATCCTGATGGAACACGTGCGCTCCCCTCAGGAGATCGCCCTCACCGACACCGACGCCGCCGTCAAAGGAGTCAAGCCCGCATGACCACCTCCTCGCCAGCGGCCCGGCGTTCCCGCACCATCGACGTGCGCGTGAGCTCGCCGGCCCCAATCGGGTACGCCGGCGACACCAGCTCGACCGGGGGCCGGTTCGCATCGGCCTCCGCCGCAGCACGATTCGCCGTCATCGCTACCTTCGCGGCCCGCCGCGCCGACATCACCGTCACCATCGCTGTCGAAGAGCACGACGAGGTCTGTGTGTCCGGTACCCCCGGCGAGATCGCTTGCGCCCTCGCCGCCATCCCGGTCTACAGCGTCGGCGTCCGGAAAGCGCGGACCGCGCCGGCACTCGATTTCGGCGAAGATCCGATGCGGATACCGGCACCGGGCTACCTGCGTGCCGCCGTCGACGAGGTCGCCCTGCCGATCCAGTGGCAGGGCAGCGTGGGATTGGAGGCCGGCGTCGATGTACGCGTGCTCTCGACCCGGCCCGGCCCGCTGCCGAACTCGACGCTGCCGCTCGGACAATGGGCACCGGACCTCGCGCACCGCCTCACGCACGACCTCGCCCGCTCGATCACTGAGCGCAGTGGTCAACGGAGCCAGGCCACCGCGACATACCTCCCCGACCAGGGGCGGTACGAGATCACCCATCCCGACCCGATGTCCGATACCGACGCCGACGCCGACGCGGTGGCCCGGTACATCCGGATCACGCAGCTACGAGCCAACCTCGCCGCGCTCGACCCGGTAGCCGACGCGGACTGCGCCGTCGGCCTCGCCGCCGAGCTGCTCGTGCTCGAAAGCTATTCCCGCCGTGTCCCTTCCACCGAAGACAGGACAGTTCGATGAGTGCGATGCAATCCCCTCCCCGCAGGCCCAGCAATCCGTTCTTTCCGTCCGAAGTGTGGGTCGGTGCCGCTGTAATCGTGGGGCTCGTGTTCGCTGTCGCCGGAGGCGGCATGGTCTCCTCGCTGGTCTCGGGCAAGGTGATCGCGATGCCCACCAGCCTCGGTGAGCTGTTCTCGATCTTCCGCGGATTGGTCACGAACCCGTCGGACCCCGCGGCTGCGTGGCCGGCAACCGCGCAGCCGGGCCCGGCGTGGGTGACCTGGGTGTGCATTCTGGTGCTCGGTGCGCTGTATACCGCTGTAGCCCTGTGGATCAACTCCGAGATCGACGACTGGCAGCACCACCGCGATCAGGCGCAACGTGGATTCGCCGGCCGACGTGAGCTCGCCCGAGCAGGCATCGACGAGAAGAGTGTCCGCACCGCTGCCGTCGCCACCCGTTCGTCGTTGAAGGGCACGCGGGCCTCGAGACTGGCCGCGAGCGAGGTCGCGATCGCGTTGGGCCGCAACATGGTCGACCCCGACAGGTTCGTCTACATCAAGCAGAACGACTGCATGCTCGTCGAGGGCGTCACCGGCTCGGGTAAGACCTGGCGCGTGGCGTATCAGCGCTGCATGGACGCACCTGGCACCCTGCTCGTGACGTCGACGAAAGTGGATCTGATCTCGGCGACGTACGAGCACCGCGCCGCGCTCGGGCGGGTGTCGATCTTCGATCCGGACAACATCACCGGATGGCCCGACCCGATCCGCTGGTCGATCCTCTCCGGCTGCCAGGATCCGGACGTGGCGATCCGCCGCGCACAGAGCCTGGTGTCGGCAATGCCGATGGGAGACACCAAGAACGGCGGCTACTGGGAAGACAAAGCAGTCGTGCTGCTGCGCTGCTACCTGCACGCGGCCGCGATCAGCGGCGCGAACCTGGCCACGCTGCGCGTGTGGGTGAACTCGCGCAAAGGCCGCGAACCACGCGAGATCCTCATGCGGACGATGCCCGGCTGGGAAGCCGAACTCGGCCAGATCCTCGACTCCGGATCGGACTCCTCCGACGACATGATCGGCGCGGCCAGCCGACTCCTCGCCCCGCTCGCCTCCCCCGCACTGCTCGAGGCCGTCGACGTACCGATGCACGAGTCGTTCGACATCGACGAGTTCATTCGATCCGGCACGGACACGCTGTATCTGGTGTCGAAGGGCAAAGACAACTCTGCGGCACCGTTCATCGCGGCCCTGGCCAGCGAAGTGCACTACCTCGCCGACCGGCATTCGCAGTCCCTACCCGGTGGCCGATTCGATCCCCCGATCCGATTCGAGCTCGACGAAGTCAACAACGTCGCCCCGATCCCGGGCCTGCCGGATCTGATGTCGGACTCGGGCGGCCGCGGCATCACCATCCACGCCTACGCCCACAACGAAGAGCAGAACAAGCTCCGCTGGGGCGCGGTCGCCGGCAAGATGTTCGCCGACAACTCCCCCGCCCGGCTGATCCTTCCCGGCCTCAAAGGCGACGAGCTGCAGGCGATCTCGAAGATGCTCGGCGACCGATACGAGTGGCAGCCCTCCGGCAACGCCCAGTCCGGCCCGACACTGCGGGAAGTACCGGTGATGTCGCCGGCGCAGATCCGTCAGATGGACCCCGATCAAGGCCTGCTGATCTATCGGACCGCGCCGCCGATCCTGGTGCACCTGCCGACGGTGTGGGACGAGAAACCATCACGTGCCGCGGTGCTGCAATCGCAGAAGGTGTTCGACGAGATCGTGGCGTCGGGCACCGCACCTCGTACCGAGGCCGAGTCCGGCGCGGTGGTGCTCGACAAGGTCAGTGACGGGACGACACTGTCGTGACCGCACCGGGGGCCGAGCAGGATGAGCTGGTGCCGTCACGGTTCACCTGGCGCTACCTCGACGCCGAGCAGGCGCGGGCGCTGTGGTCGGAGCTGATCGACTGGACCACCTGGCTGCGCGGGCGCTACGAGCTCGGCACCAAGATTCCGCCGTGCTGGTACCGCCACGATCCCGTCGTCGAGGAACTGAGCGCCCTGATGGCGGCGTGGACCGATGCCTACTATCGCGGTGACGGCTACCGGGACGACCTCACCGCCTGGCATACCCAGTGGTTCCGGCCGCTCATGACACGTATCCGTGAAATCTCGGACTTCGACAGCTGCACCCACGATCGATG
Organism: Rhodococcus sp. EPR-157; assembly: GCF_001647195.1. Taxonomy (GTDB): domain Bacteria; phylum Actinomycetota; class Actinomycetes; order Mycobacteriales; family Mycobacteriaceae; genus Rhodococcoides. The sequence goes on along the minus strand of NZ_LVCV01000012.1, from coordinate 4,768 downwards.
CGCGCACCGGCCAATGCCGCCGGCCACGCTCGCCGGCATCGAGGAGTTCGTCGACGCCGACGTCAACGCCCGCCCCGAACCGGCCCCGGCCCCGGCCCCGCCTGCACCGGTCGCCGACGTCACTGCCGCCGAGGAAGTGCGCACCATCCCCGCCAACGATATGGACATGGCCATCGACTCCGGCCTCGCCGAACCACTGGACGCCGCCGACCCCGACAGCCCCGTCAGCTTCGAGGGCATCGAATGGACCTTCAACGCCCACGCGGGTGCCTGGGTTCCCTCCACCTGACCGGAAGCGAGCGTGGCCGCCGTGCCATACGTTCCGGGCCGAATGCAGCATCGCCGATTGACTGCGGGTGCGGCGGCGAGTGGGCCGAACCTTGTCGACAAGTCCTCGCGGAGGCCTCCTACATCCGGGCGATGTGATAAGTCATAAATCTTGCGGCTTCCTTGCTGACGGCTTAGTGACACAACACATTCAACCTCCTCGAACAGACCAGAAGTATGTTTCATGGCGTTACACCGGACAGTAATCTTGTTTGTTGCACAATGGCTTTGACAGCTGTTTCAGATCGAACACATGCGCGACATGCCTTAGAAGGGTTATCGGGCAACACCCCCTCAGGAGCTCATCGATGACGACCCCCATCCTCCCCAGCACGCCCTCGGCACGCATCATCGAGTACGCAGGCCGCCCTGGCTCTGTACGCAACGCACCGGCGGACAGCACGAGCCTTGTCCGTGCCCAGCGGAGACGGCTGGACTCCGTCCACCGGTCGACGCCCTGCGCGGACGGAGCCCTGACATTGACAGCCGCGACGCCGTCGGGCTCCCCGGAACTGTGGTCCCGCTACGTCGAAGGAGCGTGGGAGTCGTATTCACGCCACGGTGTCACCGCGGCTCTCGACATGGAAGAAGTGGCTTCCGGCGCAACGACAGCACTGTTCTACGTGGTGTGCGATGAGGCAGGAGAGATGCTCGGCGGCGTTCGAGCCCAGGGGCCGTACGCGATGGTCGAGCAATCCCATGTCCTCACCGAGTGGAAGGACTCGCCCGGACTGGCACCGGTTACCGACCTGCTTCGGTCTCGACTTCCCCACGGAATCGTGGAAATGAAAAGCGCGTGGGTCGATGCGGGGGCCGCAGGGCGGACGGTGTCGAATGTCCTGGCTCGAACAGCGTTGCCGACGCTCGAATTGACCGGCAGCCGGTACCTGTTCGCCAGCGCGGCCGATCACGTCCTGCGATTGTGGGAGAGTTCCGGTGGGCGGATCGACCACGGCATCCCCGCTGCCGCATATCCGAGCGAGCAGTACCGGACCGTCATGATGTGGTGGGACCGAACTACCCTCGCACAGGCCGCGCAGCCCGAGGTGTGGCGCTCGATGGTCGACGAGGTCCGCGCACTGTGTGGGGACGATCGGCACGTCCCGTTCGTGGCATAGCGGCTCGCTACATCACTGGCCTCGACCATTTTCGTGTTGCCGACCCTGTACGGTGCCCTGCCAGCTGATCGTCAAGGTCCCCGCGTGGCAGGCGCGGTCTCGGCCGTCGGTCTTGGCTCGGTAGAGCGCGGCATCAGCGGCGCGGACGACCGCATCGAGTACCTGATCGAGACCGCCCGATTCGGTCGAAGCGAAGCTCGTCGCGGGTGACGCACCGTCATCGGACGCGGCCGGTCGCACGTCCACAGTCACCGTTCCGATACTCACGGTCACCGTGCAGTCGGACCGGACTCGGTCGAGTATCCGCCGCGTGAGCTCGTGATCCTCTCGGTGTGTGGCAAGGATCAGGAACTCTTCGCCGCCGGTCCGGGCAACCACCGCATCCGATGCGCCGACCACCGCGTGCACCGCATTCGCCAGGGTAGCGGCAACCGCGGCGAGCGTTCGGTCGCCGGCTGTGTGACCGGCCGTGTCGTTGACGGCCTTGAAGTAGTCGACGTCGACTACGAGCGCAGACAACGGTTTCCCTCGCTCGCAGGCCTCGTGCACCAGGATCCCGGCGTTCGACAGCAGTCCGCGTCGATTGACCAGACCGGTCAGCGGATCCGTGTCGGCCAGTTGTTGCAGTTTCCGGTTGACCACCGACAGTGTTCGGCGCAGGCCACCGATAAGCGCGACCGGCACCAGCACCGTGGTCACGGCGGCACCGATAGCGACCGCAGTCACCGCCCACCCGGAAGACCCCACACTGATCACCGACAGTGCCGTGGCCATCACCACCGCGACCGCGGACAGGCCGGCAGTCACACGTGGTGGTGAGCTCGATGCGGCGATGGCCGGAACGATGGCCAACATCGAGGTGACCGCACGCGTTCCTGCCGGATCCGCGATCAGGTAGGCACTGATCGCGACTCCGGTCATACCCCCGAAACCCAGGACCGCGAATTGGCGTTCGCTCAACCGCCCCACCTTGGCGGCGAAAAGCACGGTGACTGCGGTGAACGTCAGCACGGCGATGAGAACCGGAAGTGCGTTCGGCCGTAGGAATGTCGGTGACAGCAGCGCAATGGCCAACAGCGGCACCGCACCGGTGGCGCTCGCGATGACTGCGGCCGTGCGGGTGTCGAGCCGTGATCGCCAGAAGTTCGTGCGCCGACGAGGCGACTGGTCGATCACGTTCATCGGATGATTCCTCGGATCAGGGTTGGGCGAACCCCACAAACAGTATCTGTCGGAGCTCCTCGCCGGTGGTGCGCCCGCTCACACGTTTGCAGGACCGGCGGCAGGGTCGAGGCCGGTGCGTACCAACCCATCCAGATCGATCCGCCGCCGACCTGAAGGGAGTGGTTCGCCTCGGCCGAATGCCCTCACGGCAGCGGTTACAGCGGCACCCCCGAGTGCGACGTCTCCGCCGAGCTGGGGCCACGTCGAAAGCGTGCGCCCGATCTCCGGCACCGACGCAATCATTCGAGGGGTCAGCTTGCTCGGTTCGAGCAACGTCGCTGCAATTGGGCTCTTCTGCTCGATGGTCATGTCGGCCAGATCCGCGGTGTCCATTTCGCCGAGCAGTCCGTGAAACACCGGTCGGTCGGGTTCGAGATCGAAGCGTTCGATATCGAGGACGCCTCCGTCGCTGGTCTCCATCACCACAGGAATACCTCGGGCGCGGGCGTGGTGGCGGACCAGCAATTTGGTGTCGATCGAGTCGCATTCCTCGACGACGAGATCGAGTCCGTCGAGAAAGCCACCGAGCGTCTCGGCCGTCACACCGTTCGCGAAGACCTGCACATTCAGATAGGGGTCGAGCTCGGAAATTCGTCTGGCCGCCACGACCGCCTTGTTCACGCCCAGATCGAGCACCGAAGTCGGGACGCGGTTGAGATTCGACAGATCGAGCTCGTCGAAGTCGGCCAGACGCAACTCCCCGCACAATCCCTCCAGTGCGAGGGTATGTGCGACGGCATGACCGACACTCAGCCCGACGATTCCCACCCGCAGACCTCTGAACCGAGCTTGCTCTTCGGTGGTGATCTTGTTTCTGTTGCGGTCCAGTCGCAGCCGATCGAAGCCGCCTGGACCGAGGACCCGCACCAGTGAGCGCCGCCATGGGTAGTACACCCACCGTGGCTCTTCCGCGAGGTCGCCGGCGATCGCAGGAATTAGCCCACGAAGCGAGGCCAACTGGTCGGGTGTCGTGTCGACGACGCCGATGGCGGGATCGTCGATCAGACCACGGACGATCGAGTCGTGTTCACGCTCGGACGGATCGAACACTCTGTGCTCTGACATTGCTGATGCTCCGCATCCTTCGAATGACTGTCGACGACAAGCAACGCCGATCATGTCCGACATTCTGAGGCACGTCAGACTGCTTCACGTTACTAAAGACTCTTCGGCAATGCGGGTCGGAAGCAACGCAGTCGCCGACATGACCACTGTGGCAAAGTCCGTATCCAGGCAACGCCCCCGCGTCCCTCGGCGCAGGGAACGGAAGTCTTTGTGCATGTGCAGCACTTGGATCGAGGATATGAGGTGAAAGTTGGGAGTCGACGATGACTTCGATGAGCGTTTCAGCTCACTGATCTCAGTCTTTCAGCCGATCGTCGACTCAAGGACCGGGCTGGTCGTCGCGCACGAGGCACTCACCCGGTGGCCGGCGTTTCCGGACACCTCGCCGGAACAGATCTTCGATATCGCTCGGACCATGGGGATGGCCGAGGAATTGGACCGTAGATGCATAGCGTCGGCAGTCGCCGCAGCGGCACAGTCCACCCCTGCAGACCACGCGCCGCGTACGTTGTTCGTCAACATCGAAGCCGAAGCGATGTCCTCCGAGAAGTCATCGACCTCGGCCCGTCACCTCAGCGAACTGTTGCGCGGAGGCGGGTCGCAGGTTCGGCCCGTCGCGGAATTCGCTGAACGCTCCCTGCTCACAGATCCGGCGCGGTTACTCCGATCAGCCGACCGACTTCGACGCGACGGCATCATCATCGCTCTCGACGACGTCGGTGCCGACCCCGACTCGATGGTGGTTCTGCCCCTTCTGGCACCGGAAGTGATCAAACTCGACAGATCGTTGCTCGACGACGACCTCCCCGGCGACAAGCTCGCCACTTTGCTCGCCGTGCTCGCATACTCGAGCCGGTTCGAGGTGACACTCATCGCCGAAGGAATCGAAACCGGGAGACAGAAGGACAAAGCCTTGGCGTGGGGTGCCGACTACGGGCAAGGGTTTCATCTCGGCCGTCCCGGCCCCCTCGATGCATCCCCGACCTTCTCCTTTCCTGTGCAGCCACGCCCTCCTGTGACGAGACCGTTGACGG
>NZ_LVCV01000011.1 GCF_001647195.1 Rhodococcus sp. EPR-157 | reverse complement strand
CCGAGACTCTGACGATCGTCGTCGCGTTCCGCGAACCGGAATTGTGCAGCGCAGACATGGCGCGCAAACTGCAGCAACTCGCCCTCGAACACCCGTATATCGAGGCTCTCGATGCACCCCGCGCACTGTTCTCCGCCACCGACGGGGTACGCCATGCCGATCTGGTTCAGCCGTCGGAAAGAATCGGTGCCGTCGCCGTCATCGGCCAACGGTTCTACTGCGCCCTGGTCGCGCGTCCGATCGACCCTGACAATTCAGTCTCACCGTCCAGTCAGTGGATGTACTTCTTCACCGTCGATCCAGCCCAGGTCTGCGCCGCCGCACACACGCTCATCGTGAACAGTACGAGCCCCACCGACCCTTAAATCCCACCCGCATACGTCGAGCGGGCTGGGCTGACACCTCGAATCTCGAATACTTGCCGAACGCCGATGTCCTGCCGAAGGTCGACCTCCCGCAGCGGCGGAATGTTCGAGATCGTCGTCGAAGTCCCAGTCCTGGTCGATAGCGGCGATACTGACCCCAACGATCTCGCTGCCGTATCGAAAACGCCTGCACTGGTGCAGACTTCGGAACAGTCCGGTACTGGTAAAGAAGGTCTAGTGGTTGGACGGACCCAACGCCGACGCGATCAACGCATCCTTCGAGCTGTACGGTATCGCCGACAAACGCAGATCCACGTCCTCGATCGAATACACGCCATCGCGGCCGTCTACGAGGAGCCGTTTCTTACAACCGCGCCCGGCGCGTTCCATCGGGACGACCACGTCGAGCGGCAGGCACCGTCGACGAAGTTTCCGACCTTGGAGAACTGGTTCGCAGAATGTCGGCGGGATCCTCGCCCGCCAGCACTCGACCAGTGTGGGCAAGAACCGGGTGCTCTGCCCACGCTGGTTCGAGTATCCCGACGTCGCGGTGGACCAAAGGTGCGGATGCCCGGTCCTAGATGCGTGGTCCGCGGGTCGGTCCGGGTCGTCGGGCTTGCTGCTGGCGTAGTTGTTCGCGGCGTTCGGCTTTGCGTTGCTCGCCGAGGCGGCGTTGTTCTGCCGCGCGTTGCTCTGCAGCCTCTCGGCGCGCCCGGTCCGTGTCGACGATCGGATCGGGTGTCGCAGGTTGTGGAGTCGGTGCCGACTGCTGTCCGGGGCGTGCGTGTGCGGGCTCCAACACGGGTGCGGTGATCGTCTTGATGCGGGCGTTGACTTGATCCCACGCGCGAGCCGCTTCCCCGTGTTCGGGTCGATCGCCGATGAGAGTGCGGTCGGTGTCGATGCCGAATTGTTCTCGGTAGGCCCCGACTTGGCCGGCGGTGATCTGCCAGCGCAGTCGGGCACCGCC
>NZ_LVCV01000010.1 GCF_001647195.1 Rhodococcus sp. EPR-157 | reverse complement strand
CACCGAGCCAGGCGAACACGAGCGCAGCAGTCACTTCCGCAAGCTCGCGCTCCAGCCGGTCACCCGAGTCGACCTCCCCCCGCTTCGAGAGCGTCTCGACCGCATCCCCAGCCTGGTCCGGTCGATAGCGGCGACGGTGGGCGAGGCGGGGGACGGCCTACGGTTCACTCCCGGGGCACTGTCGGCGTTGGCGCGCCGTAGGTGGACCGGCAACATCAGCGAGCTCCGCGAAGTCGTGGCGACCGCGATCCGGCGGCGGTCCGCCGGCGACATCACCGAGCACGACATCGACAGTTCCCACACCGGTTCGGATTTGCGCTTGACTAGGCTCGAGCTGGCCGAGCGGGCAACGATCGAGAGCGTGCTCAGCCAATGTGGCGGCAACAAAAGCGAGGCGGCAGTCGAGCTCGGCATCAGCCGCACGACGTTGTACAAGCGAATGCGGGCATTCGGTATGCCGGGCTGACCGCTCGCACCAACCGGTGTTCGCACAGCGAACGCCTAGTCGCCGAACTGTACAGAAGATGAACAGTCAGATCTCGTGAGCTGCGTCACTATTGTTCTATGACTGTGACAGATCATCCCCATTTGTTCATCGGTGGCGACTGGATTTCTCCGAAATCTCGCTCCCGGATTCAGGTCGTGTCGGCGAGCACCGAGGAGCCGATCGGGTCAGTTCCCGAAGCAAACGAAGCCGACGTCGACGCCGCAGTAGCGGCGGCGCGCGCAGCCTTCGACGACCCGCAGGGTTGGAGTGCTTGGAACCCCGCCCAACGTGGTGCAGCGCTCAGTTCTCTGGCCGATCAGCTCGAGTCTCGTTCCGAAGAGATGGCACGCACCGTGGCGGCACAGAACGGCATGCCTGTGGCAATCGCGCGCCAGCTCGAGGCGGGCTTTCCCGTCGCCGTGATCCGCTACTACGCCAACCTTGTCCGGTCGGCGACCTTCGAGGAATCTCACCCGCATCTACTGGGTGGAACAACGACCGTCCGCCGTGAACCGATCGGCGTAGTGGGTGCCATCGCACCGTGGAATTTCCCGCAGACCCTATCGGCGTTCAAGCACGCCCCGGCACTCGCTGCCGGCTGCACCGTTGTACTTAAACCCTCGCCGGAGACGGTGCTCGACTCAGTGGTCTTCGCAGAAGCTGTTGCTGCATCGGACATTCCGGCCGGTGTGATAAATATCGTGCCCGGCGGTCGCGATATCGGTGCCTACCTGGTTTCCCATCCAGGCATCGACAAGGTCGCCTTCACAGGCTCCACCGCCGCCGGCCGATCCATCGCAGAAACCTGTGGTCGGCTGCTGCGCCCGGTCACCCTCGAGCTCGGGGGTAAATCCGCAGCGATCATTCTCGACGACGCGGACCTAGACCTCGGCTCGATAGGGGAGCAGCTCTTCGGAGCAACGCTGCTCAACAACGGTCAAACCTGCTTCCTCGGAACGCGAATCCTCGCCCCGCGCAACCGCTATCACGAAGTAGTCGGAGTCTTCGAGGCCCTTGCCAGCTCTCTGGAAGTCGGTGACGCCTTGAACGATTCGACCCAAATCGGCCCCATGGCAAGCGAGCGCCAACGCGCCCGAGTCGAGGGATACATAGCCAAGGGCCTCGGTGACGGTGGCCGGTTGGTGACCGGCGGCGGTCGACCCTCGGGCCAGAACAAGGGTTGGTTCGTCGAACCCACAGTCTTCGCCGATATCGACAACAAGCACGCAATTGCGCAGGAAGAGATCTTCGGTCCAGTCCTGTCGATCATCCAGTATGACAACGATGATGACGCGGTACAGATTGCCAACGACTCCGACTACGGACTCGGTGGCACCGTCTGGACGAGCGACCCGGACCGCGGTCTCGAGGTAGCCCGACGCGTGCGAACCGGAACCATCGGCATCAATAGGTATCTACCCGACCCCAGTTCGCCCTTCGGCGGAATCAAAGACAGCGGCATCGGGCGTGAGCTCGGACCCGACGCGCTCGGGAACTTCCAGAATTTCAAATCGATCTACAGCTGAAGGACACCTCACGATGACATCAACGGAGAAAAAGCTCGGCTACAAATGGATCGCCGAGTACCGCGAGAGCCTCGATCCGTACACCGACTATGAGGAGATCTGGAAGCTCTCCACGTGCTACTACGTCAATGACTTCATGATGAACTTCCTGTACACGACCGGCTTTCCCCACTTCATTCTGCCGCCCCACGGCGGGGAGGTCATGTACCGCGGAGGTGCAGGAAAGGCGGTAAAGAACGGCAACAGACGCGAGACCGACACCGCTGATCACTTCTGGCGTTGGTTCGAGTTCGGACCATCGGACCTGAAGACCCAGCAGTCCGTCAAACAGGTCAACTCGATCCATCAGGGAATCGCCAAGCGCTATCCAGGTCGATACACCATGCTCGAAGACTTCACGTACACGATGTGCTGGATCGGTGCCGATATGCACCGTCTGCGAATCCGAGTGGGGCTATCCGGGTACACCGAGAAGCAACAGATCGCCACACATCTGTACTGGCAGGAAATCGCGAAACTGTTTCGCGGCGAAAACCCCGGCCAAGACCCGAGTGTCAGCCCACCGGCGTTCGACGCACCCATCACCGACTTCCCGACGAGCTTCGACGGAATGCTCGAATACATGGAACGTTACGAAGCAATCGACTACCCGTTCACCGAGGCCGGCGCTGCAACGTGCGAGGTCATCTTGGATCAGTTCGCCGAGAAATGGTTTCCGAAGGGAACGAGATTCCTGGGTCGCAAGATGATTTTGTCTTTGCTGGACGAGGCTCCGCATCGGGTACACCGACTGCCTTACCCCAGCGCCCTGACTCGATGGACGATGGAAAAAGGGCTCGCCGCCGTGATGTTTGCACAGGAGAAGATTCTGCCGGATCCGAAAATCACTACCCCGGAGAAGCATCGACGGGCCAAGAAGCGTGAGCTCGCCGCTGTATAGCGCTGCGCAGAGCGAATCTTCCCGCGGCGGGATGTTCGCTCTGCGCAGTACCGAGCTTTCTGACTTACCTACGGATGACCGCAGTGTTCTCGGACGAGCATTTCGCATCCTCGGCGCGTTCACCTGCGACCGCCCGAGTCTGACCTTGTCCGAGGTGAGTCGCCGCACCGACATTCCCCTGGCCACCGTGCACCGTCTGATCAACCAACTGGTCGACAACGCAGCACTCGTGCGGAATTCGGACGGGACCTACGAATTCGGTGTCAGAATGTGGGAGATGGGCGCGCTCGCGCCACGTGCGCACGGGCTCAGACAGGTCGCACTCCCGTTCCTCGAGGACTTGTACGAAGCCACCCACCAGAACGTGCAATTGGTTGTGCGAGAGGGCCTTCACGCATTGTGCATCGAACGCATCGCTGGTCACCGTTCGGTTTCGGTCGTCAGTCGCGCCGGCGGCAGGCTACCTTTGCATGCCTCCAGCGGCGGGCTGGTTGTGCTCGCGCACTCCGGGTCCACAGTGATCGATCGAGTCGCCGACATGGAGTTGAAGCAATTCACTGCCGACACCATCGTCAGCAGGGCCACATTGCTACACACGCTGGACATGATCCGCCGCGACGGACACGTCGTGTGCCGAGAACACTTGTCGATGGGTTCGGTATCGGTCGCAGCACCGATACGATCCGCAAACGGGCAAGTGGCGGCCGCTATTTCGGTGATCTTGGACAAACGAACCGATCCGACACCACTCATTCCGGCTCTGCGTGCGGCGGCGAACGGGATATCTCGACGCCTCCCTCGATCGTGAGACAACGCGGTACTGTCCGACGCATCACTGCAAAAGCCTGCGGAGGGCGACGTGTCACGTGTTTCCACCGGTGAGTCGGTACTCGAGCGCGGCGTGCGGATCGTGGAGTCGTTCGGGCTCGACGACCGCACCCTGACAGTGGGCGAAATAGCGCGACGATCCGGCCTGCATGTTGCTACAGCTTCTCGCCTGATCGAGGAGTTGGTGAAGGCAGGGTGGCTCGAACGCGACGGACGGCAGGTACGTGTCGGTGTTCGCTTGTGGGAGGTCGCTTCCCGAGCGTCGCCCACTGTCGGGTTACGCGAAGCCGCGATGCCCTTCATGGAGGATTTGCACGTCGTGACCGGCCATCACACGCAGCTCGGAGTGCTCGAGAGCGACGAAGTTCTGTTCGTCGAGCGACTCTCGTCACCAGGTGCGGTGGTCAACTACTCCCGCATTGCCGGGCGACTCCCTCTGTATGCATCGTCCTCAGGGCTCGTTCTCCTGGCGCACGCCTCGACGGCCTTGCAGGAGAAGATCATCAACGGACCTATGACGGCGTACACAGCCGAAACGCTGCACACTTCCCGTCGGTTACGAACGGCCTTGGCCGAAATTCGCAGACAGCAGTATGCGTTTTGCGCGGGACACATCTATCGAGAAACCACCGGTATCGCCGTCCCGGTACGAGATGCGGAGGATGTGGTGGTAGCAGCGGTATCGGTCATAGTCCCCAACGACGACAACGCGCGGACGTTGATCCCCCTCCTTCAGGCCGCCGGCCGAGGTGTCTCACGTGTGATGTCGTCCGGCTTCCGCCCAGCCCAGTGATGCACAACACATAAAGTCTCTCAATGATTGAGATGCCTGTAGCGGACGGGCACCCTCTGGCCGGATTCTCAATAGAGACGAGATCAAAGGAGCACCGATGCCCATCAGCCCTGCCCCGCACGTTGTTTCTGTCGAGGGACCCGACGTACTTGCAGATTCAACCTTGCGCGTGACCGCGAAAGAGCCCATGTCGGAGGGGGTCGTCGCACTGACGTTGCACCATCCCGAAGGTCGCCGATTGCCGGACTGGGCACCCGGGGCGCATATAGACCTCATGCTCGCGTCGGGGGTGACACGTCAGTATTCGCTGTCCGGGGATCGGTGGGATCCGTACAGCTATCGAATCGGAGTGCTGCGCGAAACAGCTGGGCGTGGTGGGTCGGCGTACGTCCACGATGTTCTCGAGGTGGGTGATGTCGTTGGAGTAGGGGGACCACGCAACAACTTTCCGCTGGTGCCTGCACCGCAATATCTGTTCATCGCCGGCGGAATCGGCATCACCCCGTTGATACCGATGATCGCCCAGGCCGAGTTGATGGGCATCGAGTGGACGTTGCTCTACGGCGGGCGCACGCGTAGCTCTATGGCATTCCTCGGCGAACTCTCCCGTTACGGCGATCGCGTTGTGGTGGCACCGCAGGATGAGGTGGGCCTTCTGGACTTGCCGACTTGGCTCACCGCCGCCGGGGCCAGCGAAACCAAAGTGTATGTGTGCGGGCCCGAACCGCTGCTCAATGCCGTGGAGAGGTGCTGCCAGCAGTGGCCGGTGGGCAAACTGAGGATGGAGCGATTTGTTCCCAAAGAACAGTGCGCACCGGTTCGCACGAAGTCGTTCGAACTCGAACTTGCGCGCAGCGCGATCACCATCACAGTTTCTCCGCAGGCCAGTGTGCTCGACGCCGTGCAGAAGGCCGGCGTGAACGTGCTGTCGTCGTGCCGTGAGGGCACGTGCGGAACTTGCGAGACCACCGTCCTGGCGGGCGAGCCCGATCATCGGGATTCGATTCTTGACGACGCAGAGCGCGACAGTGCTGACTGCATGTTCATCTGTGTGTCGCGTTCGTGTTCGGACCGACTCGTTCTCGACCTCTGAATAACGCACTCTCCAAAGGATATTGGTTATGACAACATTCGCATCTTCCATCGACGTCCCGGTCAGTCATGCCGATCCGTTCGGGCTGGACGTACTCGAGAATCCACTACCGTTTCAGGCCGAGCTGCGTGACGCGGGACCGGTGGTCTACCTCGACAAATACGACGTCTTCGCGATGGGCCGCTACGAGCAAGTCCACGCCGCGCTGACCGACTGGCAGGGTTTCCAATCAGCCGCCGGCGTGGGGCTGAGCAACTTTCGCTACGAGAAGCCATGGCGTCCAGCGAGCCTTCTCCTCGAGGCCGACCCTCCCCATCACGACGCACCACGCGCTGTTCTCAGCAAAGTTCTCGGGCCTCGCGCGCTGACGAAGCTGCGCACCTCGTGGCTGGTCGACGCAGAAATACTCGTCGATCAGGTACTCGACTCTCAGACCGAATTCGACGCAG
>NZ_LVCV01000009.1 GCF_001647195.1 Rhodococcus sp. EPR-157 | reverse complement strand
GGCGACCATCTGTTCAACGCGTTCGGACCGGCCAATTCACTAGTGGACAAAGGTTCTGCCCGTGCTGCGGAGCTGTCCAGTTGGGTCAACGCGCAGTGCGGGCGTGATGTTCTGTCCGACGACGGTTTCGGTGCGGAAATCTGGGCTGCAGCCGACCGAGGAGACATCACCTACGAGCAAGCGCCGCTCATCGTGCGATCGCTGCTGTCTGCTGGCGTTGATACGACGGTCAATGGACTTGCCGCCGTCCTATACGCCTTCGCGAACAATCCCATTCAATGGGCCCGACTGAGGACCAATCCGGCGACTCTCGCACGTACTTCATTCGACGAGGCAGTCCGCTGGGAGTCACCGGTGCAAACCTTCTTCCGAACGGCCACCAGCGATATCGAAGTCGGCGGAACGACTATCCCAGACGGCCGAAAGATATTGATGTTCCTTGGCTCGGCCAATCGAGACCCTCGCCGATGGGACAACCCCGACGACTTCGACATCACCCGCAACCCATCGGGCCACGTCGGCTACGGGATGGGCATTCACCAGTGCGTCGGCCAACACGTCGCGCGACTGGAGGCCGAGGCTCTACTGACCGCACTTTCTGCGCGCGTCGAATCGATAGAGTTGGTCGCTCCAGCCAAGCGCCACCTCAACAACACACTGCGCTCCTGGGAATCGATTCCGATTCGCGTCACACTGAGGTGACCGCGAAGGCTGAGCGAACGCACGCGTCCAGCCTTGGTCACGGAGTGGTGCTCTCGACACCAAAGATCACGATGTCACCCAACGCCCCCTTACACCCGGCTGAGGAGTCGGGTGTAAGGGGTCCATTGGCTGGCATCTCGCTCACATGTATTGCGAGACAGCCGATGCAGCGGTGGCCCGACCGATAGCTTCTATCGGAAAGGGATGCTCTACGAACTCGCCGCCGCCCAGGCTTCGTCACAATGACAAAATACGGGTCGGATCGTGCGGTCGAATTCCTGTCCGGTCCGACGGAGGCCACCCACCACGAGATCGGCCCCGTTGACCGGTGGAAACTGCTGTTGCAGAGCAGGATCCATTCGACATCCGGAAATCGGCTGGATCGGAATGTGCGACCGTCTCGGATGTGGGGACGGTGCCGCGTGTGATTCGCGGGGCGTTACTCGCAGCATCAGGTCACCTCAGGAACCCTGAAATCCGTTGTACAACAGTATCTTCGGACCACT
>NZ_LVCV01000008.1 GCF_001647195.1 Rhodococcus sp. EPR-157 | reverse complement strand
TTCTGCTTCTCGGTGTAACCAGGTAGGCCAATCCGTATGCGAAGGCGGTGAATGTCGCATGCAACCCAGGCGAGCGTGTAGACGAAGTCGTCGTTGTGCGCGAAGCTGCCCGGCATCAGCTTTTCCATGCGGGCATGTCCGTTGTTGACGACCTTCATGGACCGACGCGTCTTCTCGTCACTAGGACCGAATTCGAACCAGGTCCAGAAGTGGTTGCTGGTGTCGTCTGCCCGGGCATCGGGAGCCGTGATCATTTTGCCCTTGTTGGCGCGCGCCAGCGTCTCCCCACCCCAAGGCGGCAACATGAAGTATGGAACCCCCACCGAATACAGGTAGTTCATGAGGAAGTTGTCGACGTAGTAGCAGGTCGTCAGTTTCCAGATGCGTTCGTAGTCGACGTAAGGATCGAGCGTTTCTATTTCTTTGGCGATCCACTTGTAGGGCATATCCGCTCCTTCTGCCGATTTTCAGGTGGGCGTCGACACCTCGGTCGACCCTGTGCTGCTGATCCAATCCAGATGCTGCAAAGCCCTGGTGACGCGATGTCCCGTCTGAGCCTGCCAGTGAGTGGCATGGCTCACAATCCGCGAAACGCGGCTGTCAACCGGGCATCAGAAGCACGTTTGCCCTGGTCCGTCGGCCACCGTGTGGCATCACCCGTTCGGTATCCGGATTGCGCGGACGTGCCGCCGCGAGCGTCACCGTCACGCCGGCCGACCAATGCTTTGTGGGCTACAGAGCCCGGAAACCCTGAAGGGTTTCCGATGGTGTCTCACCGAAGCACTCGCGATAGCTACCCGCGAACCGGCCCAGGTGCATGAAGCCCCAGCGCGAGGCAATATCGGTGACATTCTCGGAGGAGCCGGCTCGCAGAAGATCACGGCGCGCTCCGCGGAGGCGTTCCATTCGAACGTAAGTCGTTGGCGTCATTCCGAAGTGACGTTGGAAGCCTTCTTGCAAAGATCGCGGACTCATGCTCACTTCACGCGCGATCGACGCAACGTCGATGGGTTCTGCCAGGTGGGCATGTACGTAATCCGCTGCCCGTTGCAGGGTTGGCGCCGTTGGCGGCTTCATCGGACCACCGCTGCGATGCTGCAGGTCCAACGCCTGCAGCCCGCTCGAGTAGTCGTGACGCGCGCTGACGAGCAGGCCCGTCATGATGCTCCGACCGAGACTCTCTGCCATCAGGGGGTGCGGTTGCAGGTAGTTCGGATCACGCAACTGCGTCGCGAGATCCCGCAGCAGGGACACCCACGTGGCCACGTGCGGCTTCCTCAGGTCCAGATCGAACTCGAACTCGATGGGCTCTTCGACCTGGCGTCGAATGAGACTCGACAGTTCGTTCTCGAGCGCCCGCCGATCGATCTTCACGGCGAGAACGCGCGTAGTGCCATCCCCCCAGCCACGCATGACGGTGTCCTGATCGCATCGGTAGACATGTGCGCGGGACGTCGTCGCCACACTCGCGCTGGGACCGCACGCGGCATTCACCTCACCGCGAATGGGCACGTTGACGTGATAGGCCGACTCGAACGGCGGAGTTCTGACTCGGACGTGCGTATCCCACCACAGCCAACCGATTGTCACCGGGCCCAGGCGAGCTGCTTCGATGTGCATGGCGAAGTCGGCTGGGCGTCGCCCGAGAACTGTAACTTGATGCGTGTGGTAAAGGTCGTCGCCAAGGACGCGCGCTTCGTCGAGGTCTCGGCTGAAGATCGACAGACCATGGGTGTGAGGTTCGAGATCGTGCTCAGACACCCGACGTTGGGACCCAACTCATCGACTGGCCGCTGTGGAGGTGCTGCGCTGAAGGACTGGCCGTGCGCTTTGAGGCGATGTGCGACTCGTGCGCTGATTCCCAATCGATCGGAGCGGTCATAGCCACAACAGTTAGTCCAAAGTGCCCTAAATCACAACGTCGATTCCGTTCAATGGAAGCGAATTGTCGCTGTAGTGCGGGCCGGATGACGGGGTCGTCCGCTCACCGAATGCCAACACGTGCCACGGCCCCACTTCCATCGAGGTAATGCCTCCTCTCGCAGTTCCTTCTCCACGCTGCCTCGCCCGTTGCCCGGGTAGCCGGACGTTCGCCCCGCCCCAGGGTCGGTGTTCAAAAATCGAACACTCCGTCCTGTTGTGACCTGATGCACACTTGTCGAGTACGAAATGAGAGGAGGTCAACGATGTCGGTACTGCGACAGTGGGAGGCATTTCATGCCGGTCAACTCACCGTGCCTGTCGACCACAACGTTCTGACCTCTTGGCGTCGGTCGAAGTGGAGCGGCATCGACCCACTCGACGTCCCAATTCCACATACCGAAATTCCCGCGGACTCACACTTCCATCGCGTTGCGACACCTGTCCTACTTCGGATGGCGGAATCGCTCGCCGATTCGAGCACCAGCCTCGCTCTGGCTGATAAGCGGGGAAACGTTCTGTGGAGGTGGACGAGCGAGAACAGCCTGGCCCGCGATCTCGACAGCGTGCATATGGTGCCCGGCGCGGTGTTCGACGAGTCCAAGGTCGGCACCAACGGCATCGGTACTGCAATCGAAACCGGTCGGCTGGCAGTGGTCGTCGGCGCCGAACATTACGTGGGATCGTTCCATCGCTGGGCCTGTGCTGCGGCACCGGTTCGTCATCCGATGACCGGCCGCATAGTCGGAGCAGTCAACGTCACCTGCCGCGCAGGCGACGCCAATCAGTTCTTTCGATGGGCGGCCCAGTCGATGGCCGACGACGTCGGTCATTCGTTGAACAGCGATCTCACCTCCCGAGAACGCCGCCTCTACGACGCCTACCTCCACGCAAGCCGGCGTACATCGTCACCGTTGATCGCGGTGGACGAACGAACGATCATCGCAGACGAAATTGCCTCCCACATCGGCCTCGATCACCGAACCGTGTGGCGAGCCGTCCGGGGTGAAAAGACGGGATCGACAGTCGATCTCGCCTCCACGTTGACGGCACTGATCACCCGGATCGACGAGCATCAACCGACCAGCGGAGCACTGCTCGAGGTCAGAATCGACGCCGAGAGCACCTCTCCTCGGCCGGTCCCGGCTACCGCGGAACCCGAGCGACTGCTCCACCGCCACTTGAGTCCACTGGAAGTCGCCGAGTACGAAGTAGTCAAAGCTGCGATGTCCGAGGCCGGTGGAAACAAGACCGCAGCAGCCGCGCGTTTGGAGATCTCTCGCGGCACGCTCTACCAAAAATTGGAAAAGTACCGCCTCCTCAATTACTGAGCACCCGACGAAACGAATGTTGTTGTACGACAACAACATTTGGGGCCCTCGCGCCAAGATCCGCGTCGAACGCCGCCTGCCGCGCCTACATCAGACCCCCGTAGCACAGCCCGCTGCCCAAACAGGAAGAAGAACGCCATGACCACACTCGAGACGTCTTACGATGCCGTCGCCAGCTACGTTCCCGACCTCGGCAACATCTGGGTCCCCTGGGACGAAGCCAGCGGATCGGAGATCAAACTTGTCAAACTCAATCCCTCCACTGGCGAGATGATCGTCTTCATCAAGACTCCACCCGGCAAAACCCTCACCAAGCACTTCCATCCCGGCACCGTTGTCGTCTACGTCGTTCAAGGCTCCTGGACCTACAACGAAGGATGGGTCGCGGGACCCGGGGACTCCGTCGTCGAAGCGGCCGGGTCCACACACGCACCGACCATGCTCGACGGAGACGAGCCCACCATCATCTTCGCCGTGATCCAGGGCTCGCTCGAATTTGTCGACGACGAGGGCAACCGCGTCGGCTACGACAACTGGCAGACCCTGCTCGAACGCTACAACAACCACTGCCGCACCCTCGGCGTCCCCGCCCGTGACCTGACCACATGGTGAAAAGCGAAGCAGCACAAAGCGTCGCCACAATCTCCTCGTAACACGAAAGGCACTAACATGACCGCTCTCATCGAACCCGGCCACTCCACCTTGCAGCAAACGCTCGAGCAGTACCAGCTCCCCGACGCCTTCCTCGACGGGAGCGAAGCGACATCG
>NZ_LVCV01000007.1 GCF_001647195.1 Rhodococcus sp. EPR-157 | reverse complement strand
CTCTTCCGTTCCGGCATCGATTGGCAAGCACAAGCACCGATCCCCCATCACCGGCTACACCCTTACCGGCAGCTGGGGCTACCGAGAATACGACTGGGTCGCCAAACCCGGCGATCTGGTGCAGGAGAGCCCCGGCACAATACACACGCTTTACACCGATGACCCGGAGGGCTTCTCGGCGTACTTCGTCATCAACGGGTGCATCGAATTCTTCGACGACGACGAGAACGTCGTCGACATCCACGATGTGTTCTGGTTCATCGACCACTACCTACGCCACTGCAAGGTGAACAACCTCCCGATCAACAAAGACCTCTTTCGGTCCTGAACGACCTCACACGATCTCGAACCGCGGAGGTGCGTGAGTGGCCCACAACCCTGGACCTCACGCACCCCCGCTTCACGAACGGAGAAACACCCATGCTGCGGGACGGACTCGCAGGCCTCGTAACCGGAGCCGCAGGAGGAATCGGACGAGGAATCGCGCTCGTACTCGCCGCAGAAGGCGCCGACGTAGTCGTTTCCGACCTCGAACGCTCCCGCGAAGGCGCAGAGAAAACTGTCGCGTTGATCGAAGAACACGGCGGGAGTGCATCTTTCGTCGCGTGCGATGTCACGGACTCACTGCAGGCCGAGAACTTGGTGGCCGCGACTCTCGACACCTTCGGGCGCTTCGACTTCGCCGTCAACAACGCCGGAGTCGCAGTAGTCAAACCGTTTGCCGACTTCACCGACCAGGACTACGACCTGGTCACCGACGTCAACCTTCGCGGCACCTTCAACGGGATGCGCGCCCAAATCCGACAACTGGCCACCACCGGTGGCGGATCCATCGTCAACATCGCTTCGGTCGCAGGACTTACAGCAGTACGCGACATCGGGATTTACACCGCCACCAAACACGGCATCATCGGTATGACCAAGAACGCCGCGATGGAATACGGCAGCCACGGAATAAGAATCAATGCAGTGTGTCCCAACGCAATCCGGACGCCACTGCTGGAAAGTGCGCCCGAAGAATTTCGGGATGGCCTCCTCGCACCACAAGCAATCAAACGACTCGGAGAACCAGAGGAAGTCGGGCATGCCGTTGCGTGGTTGCTGTCGAGCAAGGCCGCTTACGTCACCGGTGTGACGTTACCGGTCGACGGCGGCTACCTCACCGGCGCCTGACCTGGGTCCACATCGCAGGGGTGATCGAGTAGGTAGAGCGGTCTTCCTCGGACACTTCGGATCCGACCGCCCGCGGCCGATCGGACGCAAGCCCCACCGACGACTTCATCGTCGACGAACTCGCGGCCGGGTGCACCAATGCCCCTCACCCCCTTGGGTCCTCGGACGCGAAAGGTGTCAGCCAGTACACCGCCGATGGAACCCGGCATTGTTGCACGATCGCCCCGGACGCGACTGGGCGGTGACGGCACTCAGATTACCGAGCAGGTGCGAGATCAGGTGATCCCGCTCGACCTGTGCACTCGCGACACCGAATTGCGCTGCCACCGAGTCCAGCTCGTCGGGATTCACTACTTCTCACCCAACCGAGCCTGCAGCCGAACCAACGTCGTTCTCATCTTCTGAGCCCCAGCGAGCTCGGCCAACAACCCTGGATCACACCGTCGATACAACTGCTCCACCGCCGGCCACACCTCACCCTCGGCGTCACCGAGACCCGGACGCTTCACCAGATCCAACACCGTCTGCTCCCCAGTAGTCACCAACACCGGCCCCAACTCGGTATCGATGCGCTCCGCATTTAGACGCGCCGTGTCGCGCACGACGAACCGAACCACCGCCCGCCGATCCGCCAACCGAATCGGATCGTGCCGCGTAGGGACTGCAACCACCGCCGTTGCCAACGCCCGCGGAAGAACACCGTGCATGCGGGCCGCACTGACACCCATCACGACGGCATCGTCGGCGCTGTAGGCCGCAACCGCGATACCGGCCGCCGCTGCCTCCAAACCCGGCATCCACTCGGTCCCGACCTGATCGTCTGGCACGGCTACGTAGAAGCCTGTCGCCACCCGATGCAGCAGACCCAAGTCTGTTAGGCGCGCGAGCTCGGCCCGCGGGTGCGCGTAGACATCGGCCGCCGTGGCGGCACGCACCGTCCGCATCGGAAGCCGCGCAAACTCGGGAGGTAACCCGGTCTGACGGCGTCGAACATCGCTCGTAGTCACAGCCACCTCCATCGAGTATCGAATACGGAGGCTCCAAGCCTACAGAACCGACACTGATTCCAACCCCGCAGTCCAGACCGAACGCCTGCTGCTCAGTCCGTGCGCGTCCACCTACATCCACGCGAATGATCACCGATGAGTTAGCAACGAGTTGTGACATTCTGTGACACCGAACGCCGAATCGAGCCGATGAACCGGCGAATCCCCAGGTCACAAGTGCCACATAAACCCAGGTGGACGAACCGGGCTCGCGCCAGAAACGAGCGGCCAAAACAGGCCAAAAAGAGACGGCCCCAACCGTTTTCGCTGGTCAGGGCCGTTCCGTTGAGCCTCCTAACGGGATTGAACCGTTGACCGCTCGCTTACAAGTATGTTGCGAGACAACCAGATACGTCCGCATGGAACCA
>NZ_LVCV01000006.1 GCF_001647195.1 Rhodococcus sp. EPR-157 | reverse complement strand
CCGAGATCCACCGTCTTGGCCCTAACGAAGGCCCGATTTCAGCTGTTCGGTGGCTGAACGTCTACACCCGCGTTCAGGTGAACGCACTCGCGTCCGGCGCAAAAAAGTCGCAAAGGAAGTGCGAATCGCAACTCCCACAGTGGGCACGATGGGCGGCACTCAGCCCCGACGGGTGTCCCACTCCGCACCATCGAAGAGACGTCGATCAGCATGCGTGCGCCCAGAAATGTTGACCAGCAGCCGAAAGTGGAACCCGATCTCGGGACCGTTCGCGCGCACCACCGTCAGACGCCGATCGGTCAACGATTCGAAGACGGCGATCAACGGATCGGGCACCCATCCCAAACGGACTTCTGCGTCGTCGGTGACGAGGAACGCGTGCGGATTGACGGTGTTGTCGCTGTCTCGGACCAGTCGGAGGTCGTCGCCGGGCGACAACGACGCAATGCGCTCCTGTTCCTCCGGCGCCAGGTGGCGAACCCCGTGCGTCAGGAAAGGAAAGGACACCAACTCGCCGGGGCCCGCGATTGGGGCGGGAAGCAACTCGATCGTGTCACCGACCCGCTGCCCATGCGAGCGAGCAAGTACCTCGAACGGCGCGGCCGACATCGGCAGACCAAGCGCATCCATGGATGCGTACCGGTCGGGCCGACGCGAGGACACGACCCGCTCGGCGAACACTGGAAACAGGTCCGCAGCGCGCATTGGAACTTTGGTGGCGTGCGTCAGCCCGGGTAATGGACGGAAGTCGTCACGTGCGAGGGCCGACTCCAGGTAGGAAAACTCGTAGCAATCGAGCGTTCGGTGCAGAAACCCGATCGGTACGTACTGGCGCGTGTCGGGATCACGGACGGTGACAAGAAGCCGACTCAGTGTCTCGGGAGCGCTCGCGGGAACGTGGTCGACCTCAGTGGTGGTCATGCTGTCAACCTCCTCCGGTTCGTGTCCAACAGCGTACGTACAAAGCTACGCCGGAGCTCTGACATTCCGGGAACAGCGTGCACCACGGACTCGACAACCTCAGCGTCGAGATCCCCAATTCGCTCGATCCACTGTTGGGCGTCCGTGCCAGCACGGGCGACCGCTTGCAACGCCAACTCCACCAACGGGAGGTGCCTGCCGTTCTCGAAGCGGTGCGCCATACCTCGTTCGGCATACGCCGGTGCACTCCTTGTCGCCATGGATTTTTCCTGCACCCCAGAAGCCAGCGCACTTCCATGGTCGAACGACGGCGCGAGGAAGCGACTGCCGTCGACATTCTGTGTGAGGACACCCCAGTTGATCGCGTGACGATCGGTGTTGGCGATCCAAGCGTCGAACACCAAGTAACCGGCGAACAGGCCGAAGCCACTTGTCTCGAATGCCAACTCGCCGGGGGCTCGAACATCCTCGAGTAGTCGTTGAATGTTGTCGAGGTTGTGGCCAATTCGGTTCTTCGGACGATCGTCGCCGGCGCTGGACAGGTAGCCGTCTCATATGGAGGTCGGCCTGTCAACGACGGCATGGTGAAGCGGTGGCACGCACCGTCGTGTGTGCCACCGCTTCCTGTTGCCGGGATGGTGATCGATGCGAGTGGGAGGTGAGCGTGTCGTAGTGTTCGACGCGTCGTCAACTCTCATATACGCGGGTTGGTTACCGCAGGACGGACTGTTTCGGCTGGAGTGGATCGCAAGTCTATGAGTCGAGCGTGATCCCAACGCGCAGTTGAGGATTGCTCATAGGCGGCTAGCGGGTCACTCCCAGACGCTCGGCCACATCCCACATCGTCGTCGACCGTTCATTCCGGACATCTATCCCGACGCAGATCG
>NZ_LVCV01000005.1 GCF_001647195.1 Rhodococcus sp. EPR-157 | reverse complement strand
CCACCGCACGTTTACCGCGTTCGTCGAAATGTTCCCACCGTGCGTGCAGCCGCCGGTTCGCTTGATGTCCTCGCGCTTTGGCTTTGGGAGTCGACGCCTTCCACCGTGCCACCAGTTCACGCCCCGGCCGATACGGCTTGCGATGATGCCAGGCAGCCTCGACCAGCAGTCGGCGTACGTGAGCATTGCCGGTTTTGCTGACACCGCCCTGCGACCGGGATTCACCGGAAGAATGCTCGGTCGGGATCAACCCGACGAACGCACCGATCGAGCGGCCGGTCAACCGGTCCCACTCACCGATCTCCGTCGCCAAACCGAACGCTGTCAACGTCGCCACCCCACGAAGGCACCCCAGCCGGGTCACCACCGGAGTGAACGACGAATGCGCAGCCATGTCCGCGATGGCGGTATCGAGACGATTCCGGCGTTCGGTGGTGGCGATGACGGTCTCGTAGGCGGTGTCGTAGGTGATCTGCAGTGCACGTGAATCGAACCGCTGGCGACGTAACCACAGATCGTGGGCTGCGGTCCAGGGTTTGCCGCCGCTGTAGATGATCCCTTGACGCAGCAGCACATGTGTCAGGCGATGCTGTGCGGACACCAGATCGCCGCGGCAGTCCTCCCTTGCTCGCACCAGATCACGAGCGGACTCCTGCTCGGTACTCGGAATCAGAACCGGCACAATAGAACTCAAATGAAGCAACCGAGCCAAATGCCGGGCATCACGGGCATCGGTCTTGATGCGGTCACCAGGGGGACGCTGAATTTTCGACGGTGCCGCCACCACACAATCGACACCGGCGGCCAACAGAAAACGGGCCAGACCGAAACCGGTCGGGCCCGCCTCGTAGACGACATGCACCAGTCCTGGCAGCGAACGAATCCACTCCAGGATTTCTTTGTGATCAGGCGACATGCGACGCTCGAACAACTCGCCCGTCTCGCCATCCAAACCGCACGCCACCACCGATCGTGCGTGCACATCCAAACCAACACTCGTACGATGATTCTTCACTGGGGCCTCCCACATCTGTGGCTCTACCGGCCAGGACCCACTCCTGTCGGCAACCCACGCTTACATGCGGAGGGGCCCCAGCCAAGACCTCCATACCGTCTAACTCCGAGAGCAGAGTATCTCCGGATTCGAGTGAGCAGCCGTCTGGCGTGACGTTTCGAGAGATGATCCCGACCTCTCCGCCCCTTGCTGCAAGCTCGACTCGTGCGGCGGGCAGCCCGATCAGACGTCCTAGCTCGGACGCCATCTTTTCTGACCAATCGTCGCACCGGCGATAACTTGCCGCCTTGATCGGTTTGAACAACCACCACGAGGACTGGCCGTCCTTTGGCGCGTCCTCCTGCAGCGCCACCCAGTCCTTTGGGTCGATACCTCGCGCTTCCTGACTGACCACCACCCACTCGGAGATATCCCAAACCGCGAACGGATGACCAAGCGTCGACGCGTCGAGGTGCACCACCAGATGATCGCACCTATCCGGGCAGATGAAGTGAGTCCACACCTGAGCTCTCGAATTACCGTTGACGCCCACTGTCGGTCCACGAACCGGACGCCGCCGTTCCAACGTCGTCGGTGGTCCGTGCTAAAAATGCCGTCTCGGAGTCCGAGCGGAAGGAAGTCGTTGCCCAGCACAGTCCCACCTCCAGGACAGTCCCTTGCTGACGTTCGTCCGCTCGTCGCAGGAGAGTGGCACCACAGCAGGAACGGACCTCTGACTCCCTTCGACGTCAAACCTGCCAGCGCAAAGCTGGTCTGGTGGCAATGCACCGAGGGCCACGAATGGCAGACCAAACCTCAGAACCGACTCAGGGGAGAACGCTGCCCGGAATGCTCCAAGAAACTCGCTGCGATCAAACGCGCGACCCCAGTAGCCGGAAGATCCCTGGCCGATCTTTATCCGACGGTCGCGGACGAATGGCACTCGTCACGTAATGGCACAGTCACTGCCCATGACGTGAACGCAGGCAGCAAGACCAAGCGCTGGTTCACCTGCCGAGTGTGCAACTTCGACTGGGAAACCGACCCCGACCATCGCACGCGCTCGAACCGCGGGTGTCCCAAATGCGCCCGCAAGAAAATCAGTACGGCGAAGTCCACACCAAGACCGGGAAAATCGTTCGGCGACAGGTGTTCACACCTACTCCCGGAATGGCACAACGAACGCAACGGCGCACTGACGCCCTTCGACGTCGCACCGAAAAGCCACCGAAAAGTGTGGTGGAAATGCCCGTTCGGACACGAATGGGAAGCAGAAGTTGCACCTCGAACCATCGGAGTGGGGTGCCCGAAATGCACCATCACCGGGGCCTCCGAACGACAACTCAGACTGGCCTACGAACTCGAGGCTGCTGGATTCGAGGTCGACCATAACCACCCACCGATCGCAGTCACCGGACGCAGCGCTGTAAGAGCCGACATCGTCATACCGAGCCGCCGATTGATCGTCGAGTACGACGGCGCTCACTACCACCGGGACGGGTACGACACCGACAGATTTCAAAGTGCAGCCTTGACGGCCGCCGGCTGGGTGGTCCTACGCGTGCGCGAGTTCCCGCTCGAATCAATTGGCGGATATCAGGTCTTGGCAGAGCCGGTCTGTTCGATTAAGTCACTGACCGACCGCGTCCTCGCCGCATGCGGCGAGCTCGGTTTTCACGCTTCTCGCCTCAGCTGGTATCTCGCTCAATCCGACTGCGTTGCAACGGAGTTATCGGATGCGGCCGTGTACCAGAATAGGTCGAACAGCGTTTCGACCGCTCTACCGGAAATCGCTGAGCAGTGGCATCCCAGCCGTAACGGCGATGTGACCGCTGACCGCGTCCACCCGGGTAGCAGCACTCGGTTCTGGTGGCTTTGCGACGTGTGTGGACACGAGTGGGAGGCAACTCCCGCGACACGATCGGCTGGGCATGGTTGCTCGGTGTGCGGTCATCGACGCGGCGGGAAGCTGCTTGCGACACCGTTGCCCGGGCAATCCCTCGCGCACCTGAATCCGGACCTCGCGCAGGAATGGCACTCACCTATGAACGAGAGCCTGTCCGCAGCAGACGTGAAGCCGTTCAGCAGTGCCGAGGTTTGGTGGTTGTGCGGCATGTGCGCTCACGTGTGGCGGGCCGCTGTGAGTACGCGAAGCAACGGGCACGGTTGTACCAAGTGTGCTGGCCGCGAAAACGCGAAGCGACACGCGCAACCCGCACTCGGTCAGTCCCTGGCAGACCTACATCCTGATGTGGCAAAAGCGTGGCACACGTCCAGGAACGTCGCCGTTACTCCGTACGACGTCAAGCCCTTCAGCATGAAATCGGTCTGGTGGCAATGCGAATCAGGACACGAATGGGAAGCGCCGGTTGCCGGGCGAACGCAAGGTTCGGGGTGTCCACCATGCGCTTTCGCCGCGCGCGGCCTCGCACGCTCGACCCCGAAGGCCGGAGAATCGGTCGCCGACAAATATCCAAATGTGGCGCGCGAATGGCACATCTCGCTCAACGAGGCCCTGACTCCCCACGACGTCAAGCCGGGCAGCAGTAAATATCCCATCTGGTGGACCTGCACCGAATGCGGACACCACTGGCAAGCCAAAGCGAAAGACCGATGCATCGGAGGCCGCGGGTGCCCACCCTGCGGGCGCAAGCGTGCCGGACTCGCGCGGGCCCTACCGAAACACGGACGTTCCCTCGCCGACCTGTATCCCGCGATCGCGCATCAATGGCACCCCACCAGAAACGGTGAAAAGCGACCCGAGACGACAAAACCGGGCTCCAGCACGAAAGTGTGGTGGCGCTGCGCGGAAGGCCATGAATGGCAGGCCATCCCGAAGTCGCGAACCGGTTTGGGGTCGGGCTGCCCTGTTTGCGCACGGGCACGACAGTCCGCCGCCCCATGTAAAGTCCCTGACACACCGCGAGGTATGCCCGACACCGAGGAAGACGAGAATGGCTGAAGCGGTCGCCATGCCCCGACGGCCCATAGAGCGATTCTGGGTACCCGTAGGTGCCAGCTACACGGTCACCTCCGAAGGGTGGTTGCAGCACTCCAGCGAAACCACCCTCTTCACTGTCGGCTCCGACGCCGTCACGCTTCCGCAGCTCGCGTCGCACCGATGCCTGGTGATGCTCGGCGAACCGGGCATCGGCAAAACCACCACGTTGCGACCCCACACCCCGCTACTCGACGAATCATCAACGGCTGCACGGCGCATGACCGTCGATCTCGCCGAGTACTCCAGTGAAGAGCGTGTCCTCCGAAAGGTGCTCGAAAGTTCCGAGATCGACGACTGGCTCGACAGCACCGACACCCTCTGCCTCACGTTGGACAGTTTCGACGAAGCGCACGCTCGCATACCCACACTGCACACGACTCTGGTCGGCTTCCTCAGGACCTGGGACCTCGCACGCTTGATCTTGCGGATCGTCAGCCGCACAGCAGAATGGCCCACTTCGCTGGCGACATCGCTCGACGAACTGTTTACCGAGGTAGGCACGTACGAGTTACTTCCCCTCCGCCGCGACGACGTGGCCGCACTCCTCCCGAACACCATCGATCCCGACCTATTTCTGAATGCCGTCGAACTCAGACACGTCGTACCACTCGCCGCACGGCCACTGACATTGCAACTGCTGACCAAGACCTACGAGAAGAACGGATCGCTGCCCGACCGGGCGACAGATCTCTACGAGACCGGATTGACTGCGCTGAGCGACGAGATGAACGCCTCGCGGCGCGACGCGCCAAGAGCAGCAACATCCACGCCGACCGAAAGACTGCAAATTGCCACGAAAGTCGCAGCGTACTCGGTATTTGGGGGCTACCCGACCGTCTGGACCGGGCCTGTCGTCGACGCCGAGCCCACAGATCTGACGGAAGGCGGCATAGCAGCGCACACCTCCGCGCCCACCTCAACAGTTGCCGATACCCTGGACACAGGGATCTTCAGCGGAGCCGGTCCAAACAGGCTCACCTGGGCTCACAGCACATTCGGCGACTTCCTCGCCGCACGGTGGATGATCTACAACAGTCTCGACGAACATCAACAACGGTCCCTATTACTGGCAGCGGACGGAAATATCAACCCCCGCGTTCAACAAGTCGCAGCCTGGGTGGTCTCGCTGGACCCACGCCAGGCCGACTGGCTGATTCCAGCCGATCCCGAAGCGTTCCTCCTCAACGTCGACCTCCCTAACGACGACACTCGCTCACTAGTCGTAACCGAGCTTCTGGCAGATGCGAAGGCCGGCAACCTATTCCACGACTACCAACGCAACCTGTCCAACGTGCGGCACAAATCGCTCGCTGCCCAACTCCGACCTGCCTTGGCTGACTCGAACGTCGAGGTCCGGCGACTCGCTGTCGACATCGCCCGACATTGCGGTACCTCGGAACTGGTCACAGAACTCGTCGCAATCGCCCTCGACTCAGGTGAAGAGCAGCGGTTGCGCGTAGTCGCGGCAATCGGCACCCACGAACTGGCACGTGATAACCCACTCGACGACCTTCTCCCACTCACCAGATCGCTGGCAGGCGAGTCAGACACCGTCGACAATGTTTCACGGGAACTTCTCGGTGCGGCGCTGCTCGCTTCCTGGCCGCATGCATTGTCGACGGCCGACGTGTTCTCCACGCTCGTCCCACGAGGCCCACGCAACGCGATCGATCTCTACTCCAGCTTCATCAGCGACCTCGCAGACTCGCTCGGACCTGACGACCTGCAACCTGCGTGTGCGTGGCTCATCGACAATGCGCGAAACTACGACGACCCCAGGATTAGCCTGCTCGTCGACGCTGTCGTGGCGCTGGCGATCAGCAACATCCCGAGCGCGGACGCGGTAGCCGCCCTCAAGGCGATCGCCTACGCCCGCGCCGACAACTACGACACTCTGTTTCCCGAGGGCAGTTTCGATAGAGCTTCAGAGATTGGTGAGCGGAATCGTCGCTTGCTGGCGCTTGCGTTGCTCGACAATGCCACGGACGAGCAAGTCTTTTTCATCGTTGATTCGCCGGGAATTCACGAGCCGTCCCTCATCGGAGCGAATGACTTGACGTGGCTAATCGCTCAGCACAGGGAGGCGACCGGAGGATCGAAAGAGACACTGGCGCAGGCGATCCACATCGTGTTCTCGCCGCAGGACCGCGAGCACATTGATATCGTGCTTGACCTGTCCGATGATGAGCCGGCGGCCGAAGTGCTTCGGTACTGGCGCGGGTCCGTTGTCATCGACTCGGCCGACGTATCGGTGTTCCGCGACTATGCTCGGCGGTCTTCGGAGAGGCGCGAACGTCGCGAGCGCAGCGAGGCCGACGCAGCGTGGATCAACCCCCGCATCAGCGAACTTGCGGAGAAAGCACGCGCAGGCGACGTCGGTGCGTACTGGCACGCGCAGTCCCTCCTGACCGCCAGGCCGGGAAGTGCGGTGCTTTCCGAGGTGTACGAGCCGGACCCAACCCGTCACCCACGATGGGAAGAGGTCGGCGAGGGAACGCGCGCGGACCTCGTCGCGGCATCGCCGGTGTATCTCGTCAACGGTCAATGCAGTCCCGAAAACTGGCTACATCAGCAGATTTTCCACGACCCCTCGATTGCGGGCTACCGAGCGCTCATCCTGCTCCTACGTTGTGAGCCGGATCAGCTGGAAAGGCTCGGCGGCACAGTGTGGAAGGAGTGGGCACCGATTCTCGTGTCCTGGGCCGCGAACGGCGCAAGGCCCGACGATAGGCGCGAATTGGTACGGCGCGCAGTGCCCCATGCGCGACCGGAGCTCACCTCAACGGCCCTTGTCGTCGTCGATCAAGCTGTCGAAACAGGGAGCCCGATTTTCCTTCGCGACGAACTCGACATTCTCTGGAACGACGACCTGGCGGCCGAATTGCTCGACCGCCTCGCTGGCAACGCGACTCAAACGGCTACCCGCGACAGCCTCCTGGACGCATTCAAAGCTCATGGCGCCCACCATGCGAGACCACTGCTCCACTCGCGGCTCGAACCGCACGAACGGGCCACACATACCGAACGCGCCCAGAGTTCGGCAGCATGGCTGCTCTGGAACGACGCAGCGGAGTCATGGCCTCTCCTGTCCCAGCTGATGAAGGACGACCCGGACACCATGAAGGCCGCACTCCTTCACGCCGGCCACCAATACGATCGACACGTACCCGATCTCAACGATGATTCGCTGGCCGACCTGTACATCTTCCTCTGCAGGCACTTCCCCCCGTCGCAGGATCCAGACCACGATGGGGTGCACTTCGTCGGGCCGCGCGAATCTCTCGCGACCTGGCGAAATGGAATCCTCGACGCCCTCGCAACGCGCGGCACCCAAACCTCCCTCGACGCAGTCAGGCGAATTGTCGCCGAACTGCCAGAACAGTCATGGTTGACCCATTCGCTTCACCGCGCGAGCCGAATACACCGCGATTTGAGCTGGACACCCGTCACCTGCTCCGAACTCGAACAGCTCGTACGGGACCGGCGCTCACGACTGATACGAAGCGAGGCGGACCTCCACGCAGCAACGCTCGACGCGCTCAAGGCGATTCAACGCACACTTCAAGGTGACACCCCCTCATCGCCGCTGCTGTGGGACACGTTTTCTCGACGACCCAAGTCTGAAGACGAAATCTCGGACTACCTAAGAACGGAACTGACGAACCGTCTCGGCCATCGCGGCGTAATCATCAACCGCGAGGTGCAGATTCGTCGTCAACCGACCGCAGGCATGGGTGAGCGGACGGATCTCAGGATCGACGCGAACCCGCTAACAACGTCGCAGTCTTTCGTCGAATCTGACCAGCTGACCATTGCCGCTGAGGTGAAAGGAAGTTGGAACAGCGGCATCGAGTCATCGATCAAGACTCAGCTCGTCGACCGCTACATGAAAGACCTCCACAGCTCACACGGGATCTACATAGCCATCTGGTTCGACCCCGAGTCGTGGAGTGACAAAGACGGAAGGCGTGCACGGTCGCAACGATACGGGGCCGCAGCGAACCTTTTCGAACGCCTCGATAAGGCCGCAGAAGCCGTTCGTCGCGGCGGCAAGACAATCGCAGTGGTCGTTCTGGACGCGTCGTTGAGCCGACCACAGTAGATATCTTCATGGTCTTCAAGCACGTCACCGGGCTTCGTCGCTCAGGAAAGCACAGAACTCTCTTGTAAACGGGATGGCGAACCAGCCGTACTGGACGGCTGAGACAAATTATGAGGCAGCGCGGCTCTCAGACCCACGCACGTGTCCTATTGCGTATGCACTGTCTGCATTCGGTCCCTCCACGGGCCCTGCGGTACGTGTTCTCCGGTGTCATGAGATGGCCATGCAGGCACACGCGTGGATTGCGTTCACATTCGAGTCGACACGTCAGACAGCGCCTCTTCGTTGAGGGCCCGGTCGGATCAATCACGAAGTCGTGCCCGTGGACTGGGGTGTGGCGCGCATTGAGTTGGCAAGTGAGACAGTTGCGTTGGCCGCGGCGAGTCACGACCGTGTTGGACAGGGTCAGTTCGTGGCCGTGTACGCAGTGTGTCTTCTCGGTTCGCGCGGCGAGACACGTCGAGCACCGGCGCTTGCGCGGATTCGGTGAGTTCGGGTCGGCGAGGAACGGGTGCCCCTGTTTGTCGACGTGGTCACGATCAGCGGCGCACTGTAGGCAGTAGCGTTTGCCGTCAACGCCAACGCGCTTGTTCTCCGCCGAGTACTCGTGACCGCGAGGGCACTGATCTATCCGTGACTCGCGTATCAGCCTGCAGGTGAGGCAGCGCCGGCGAACCACGCTCGGGTTGGTGGGATCGTCCACGAACTCGTGTCCGTGGACTCGGACGTGGTAGCGGTCGGTATTGCACTGCCTACACCGTCGGTGACCCTCGAGACCGTGGTATGTGTTTCCCTCGTCGTATCCGTGCCCACGAGGGCAAGCCACGATGCGTTCAGCGGCGCGCGCGAGGTTCACGGCGATGGTGACCGCTTCGAGGTGAGTGACGTTGCAGCACAGCCGCACTCCGCAGAGGTGATCGATGGTCCAACCTTCTGCAGATCCCGCGCCGTGGTGGAGTTCGTAGGCCAATCGGTGAGTCTGGATCGATCGACCGTGGCGCTTACGACCCGGTGTCGCGACGTAGGTACAGCCGTACCCCTGCGTCAGGGTCGGTCCGGTCCAGATCAGGCAGTCTTCGACGAGGCCGAACCTAACACGCCCGTACTCCGATACCGCCTGTGGTGTGACGCCTTCACGCAAGATCTGCGCCGGTGGTCTCACTGCCGTCTGCACCCCATGGCCGGCCAGGTAGTACAGGCCGGCGAACGTGGCGGAGACTGGTACCAGCGAGCCGCATCCGCAGCCGCATTTGGTGACCAGTGGATCGCTGAACTTCTTAACTCGGCGGTAGTGGACTTGGCACATCCGCCTGCTGACAGCGTCGCGTTCGCAGCCTTCAACGCAGCAGAGACCGATGTTCACGCGTGGGCGGCCAATAACTCGCCCATTCTCCGAAACCCGTTGCGAGACCGATCGAAGCGCCACCCGACCGACCTTTGGGACCGGAACTGTGCCCACATGCGGCCTCGGTGTTTCAGCGGTGTGTTTGCGCGCGTTGCAAGTCCAGTGAGCCGTCTTGCAGTTGCCCAAGGTGTGTGGGCCACCCTTCGACAGCGGGACGACGTGATCGACAACCGGCGCAAGCGGGTCGTAGGCACCGCCTAGTAGCCGTGTCCCCCGCAGGTTCTCAGGAACCTCATCGGTGCAGATGTGACAGCGCCACCGGTCGCGTTCGAATACCTCCCGAGCGATGACAAACTCTGCCTGGACACCGAACGCTATAGCTCGGTTGTATGCGTCACGAGCACGGATCAGTTCCTTTTTTCGTTGCGCCGTGTGCTCATTGCACCGCTGGCGGCGAGGGCCGCGGCCCGACGGACGGGCATCGAACTTTTTCGAGCAATCCACACACCGCGCGAACTCCCGTTCGACCACTGCGCAACTCCTTACTCGAACATAGTCGGCGCGGCCAATGAGGTTCTTTGGAATCTATATCAGCAGATCGACCCGAGCCAGGAAACGGTCTTTCGAACTTTTTGCGACCGAATTTGGGCCAGTAAGGAACAACCCCAGACCTCGTCACTCATTCGAATGATTACCGGTCAGTAGTTTGGCGAACGAGCAAGTCGGACTTATCGTCCACAGGTGCGCGCCTGTCCGGTTCGCGGCGGAAAGGTAAAATGTGTCGATACCAACAGAATATTGGTCGGAGTTCCGAGATGCGCCGGATCCGATCAACCCTTATGCCGTAATCTCCCTTGTCTCAGGACTTCTCGGGCTATTCCCCCTTGCAATCGTCTTCGGCATTCTCGCGTTCTGGCGGCCCGCCGGACGAAGGCTCGCTATCGGCGGCCTGGCCGTCGGCCTCCTCGAACTCGCGGCTGTGCTCATAGTGATCTTAGGCATCGGGAACGCCTTCACCAACGATGCAGACGACGTTCCCTTCGCCTCGTCCGGTCTGGCACTTCCCTCCAGCACGTCTTTCGTCCCAAGTACGGTCCCATCAACTACAGCCCAGGCGACAACACCGCCGTTCGTCGAACCGACCACGACCGTCCCCGCCCCTGCGCCTGCGCCTGCACAGGAGACGGTCACACTCGGCGACTACTGCTCCTCACGAGGGGCCTCCGCATCGACCGCCGACGGGTCGACGGCTTACTGCTCCCGGCTCGCCGGGACCGACGCCTACCTTTGGTCGCTCACCGACGGTGTCGCGCCCAATCCCGAACTGCAGCAGACTCAGAACGAGTCGACCGGATCGCTCGCCGCACCTGGAGACCCGTGCTACGACGACTCAGCGACGGCGACGGACGCAGGTGGCCGCGCCGTCTACTGCAACCCCACGGTGAACGGCCGCAACGCAGGCAATCTGGTCTGGCAACTCACGCCGTAGGCAACGGCTCCGGTCCCAACATCGGAAGCCTTCGAAGTCCCACGCCTACACAACAACCGCTAATCCGCCCGAAGCGTCAGCCCATGTAGCAATTCGGCTCTCAGCGGTCCGTTCGACCACGCCGGGCGACTCCGGGTTGATCGAACGGTGGGGAACACTCAAGCGATACGATCCCGGTATTTTCTCGGTTCGAGTTCCAATATCCCGACAGCCTGC
This sequence comes from Rhodococcus sp. EPR-157, assembly GCF_001647195.1. Lineage (GTDB taxonomy): Bacteria > Actinomycetota > Actinomycetes > Mycobacteriales > Mycobacteriaceae > Rhodococcoides. The sequence continues at coordinate 8,890 of NZ_LVCV01000005.1, read as the reverse complement.
TCGATCATTTTTCTCAGCTCGGTCCATACGACAAATCGCGTCGACGTCTCGTGGCGTCGGCGAGCCTGCCGACCGCTATGGGTCGCGATCCTTGCCGTTCCTGGGACCATTCAGCCGCTACGCCGAGAAGCTCACCCAGCATCGCCATCCGTCATGCTCGGATGTTGATGCTTTCAGGGTTCGCCGGTTGGCTTCGCGCCCTGTCCATCGTGAACGATGACGTGGGCGTCTTCAGTTGCTGTTGCGGAATCGTTGGCAGCTAGCGACCGTTCGAAGCCCTCTACAAAGTCGACACGCGCGCCATGCCGCGAGGCACCCCATGCGATCAGCCGCCAAACCCCCAGTGCCGCCAGTGACACCGCGCCGGTCAACATCACGATCACTGCCTGTGCGTCGGGTGGCGCGCTCAAGTCGTCATGGACTACAACCCCAAGTGCGAGCACGAGAAGGCTTACCGCACCGAGGTAGTTCCAAATGAACTGGAGCGGATGCTCCACACTCCAGTTTTTGAAGCGTTGCCAGTGCCCCGCCCTCTCGGCTTGTAATCGGGCTTCGATGTCGGCCAGCTCTTGCACGATGGCCCGATCGAGAACTTCCTGTGTGTCAAGGCCAGTGGGGACATCTTCGACTGCCGCGATCAGCGCGGTTAGTCGCTCGTGGGGAGTCGTGCGTGATGCACGCGCGGCCACTGTCGAGACAATGACAGCGGCAATGATCGTGCCGAGCGCAGGCGGACTGACGGGCTGAGGCGCTATCGCAGGCTGTCCAGAACCTGGCGAGCGGCTCGTTCACCAGATTGGATCGCGCCTTCGATGTAGCCGGCATGCTCGGTGGCGGTTTCGGTTCCAGCCCAGAACATGGTTCCGGCGATTGGTTCTGAGGGAGCCGGATAGATACTGTGCGTCACGTCCTTGCGGGGTAGAGCAGAATATCCGCCGCCGACGTACTCGTCGAGGTGCCAGGCTTTTTCGTGCCAACCTGCCGGTCTGCGCAGTCCTGGTAGTTTGGCAGCAGTGGCCAGGGAATTCAGTACCGCGTCCCTCCGTGCAGACGGGTTCATCGCGTCGAGGGTGCGCGCTTCTTTTCCACCTATGAGCATGCACAAGTGGCCGGGGCCGTCCGGCGGCGAGGTATCGAATACTGCACCGGCGGGCCGGTCCAGAAGCATAAATTCGGCATCCAATGATTCTCGCCAAAATGGCTCGTTGTAGACGGCGATTGCTTTGTAAACCGAACCCATGTAGCTATCATTGGATAGCTGGATCAGATCTCTCGGCAAGGGCGGATCGAAAGAGATGCCCTTAAGTCGCGGCGGCGGCACGCAGACGATGATTCTGTCGGCATGGACTGTGCCTGTGGACGACTTCAAAGAGATGCCGACATCGGTACGGTGAATTGATTGGACCGTGGTGTTGAGCAGCACGTATTTACCGAGTTCGGCCGCGATTTGATCGGTCAGCGTGCCAACGCCTTCGACGATGAGTGTCTCTTGGGCTCCACCCCTCGTTTTGGTCATTGCGGACAGTCCACCTTGGTCGCGGACCATGGCCGCGAAAGCACTCATGACGAACTGGTCCAGGTCGGCTGTGGTCGCCACTTCGATGGAGACCTGGAGGAGTCGGCGAGCGGTTGAGGAGGGAAGCTGACGTATCCAGCCGTCAATAGTAGTCGTCGACCAACTCTTGGGAGGCTTCAGTTTCGATCTCATCTCGAATCCGCCCAAAGCGATGAGAGCGACCAGAGACCCCAGTTGGTATGGGCTCACCGCACGGCCGTTGCGCACGATGACTGGTCGCGTCGGGGTGTGCATCGGAAACTGGTTTACGCCCAAGTCTTCGGCGAGATTCTCGAATCGGTTGTGCCCGTAACCAATCCACTGCCCGCCAAGATCCAAACGCGAACCCAGGACAGAGGTCTCAGACAAAACACGGCCGCCGACACGGTTCGCGGATTCGAGGATCAGAACATCGATGCCCTGACGACGCAGGTTGCGGCCAGCAATCAACCCGGCCATGCCTGCACCGACGATTGCGACCGTGGTGTGCTGCTCAGGCGGTGTGTGTGGGGACATGAGAACTCCGAACCGGGTCTACGAACGACATAATGCGCTGGCGTGTGCCGCCCTGGCATTACGGCGTGTGCTGATCGTCATGGTGGGCGCGTCGCAAACGGACGTTTGATAGATCGCCCGACGAGCTATGAGCACCGTGTTTGTCGGACAACCGTACGACAAACGATAAAGACCCGGAACAAATTGCGCAAGAGGTTCGTCACCTGTCGCGAATCACGCAGGCTGCGACCGGACGGGCTTAGGACGAGCGACTGGTTGCGGATCTGCGAAGAGGACGAGCATGTCGATCGCGTTGGTCAGGTCCCGCTGCGCTCTCTGCAGATCGGGACTGGCGACGTATTGGAGGATCAATCCGTCGATCTGCGCAAGCGCGATTCGCCCCAGCGAGTCGAACCCGACTGCGCAACGCTCCCCTGCCGCCTGCGCCGCGTTCTCACAGAACTCGGTCACTACAGCGCTGTATCGCTCGTATTGCAGCCGAGCGAGGTGGCCGTCGGAGCCGCTACGCAACGAATAAGTCATCAACTCGTACTGCATCGTTTGCAGCCCAACCGCGTGAGAAACGAGCTTGGTCCAGAAGTTGCCGATACCCAAACGCAGTGCGTCCTCGACACCGCGCGCAACACTGAGCTCCGCCCTCAATGCAGCGGAAATTTCGTCAATCACGGCGAGGATCACCGACCGGAGGAGCTGGTCCTTCGTCGGGAAGACGTAGTGCAGCGTCCCCAGCGGAATACCGGCACGGCTTGCGACCGCACGGAGAGTAGTCCGCGGGACGCCACTGTCGCTGAACTCAGCGATGGCTGCAGCGATGATCTGCTGCTCACGTTCAGACGCCTTGACGTACGCCATCGAACCCTCCTCTCTCTGCGATCTAAGCGCATCTGTTGCCAATCCTAGCAACTTGTACTACTTTTTTGTCGGACAACCGACCGACATTTAGGACGCCCCAATGAATGATTGCGACACAATGGTGATTGGTGCCGGACTAGCGGGTTTGACCGCCGCACGCACACTGGTAAAGGCCGGCCAGCGGGTAATGGTCTTGGAAGCTCGAGATCGTGTGGCTGGACGCAACCTCGGTGCATACCTGTCGAACGGGGTTCCGGTCGAGATGGGTGGCCAATGGATCGGCCATACGCAGACTGCAGTGCTCGCGTTGATCGACGAGCTAGGACTTGAGACATTCTCCACCTACGACAGCGGCGACGCTGTAACCCTTTACAGGGGTGCCGTCACGCGGTACTCCGACGAGACATTTGGACTGACAGACATAGCCGCCATCGAAGTTGGACGACTGCAGGCGCTTTTGGAGACCCTGGCAGAGACAGTGTCGTTGTCGTCGCCATGGACCTCAGCTCAGGCTGAAGAATTCGATCGCCAGACCTTGGACGAGTGGCTACGCGCCAATACAGGTAGTCGCGAGGCGCTGGACTTCTGGGCCGCCGTGGTGCCAGCTCTTTTCTCAGCGCAGCCTGCCGAGATGTCGTTGTTGCATTTCCTTTTCTACATCAAATCCGGCGGCATGATCGACTCTCTTGTGGCTACCACAGGTGGTGCCCAGGAATTTCGCGTTGCAGGCGGCACCCACCAGATCTCCGAGCGCATGGCCTCCCAGCTCGGAAGCGGTGTAGTCCGCCTCAGCACTCCGGTACACACCATCAGTCACGATCACCAACGCGTTCGCGTGAGCTTTGATAACGGAAACCTGACCGCTTCACGCGCCATAGTCGCGATCCCACCGACACTTGCCGGCCGCTTACGATATCAGCCTGCACTGCCGGGTTCACGAGACGGACTTACTCAGCAAATCCCGATGGGATCGGTGATCAAGGTCCAGGTGGCCTACCCCACGCCGTTCTGGCGCGACGCAGGACTGAATGGTTTCGCGTTCAACCTCGACGACGAACTGAGCATCACCCTGGACAACTCACCTGCCGACGCGTCGTGCGGAGTTCTGGTCGGCTTCTTCGAGGGTGCGCACGCGCGTACCGCCGCATCATGGACCCTTCAAGAGCGACGACAGTCCGCGCTCTCGACTCTGATCAAGCTGTTTGGCCCCGCCGCAGCACAACCGAGCGACTACCTCGAACACGATTGGATGGCCGAAGAGTACACCCGCGGATGCTACGGTGGCCGGTTGGGCGCTGGCGTGTGGACCCAATACGGCGAAGCGCTGGCCACACCGATTGGACGCCTGCACTGGGCGAGTGCAGAAACCTCCGATGTCTGGAACGGTTACATGGACGGGGCAGTTCGCGCGGGATATCGTGTTGCCGCTGAGGTTTTGGCGAGCGGCCACGAGAATGAGTGAGTCCTGGCTTTAGGAATACCAAGCGTCCGTACGGCAGCGCATCACCCGACTCGACGTTATATCGACCAACCGAAACGCTCGGAACGGACCCAAGCGGTTCTGACGCTTACGGACCGTCAGGCCCAGCTCAGTTTTGCCATCGCAGTGATCGTACGTTCTCGTGTGAGTTGGCCCCTTGGGGCGAGGTCGCAGTAGCTCAAGCAAGGCGATGAGCGACAACACTCATGACAACTTCCATAAGCTCGTCTCCGACCGCACCGTCGTCAAGAAAAACGTAGATGTCGTTGGAAGGTGCGTCAGCGCGAGGGGTGTCGATTCGATGCCTAGCGGCTCGACGATTCCCGGATCCGAAGAGTGGTAGGAACCGTGATCGACGACGGGGAATCTGAGATGAGAAGATCGATCGCCGAAGCGACCTGCTCACTTGCGTGCAATTCGAGCGCAGTGATCGGTGGGCGCGAATGCTGGGCCTTGAAGCCGTCGACATCTTGAGCGACAAGCAAATCTGCCGGAACACGCAGGCCTAGCTCGGAAGCGGCGTCGAGGATGCCGATGCCGAAGTCCTCGAACAGACCGACGATTGCGTCCGGGACCTCGTCACCCGTGAGGAGGTCGTACGCAGCAGCTCGAGCGGCACCGACAATCCCAGCGCGAGTGTCTTGTTCGACCAGGGCGACCGTTCGGAGGTCGAGTGAGCATCTGTTCGCGATTGCCCACTCGCGCGCCGCCTCAGTCGCAACAACCTCGTTATGCCATCCGCTATCGGTGGACAGAACAGCGATTCGCCGAGCTCCCATGGCTCGTAGATGTGACAAGAGTTTTTCGATACCGTGGGCCGTATCCGGTGTCACGGTAAACACGTCTGGATGGCCTGGGTCGAGGCCCATCGTGACGTACGGGATCGCACACTGTCGGAGCATCTCGATGCGTAAGTCCCCCCTCGTCGGCTCGAGTACCACTACCCCGCGCAGGCTGAACTTCATCAAGTTCATTGTCTCTACGAACGGCGGCAGGAGCGTGAGAGCCCCGCCATGCTCAAAGGCGGCCTGACTCGCCGTCAGAGCAACCTGCGAATACCAATCCGTGCTCATCAACTCGCCGATAGGCAAGCGGGCGATCGACGGAAATGTCAGCCCGACCACATCCGAACCACCGGCCACAAGGTGACGAGCTGCGCGGGACGGCACATATCGCAGTTGCGCGGCCACCTGCTGAACGTGACTACGGGTCTCTGCATCGACCCGCCCTTTTCCGTTCAAGGCGTGCGAAACCGTCGTAACAGACACTCCCGCTGCTCTCGCAACGTCAGTGATCTTCGCTCGACCGGCACCCGCCATGCACGTGACACTATCGCACCGCTTGACAGACGCCAAAACAATTTGGCAAACTCACCGACACTCGCCAAAACGATTTGGCGACGCTTGGAACTACTTCCCAACGGCGCGAAGACCTCCGAGTCACGATTGCTTCTGGAGGAGCACCCCATGGCCGCGATCGAGCACAACGCAGAAATTCCCGCACAGCCCTCTCGCCGACAAACCCTCGGCACCCCACACTTGCTCTTCTTCGTCGTGGCAGCTGCGGCTCCCGTGGGGTTCGTGCTCAGTGCCGTTCCCCTGGCGATCGGACGTGGCGGCATCGGCACGGTGGGCGCCTTCATCGTCACCGCTGTCGTCCTCTTGCTCTTCGCCGTCGGTTTTGTCGCCATGGCCCAACGGGTCCAACAGGTCGGCGGACTCTACGAATTCGTTGTCGAAGGCATCGGCCGGGTCCCAGGAGTGGGAGCCGCGTACGTTGCAGTGGCGACCTATGCCCTCGCAGCGATCGGTGCCACTGGTGCGTTCGCTGTCTTCGCGGACATCGCAAGTCAAGATCTGCTGGGCTTCGAGGCGCCCTGGATCGTATGGGCGCTCGGAGTTGCAGCATTGATGGGTGTGTTCGGCATCCTGAGGATCGAAGCCAACGCCAAGATCCTCGGGGCCATTATCGTCGTCGAGATCGCCATGCTCCTAATAGTGGCCTGCGTCATTGTGTGGCAAGGAGGGGCAGAGGGCCCCTCGATCGCACCTTGGCAACCGAAGGAAGTCTTCGGAGGGCACAGCGGTGCAATGTTCGCAGTTACTTTCGCTGCCTTCGCAGGCTTCGAGGCGACTGCAATCTATTCCGATGAAGTCAAGAACAAGCGTTCCATCGCACGTGCAACATTCCTCGTGATAGTGGCGCTGGCGGCATTGTATTCCTTTGTTACTTGGGCATTAATCACCGCGTATGGAAATATCGGTGCAGTCTCGGCCGCCGCCACAGATCCGACAACCATGTTCTTCACAGCGACTCAGACATATGTCGGCACCTGGGCAGTCAGAATATTCGAGGTCTTGATAGTTGCGAGCTGGTTCGCTTCCATCCTCGCGTTCCACAACGCCACCGCGCGTTACCTGGCAACCATGGGGTCGAACGGCATGGCCCCGAAGTGGCTCAACACAATTCGGCGGAAGTCGGGAACGCCATGGAAAGCAAGCGTGTCGCATACCGCACTGACTTTCGTCGTCATCACCGCTTTCGCGGTCTTCGACGGGGATCCCTTCCTCGATCTGTACATCCTTGGAAGCACCCCCGCCATCATCGGTATTCCTCTCCTCGAACTTCTGGCCGGCATCGCAATAATCTGCTATTTCTACCGTCGGACCCCATCCCGAACCAGAACCGTCGTCCTCGTCACCTCAGGACTGGCCGCCGCATGCCTGGCAGCAGTCATCGCAGCAATCATCGCAAATATCGAACTGTTCACCGCACGCACCGGCGCTGCCAACGTAATTGTTTCGGCCCTGATGTTCCTTCTCTTCCTCGGCGGGATGGCGTGGGCACTCCTCCGCCGCGATCACACAACCCCGCACAGTGCGCACCCCAGATCATCGCCAGATCAGCACAACCAGGAGTCTTCATGACCTACAACTCATTCGATCGCGGACGACATCCAGTAGGCGTACGCACGGACTCGTGGTTCGACGACGAGCGCAACCGCGAGCTACCCGTCGAAATCTGGTACCCGGCCACAGACGAAGTCCGCGGTCACGACCTAGACCCTCAACGACAGGATTCGTTCGCTCCAGGCTGGGTCACAGAGAACGACACGGACGTCGAGCTCTCGAAACAAGCAGCGATACGCAACGCACCCGCACTACCAGGACCCCACCGTTTGATTCTGCTGATCCGTGGTTGGGCCGGCTTCCGGCGCGAGTCGACGTTCATCGGAACCCACCTGGCCAGTCACGGATACATCGTTGTTCTCCGGATGTTGTTCTGAGCACGTACACCGACGTCGACGCATTCTTGTCGGCCCAGACGCAGCCCACCGACGCGCACGCGCTGCACCATCACCTGACAGCAATCGCAGATGCTCGGAAGGGCGACATCACTTTCCTCGTCGACCGAGCCGAAGCATCTCTCGATGTCGACGTCAGTGCGGTCGGTATCACCGGCGCAAGCTTCGGGGGCTGGAGGTCACTTCAAGCACCGGCGAGCGACGCCCGGATCGCAGCCGTCGTCCCCATGTGCCCCGCCGGCGGGCGCTCCCCCGTGGTCCCGAACGAATCCAACCTGTTCAGGGCACTTCTGGACCTGGACTGGAAGCAACCGGCTGCAACACTCCTACTCGCCGCCGATCGCGATGCGCTCCTGCCACTCGACGGTCAGCTGGAACTTCTCCGTCGTGTCCCTACCCATGATCGGCAAATGGTGGTGTTGCAATCCGCCGATCACAATCACTTCGTGGACGACATCGACACCGGCCAGGAGTGGCTGCGCGAATTCGCACACCGAATTGCCGCACTCTTCCCACAACGCGAATGCGGCAACTGGCCTCTCGTCGCCGCATCGGTCGTACCCGCGAACGAAATTGTCCCAGGTGCCGAGGCGCATCAGGCGTGGCGAGGTCTCATCACGGCACACATGGACGCCCACCTGAGATCGAACATCGAAGCACGAGAGTTATTGCACGGCAACATCAGCGAGGCGCTTGCCCACCGCGAGATCGGGGCTTTCGTCATCGATCCCCGGCCGGCTACGGCGTGAACTACGCACCCGGCGCTCTGAAAGGACGAGGCATGCCCCATAACGGTAAGCACCACAATGCGAAGATCACCGTCGAAGATGTCGGAGCGCACACCGGCACCGGCGTTGCGCTGCCGAAAATCGACCCGACACTGTATGCGCGAGTGATGCAGTGACCGAACAAGAACGAATCGGCTCGATTGTCGACGAAGCTTACGAATTGATCGGATTCGAGCCAGGAGAGCAGCCTCAATGGCAGGACTTCTGCCGGTTGTTCGTCCCATCTGCAACCCTTGCGCTCCGCGTCTTTCCACAGGACGACGCAATCACCGTGATGAGCCTAGAGGAATACAGTCGAGCGCAGATGCAACACAGCCTCAGCGACCACGGCTATACAGAGACGCCAACAACCCGAACCGTTGACATATTTGGCTCCGTCGCAGTAGTGCACCAGA
>NZ_LVCV01000004.1 GCF_001647195.1 Rhodococcus sp. EPR-157 | reverse complement strand
TCGGTGGTCAGTGACAACGTCCCTATGGAGATGACCGGGGATGGGGCCTGAGCCCAGCCTGTCGGTTCGACCACCTACTCGCTCAACGGAAGTGGCCTGGCCGAGCCACGAGAGCGATACGGCACCCTGCCCTCGCGCGGAGACGAAATCGACACCGTGATCGACCTCTATCGAGCTCGCGGGAAGCGGGATCACTCGTGTCAGGCACACGAGGTCAAAGCGCCCGACCTCGCCTGCGGCGGGGGACACCTCGACTCACTCCGTCAAATGAGCTATCGCGGAAATATCGACGAGCGCTCCAGGGTGAACCAGCCTCGGCGTGAGAACGATAGCGCTCGCAGGCGGATTCGTCGTGTTGACGAACCGGTCTCGAACTTCGCCGAACTTGTGGGCACTCTCCACGAATCCTTCCTCCGCCAGGACCGAAATTTTGACCACATTGTCGAAGGTCGCGCCCACGACAGCGAGTTGAGATTCGATGTTCCTGAACGCCTGCTCGAACTGGGCCTCGAAATCTCCGGGCCCCACCAGGGAGCCTGCCGCGTCGAGCGCCATTTGGCCGGTGATGAATACCAGTCGACCTCCGGACACTTCGACAACGTTGGAAAACCCGTGTGGTGCCTGTGCCAGAAAGCGGGTGGAAGGTTCGGTGACAGTCATTGTCATCCTTTCGGAAGCGAATCGTTAAGTGGAGGTTATCCTCCGAATCGAGCGTAGCACGCATACGTCGGATTCGGAGGAAGACTTCCACTTAGGACGGACCGATAGCAGCCCCTGCGTAAGATCTCGCACACCCTTCAACCGGACGCACAGCCTCGGTCCGGTATCGACTGCGTACGATCAGATCTGACTCGCAGGCCACCGCGGTGCAGACCCGCCATCTCGTGCTTGCACGAAATTTCGAAAGGCAAAACGGACGATGGCGCAACGCGAAGAACCACGACCCGTCGCCCCTCCCGAACTCGGGTCGGCGGAGCCACTCCGTTCAGATGCAGCGCGAAACCGAGAGCGGATATTGAAGGCAGCACGTGCCCTCTTCGCCGAGCACGGGCTCAATGTTCCCCTCGAAGCGATAGCCGAGAGGGCTGACGTCGGTATCGCTACCCTGTACCGACGTTTCCCGACACGAGACGAGCTCATTGCGGCGAGCTTCGAGGACAAGATGCGCCGATACAGCGAAGCGGTGCGAGATGCGCTCGAGCTCCCGGACGGCTGGTCGGCTTTCTGTCAATTCGTCAACGAGGCGTGCGCAATGCAGGCATCGGACATCGGCCTTCGTGACGTGCTGACGCTGACTTTCCCCGAGTCGCCGAGCCTCGAAGAACAGCGCCGACGCACAGCTGACGGCTTCGCCGAAATCGTCAGGCGCGCCCAAGACGAGGGCACACTGCGGAACGACTTCGTCACACAGGACTTCGTACTTCTCCTACTTTCTAACGCCGGCGTCATCAGCGGTATGCGCAATGCCGCACCCGACGCATGGAAGCGCCACGTAGCGTTGATGATTCAGGCGTATCGAGCAGATCACGCCGCACCCCTCCCCGATCCACCGACGCACGAGCACGTGTGGGCAGCAATGAACCGGCCGGACCGCGGCTGAAACACCACCCGACACACACACCGGTCGAAACCTGATGCCGCACAGTCGATCGAGGTCTCCAGAACACCGCTTCACGACCGGCGCAGCGACGTCCAAGAATTGACTATCCTGCGCCGCACACGCTTCCGGCAGCGCCGGTCGGATCCGCAAGCTCCGCCCCCGGCGGCAAGCACTCGGACGCGTGCTCCCGCAGGACAAGACGCTGTGTCGGCTTCGCGTCCACGTACCGCTGCCGGCCTTCTTCGGTGATCGACACAACTACCGAACGCCGATCACTCGATGCCATAACCCGGACCACCAGCCCGTCACCCTCCAGGTTCGCAACCAACCTCGACAACGCGGACTGCGACAGATGCACCTGCTCGCTCAACTGGTTCATCCGAACAGCTTCGGCCTCGCGATCCGAATAGAGAACCTGCAGTACCTCGAACTCGCTCGAGCTGAGGTCGTGATCACGCTTGAGCGCCACATCGAGCTTGCACAGAACTGTGTGGTAGCTACCCATCAAGTCGTGCCACGCCCGTGCGAGCTGATCCTCTGTCCATGGTTGCGGCATACCTTGATTGTACCCACATCGTATGCAAGCACAATTTATGCGTCATCAACCTATGCATTTGCATATTATGCACCAGCATGTACTCTCCATTGAGTTGCCGAACCGACGACAACATCACAAACGCAAGGGGTCATCAGATGCATGACAGATACGGACTCTCAGGAAAGACTGCCGTGGTCACGGGCGCAACGGCTGGCATTGGTGGAGCAGTGGCGCACGGGCTGTCGGCTGCAGGCGCTCACGTCGTGGCGGTCGGTCGTGACCGACAACGCGGCGAGGCGTTGTGCGACAGGATTTCCGCCGAGGGCGGCTCAGTAGAGTTCGTCAGTGCGGACGTGGGCGAACAATCCGGACTGGACGATGTCCTCGACGTGGCCCGTGCGCGTCCTGTCGACATTCTCGTCAATAACGCAGGGACGGCGATCTTGGGCCCGACCGAAGCGCTCACACCCACCGATTTCGACAAGATGATCGCCACCAATATTCGCGGAGCGTTTTTTCTCGTCGCTGGCATCGCGCCCGGAATGGCGGAGCGCGGTAGCGGCAGCATCGTGAACGTCAGCAGTATGGCCGGAGCCGTCGGAACTCCCGGGGCGGCAGTCTACGGTGCCACCAAATCGGCCTTGGAATCGTTGACACGATCATGGGCGGCCGAATACAGCGTTCGAGGTGTCCGAATAAACAGCGTCGCACCCGGACCGACCTACACCGCTGCCGCACCGCGGGATTGGTTCGATACGGTCGGCCTGACAACCGCCATGCAACGGGCAGCGGAGCCGACCGAGATCGGAGAAATGATCCTGTTCCTTTCCTCGGAGCGGGCGAGCTACGTCACCGGCAGCACATTCCCCGTCGACGGTGGGCGCACCGCAATCTGACCGGCCCTCGCTCCCACAGAAGTCGCCTTCATTCGACCCGCAGCTCAAGACACGCTGCGCAATCGGCGCACGAAGATCTCCGATCAGATCGAATTCCTCCA
>NZ_LVCV01000003.1 GCF_001647195.1 Rhodococcus sp. EPR-157 | reverse complement strand
GACGCTCTTGTACAGCACAAGAGCGTGACCAAAGCCGCTCAGCAACTGAGCCTGAGCCAGCCCGCGCTGTCAGCTTCCCTGGCGCGCCTGCGACGACACTTCGGTGACGAACTGCTCTACCGAGTCGGCAACGAGTACCACCTGACTCCGCTGGCAGCCGAACTTCGTCAACGCACCGGCCTTGCCCTCGATGGCGTCGAGCGTGTCTTCTCCGCGCAACCCGAGTTCGACCCTGCGCAGTCGACGCGCGAATTTGGTGTTCTGCTAAGCGATTACGGAATCACGGTCCTAGGAGACACACTCACCAGACTCTTCACCGAGTCAGCGCCTCATGCGCGCCTACGCTTCCGGCCGACAAGCCCTGACCTGGTAGCTCGCGCAGAACACACGCTCGTAGGCACGGACTTGATGCTCGTGCCCCATGGTTTCGTGACAGACCTCCCGCACACGGATCTCTATCGCGACCGGTGGGTCATGATCGTTTCTTCGGACAACGAGAACGTCGCCGAAGAACTGACCATCGACAATTTGAAGACCTCGCCCTGGGTCGTGGTGTTCCACGGCCAATCGGCAGCCACCCCTGCCGACCGCCAACTGCGCATGCTCGGCATCGAGCCGAACGTACAGGTGATCACCGAGAACTTTCTCACCGTTCCCAATCTCATCGCCGGCAGCAATCGCATTGCGCTGCTTCAAGAAAAGCTGGTTCGACTCCTGCCCCTCAACTCCGGCCTACGTACGATGACGTGCCCGGTAGAAGTAGGGGAATTGGTCGAAGCCATGTGGTGGCACCCGGTCTACGACCGAGATCCAGAGCATATCTTCCTGCGAGACATCGTTGGGCGCGCAGCAGAATTGGCCACTGCAGAACCTCTGTGATCCGCGGGCCCTACTTGACTGCTATCGGGTTCACCGGCGCACCGACAGCTCCCGTCACCGGTATCGGAGCGGCGGTGAGGAAGAACTCGTACGTGCCATCCGTAGCGCAGTCCTCGGCCAGCCCATCGAGATCCCACATCTCGCCGAGGAACAAGCCGATGTTCGGAATCGCCACCTGATGCAGGGGCTGGAACGCGACGTCGAACTCATTCGGCCGCACCTCGAATCCCCAGGTATCGGTGGCAATAGCAGCGATCTCACTGTCGTGCAACCAATCTGCGGTGGTGAACGACAGTCCGGGCGCTGCTCCGCCGGCGTAATCTCCCCAGCCTTCACGACGAACACGACTGAGCTGCCCCGTACGTATCAGCACAAGATCACCTCGCCGCACCTCGGACGTGGGACCCTGCGCCTCAATGGTCGCCACCAGATGCTCAGTGGTTATGGCGAACCCGTTGGGTAGTTCCCCCCGCTCTCCGAATCGTCTGCCCACATCGAGTAGAACACCACGACCGACGATTCCGTTGGCTACGGTCTCGATTCCGGTCACTCTGTCACCGAGGCTGGTGACCACCGAACCTGCCGGGCGGCCGTTCCACGCCACACCGTGATCGAAGATGTGGCCCAAACCATCCCACTGTGTCGAACACTGCAAAGGCATCGATACGACGTCGTCGGCACCGCCCAGTCCGTGCGGGAAACCCTGAATTCCGGCCGCAGCGTCGGTACCGGTGTCGAGCATCGTATGTACCGGGTTCGTCCGCCGACGCCACCCCTTCTGCGGACCGTCCATGTCGAAACTTTGCGACAGTGAGAAAGAAACACCCTTGACGATCAGCGAACCCGCCGCCGATCGAAGATCATCGGTGAGGTAGTTCATCGTCCCTCGGACGTCGTCCTCGCCCCATCTTCCCCAGTTGCGATTCCTTGCCGCAGACTTTGCAATCTCGCCTTCCGGATCGGTGCGGTCGATAGTGTGTGGGGTGTAGGTGCCGGTCATACGGAAGCCTCTTTCAGAGCATCGGAAATGGATTTGACCCCGCCGTGCGATCCGGCACCACCGTCGACTGACACTTGGGCTCCGGAAGCGAACGACGCGTCCGGACCGAGCAGAAACGCCACCACTGCGGCAACCTCGTCGGGATCACCGGTTCGACCCAGTGGTGTCTCGGCGATCGAGGCGGTTCGAAACGCGGCAGATGCCCCTTGCGTCATCGGCGTGTCGATGAACCCGGGGTGAACGATGTTGACGCGTATCCCGCGTGGACCCCATTCGAGCGCCGCAGACTTGGTGAGTCCGCGCAAGCCCCACTTGCTGGCGGTGTACGCCACTGGATAATGGCCGCTGGTCGCAGCAAGCGAACCGACGTTGACAATCGACGTACCTCTGGCCATTCTCGGTGTCACCGCCTGCATTCCCAGCAGCGGACCGATGACGTTGACCGAGTGCAGGCGCGTCATGTCGTCAGCGCGGACGTTGTCGAGCCTGGCGCGCCAGGTAGTTCCTGCGCAGTTGACCAGACCGTCGATCGCGCCGACGATACTGTCGACGAGTTCGTCCCAGTCTGCCTTGGCGGTGACGTCGAATCCGGTCTCGAGGTCGACGCCGTACACAACGGCACCCCGACACCGCAGTACATCGACCACGGCCGCGCCGATTCCGCCTGCGGCACCGGTGACGACCACGGTTCGACCGTCGAGATCAGACATCTGCTTGATCGGCTCTGGTTCGCGGGTGATCGACGATTCGGGCCGTGGGAATCTCCGGGACGGCTCGCGATTCACCGACGGTGTTCTCCAGAACTCCGATGCCTACGACTGTCATGGTCACGACGTCGCCGGTCTGCAGCGGGGGCGGCGTCTGTTCTCCCCGCCGGCCCCACAACTCTGCAAGGCAGCCGCCGTTGCCGACGGTACCGCTGCCGAGAACATCGCCCGGGTGCACCCACGAATCGCGTGAGGCGTATGCCACGAGAGCGTCGAAGCTCCATCCCATGTTGGCGAGCGAATCATGGCCGGTGAGTTGACCGTTCACTTCGACGGTGCACGAAATGTCCAGGAACCCATCCGCGTCTCGGCGGCTGTGCACTTCGTCGGCAGTCACGATCCACGGTCCCAGCGTGTTCGAGAAGTCCTTGCCCTTCGCCGGTCCGAGGCTGACCTGCATCTCACGACGTTGAATGTCTCGCGCCGACCAGTCGTTGAGGATCGTGTAGCCGAAGATGTGGTTGTGGGCGTCGGCCATCGTCACGTTGGAGCCGGACTCCCCCACCACTGCAGCTACTTCCAGCTCGAAGTCGAGCGCTCGGCAGGCTGCAGGCGGTGCAATCACCGCGCCGGGGCCGCTGACGGTGTACGGGTTGGTGAAGTAGAAACGAGGGGCCTCGTACCAGGCGTCCACTACCCCTTCCTGGCCGTCCACACTGCGGCGTACACCTTCGACGTGCTCCTCGAATGCGACGAAGTCCCGCATCGTTTTCGGTTGCAACGGTGCCAGCAGCCTCACTTCTCTCAATTCGATCGAAGGTGCGTCGAGCGCGTCGGTCCCGAGGTCGAGGGCACGAGCAAGTCCGGCGTTCAACAGCTCCTGCATCGTCTCCTTCACTGGATAAACTCGCTCGCCGTGCACAACACCAGTTGACGTCAAGCCGCCGCGTTCGTACGTCGCGAACTTCATACCGGCGGTGCCATGAACAGGCCCTTGTCAGGGTCGTTGAACGATTTCTTGGCCACGAACTCATCCATCGCATTGGCGGTACCCCACTGATCGGACACCTCGGGTGCCGAGAAGTCGAGCAGGTGGGGATGCCAGGTGTCCTCGTCGAGAACCTCGAGCTCGGTGGTGTACTCCATGGTGTTTCCATTGGGGTCGAGGAAATAGGAGAACGTGTTGTTCCCCGCTTTGTGACGCCCAGGGCCCCAAATCTTCTCGACGCCGGCCCGCAGCATTCGGCCGGTGCCGCGCATGTACTCGTCGATACCGCGGAGCTCGAATGAAGCGTGGTGCAACGACACGTGCGGACCCCGCGCGATGGCCATACTGTGGTGCTGCGGATTGGTCCGGAGGAACCACATCATCTCGCCCATCCGTGGATGCATGAGCGTGTCCGACAACCTGAATCCGAACCACCTGTCGTAGAACGCCACTGTCGCCTCGGGATTCGGCGAATTCAAGACCACGTGAGAGAGCTTGACCGGGATCGATTCGCCCTCCTCGACCTTGCGGTGCTGCCGAACAGCGACATCCGCGGACACCTCGATGGTGCGTCCGTCGACGTCGAAGAACCGGAATCCGTACCCTCCGCCCATTGTCTGCAGAGAGTCGGGTTCACCCACGAGCTGCACCCCACCCACAGCGAGGCGCTCGGCGAGAGCGTCGACACCCGCTGCGTCGGCCATTCCGTAGGAAACCAGATCGAGCCGCTTGTCGGCATCCTTGCGAATACGAACGACGTACTGCTCGGGCGATCCTTCAGCGGCAAGGTAGGTCACGTCGCCGTCCGTTCCGACATTCGTCAGCCCCCATTGATGAGTGTAGAAGTTGAGTTGCTGCTCATAGTCGGGCACAGCAAGATCGACGTGCCGAAGATGGGTGAAGGCATAGTTGTTCATGAGCTGACTCCTGACGATGCGGGCGACAGACCCAGCCGGAAAGCGTTGTCGCTCAAAATGGACTGTGTGACGAGCTCGGGCAGTTTTGCGGCACGAACCTCCGCCACCGGATCCTCGTTGCCCATGTCGAACGGATAGTCCGACCCGAGTACGACCGACTCCGCTCCGACTGTGTCGATGAGAGCTCGAAGCGCATTCGGCCCGTGCACCAGCGAATCGAACGCGATGCGACAGAGATAGCTGCTCGGACGGGCGGAGCATCGACGGGCCTCAGGGCGGACCTCCCACGCGTGATCCGAGCGCCCGATGTAAGTCGGGAGATAGCCGCCACCGTGCGCCGCCAACAATTTCAGAGATGGGTACCGGTCGAGTACCCCTGCAAAGATGATGTGCGACAACGCCGCCGCGTTCTCGACCGGCTGCCCCACCGTATTGGACAGGTAGAAGCGATCGAGCCGCTCGTCGAGAGAACATCCGAACGGATGCACGAACACCACTGCACCCAGTTCTTCCGCGCGAGCCCAGAACGGTTCGAGCCGCTCGTCGGACAGCTCCACGCCCGGCGCGAACGACGAAATCTCGACACCGGCAAGTCCGCATGTCACGACAGCGTCGTCGAGAGCGGTCACCGCGTCCGCCGGATGCTGGAGTGGAATCAACCCGAGGCCGACGAGCCGCGACGGCTCTTCGGCGACCAAGGCGGCAATACCGCGGTTCGCGCTCGAAGTAACCACCTGTGCCAATTCTCGGTCGGCCCAGTAGTGATACTGCGACGGCGACGGCGACACCACCTGAACGTCGATCCCAGCCGCATCCAGGTCGGCCAGGCGTCGGTCCAGCTCTGTGAGCTGAGAAATGCGGGCACCGAACATCTTTCCCGACACGGCCGAAGATTCGGCACCGTTGCGTCGGGCATCGAGTGCCCGGTGTGCGTCCAGACCCGGCTGCCCGGCAACCGCGGCTTCCACCTCCGGCACGATGGCATGCGCGTGCACGTCCACTATCCGGCCGTTCATGGCGCCTCACTGACCAGTGCGGCGACCCGGCCCATCAGACCGGGCACGTCGGCATCCGGGTCGCGCTCGAGCATCCAGGTTCCGATCTGGACCGACGCTTCCACGACTGCGCGCGCCCGTGGCAGGCGTCGAGCTGCAAAAGCATCGAGCAGTGCATCGTCGATGCTGCCGGCACCGAGCACCATTTCCGACAGCACCCAGGCGTCTTCGAGGCCCTGGGCGCCCCCTTGAGCGACCGTGGGCGGGCAGCAGTGCACAGCGTCGTCGATCAGTACGACGCGTCCGCGGTGCCACGGGCCCTCGAGTACGTGAGTTTCGAACCACGTGTAGTTGATTGCGCTCGGATCGTCGAGGTGAGCTTTGATGTCGTCCCACGGTCCGTGATAGTTCTCGGCCAGGCCCACCATGACGGCGAGACGCTGCTCCGGGGACAGGCCCGCGCGATCCTGGGCGTCTTCGACGATGTAGGCATAGAGCGAATTCTTGCCTGTGGGACAGTATCCCGCGATATAGCCCGCGCCGCCGTAGTAGAGATCGGTTCGAGTAACGCTCTTTGGACGTGGTCCTATCAGTCGCCAGATCCCCATGCCTGTCGGACGAGGCGACAGATCGATCCCGATTGCCGCGCGGGTCCACGACCGCACGCCGTCCGCGCCGATCACCAAGTCGTATCGCCCGGAGGTGTCGTCGGAGAAAGTCACCGTCACGCCGGATTCGTCCTGGATCAGCGCGTCGGCCGCTACACCGAATCGCATTTTGGCACCGGCGCGTTCGGCCGCCGAGTGCAGAATCGCTGCCAGAACCTGGCGCTCCATACCCATACCGGCGGGGAGGTCGGGACCACCCGTGCGAGCGTCGTTCATCTCCACGAGCAGGGTCCCGTCGGGATCCGGTGCACGTATGCCGAGTGTGTCGAAGCCGTAACCGTGCTCTCGGACCTCGTCCCACACTCCGAGAGACCGCAACACGCGAAGTGCGTTTCCTTGCAGAGTGATTCCAGATCCGACCGCATGTCCACGCGGAGTGTTCTCCACGAGGTCGACCGAAGCACCCCCCTTCGCCAACGCGATTGCCGACGCCGCACCGGCGATACCGCCGCCGATCACCAGTACCGATGTCATGACGCGTCCACGACCGCTGTCTGCTGATATCCGAGTCCAGTGATGGTGGAGGTCATCACATCGCCATCCCGCAGGAGCCGCCCCCAGTGCATCCCATTGCCCGCGGGGCTACCGGTCAGAATCAGGTCTCCCGGCAGCAGTTGCACGGTCTGCGATACCGCGGACACCAACGCTGCAACGTCGAACAACATGTCCTTCGTCGACTCGTCCTGCATAGCCTTGCCGTCGAGTTCCAGCGTCAACCGCATCTCGGATACATCGCCTGCCTCGTCCTTCGGCACGATCCAGGGTCCGATCGGCAAGAAGCCAGGCGCATTCTTTGCTCGAAGCCAATCTGTACCGATCTCTGGCATATCCCGACGAAAGACGAGTTCGCGTGTGGTCAGATCGTTGGCGATGGTGTACCCGGCGATGGCATCCAAGGCCTCGTCCTTCGAGAGCTGGTAGGCGCGCCGTCCGACGACTGCGACCAATTCGAGTTCCCAATCGTTCTTGTGGGTGCCCGCCGGCAGCGTGACGGTGTCGTAAGGACCTGTGACAGCAGACGGCAACCCCACGAAGAAGTACGGATCGCCCTCGGCTGCACGCTTGTCCATCATCTCGGCCGCATCTGCGCGGACTTGCTCTTCGGTGCGCCCATTCGATATGTCTGCGTGCTTGACCGCCAGATCGATGACATGAGTCCGATAGTTGGCACCGGCCTGCAGGATCTGACGCGGTTCGATCGGTGCTTCGACAACAGCATCTTCGAGCGCGGTCCACTCACCCACGCCGGATTCGGCAGCCGATCGCAGGACGGGGAGTAGGCGATCCCAATCCTCCAGCACCGCAACCGTACTGACGGGAACGGAGAGGCCAAGCGAGTCGGCCACCGAATCGAGGTCGAGAACATTGCCTGCCAGTAGGACTACAGCATGGGGTTCGTCGGCGAGCGTGGCAGTACCGAGTGCAAAGTGTGGGAGGGGCAAGGATGCGATATCCACAGGAGACTGTCTTTCGTTCGGTATGGATGTGATGACAACCACTGTCCCGCGAGATACACGCATCAGTCAAAGAAACTAATTGGATATGCAATATCACTGAAGCTGATGTCCATCTACGTAGCGAATCGCACCGCCCCAACGACCTGCCGGGCATCACGAGACGACGCAATGCCCGGCACGAACAAGACGGATCGGGGTAAGTTCCGATCGCTCCGTCAGCGCAGAATCTCCTCTGTTGCAGTCGCTTTGCGACTGGAACGCACCACACTCTCCGCCAGTACCGGTCGCCTGGTGCGCATCGCGAAGACAGCAAGTGCACCAGCGATCAGCGGGGCCGCAAACAGGTAGTACAGGGCACCAGGTGCCCAATCGGCGTCGAGGAGTCGGCCGGCGACGATCGGCGAGATGATCGCACCGATCCGGCCGATCCCGATGATCAGTCCTACAGCGGTGGCGCGCACCTCGGGCTCGTAGTACATCGGTCCGATAGTGAACATGCCTGCCATCACAGCGCTGGTCAGCAAACCGAGCACCGCAGCTGCGACGAAGGCCGAAGCCAGCGCGTCGACCGACAACGCGTACACGACGAACGCGATGCCGGCGAGGGCGAACAGTATGGTCAACGCCCGGCGTACCCCGAGCCGCATAGCGACCGGGCCGAAAATCAGCGCACCGACGATACCGCCCGCACTGAACAGGACACCTGCCTGCACACCATCCGATGCCGTGAATCCACTGTCGACCAACAGTTTCGGGGTCCACGAGTTGGCGAAATAGAATCCCGCCATGAGCACGAAGAAGGCGAATCCGAGCAGCGCCGTGGTCGCCAGACTCGGTCCTGTCAAGATTCCCCTCCATCGCGTCCTCGCGGTGTTGGGTACGTTCGACTTCTCCGGCATGACGTCCAGAACGGGCTGATGAAGCTTGATCAAGATTGCGTTCGTTCGGTCGAGAGCGTTCTTGGGGCGACGTGAGACAAGGTAATCGAGCGACTCCGGCAGAACGGCGAGCGCCAAAACCGCTACTGCCAGCGTGGCCGCCGAACCGAACACGAACACGGCGCGCCAATCATATTGCGACAGGAGAACACCAGCGATGATCCCGCCGATTGTTCCGCCGATGGGTTGTCCGGCGGTGTAGAAGCTGATTGCCGTCGAACGATGCTTCGCCGAAGCGTATTCGGCGACCATGACGTTCAGGCATGCCTGCAGGGTGCCGATCGCGAGTCCGGTGACCAGCCTGGCAACGAAGAGGAATGTGAAGCCGGTCGCGATTGCCGACAACGCCATTCCCGCCGACACGACGAATGCGCAGATGATGATGGTCCGGCGACGCCCGATGATGTCGGCAACTTGAGAGACCACCATCGACCCGATTGCCATACCGAACAGGGCCGCACTGAGGAGTAGACCGAGCTGCGCTCCGGTCAGTGCCCATTCGTCGGAAATATGCGAGGCACTGAACGCGAGTGCCAGGACGTCGAAGCCGTCGAGCATGTTCAACAGCACGCAGACCGCGACCACCCCGAACTGAATGGGCTGCATCGGCGACGATTCGATTTTCTCTCTGATGTCCATCGATCAGATCACCTCGACTGATGAGCGCGGTGCCGTGCGCACGGCGCAGCACACCGCGGGGGGCAGAAAGTTAGCTGAGTCACAGTTGGTCATGGAGTGAAAACTAGGGAGCATCGGCTCTGATCGCCTACCAGATTCCGCTATACGCAACCCGTGCACCGTTCTGCGTCTACCTGCTCAACGAGACCAACCGAAGGTCTTGCTCGATCTGGGTACGCGCATCCAGCAGCAACGGGACGAGCGTCTTGTCCGCGACAGCGGCGAAACGCTCGGTTCGCATCGACAACGACAACGCACCGACCGCCTCCCCCATCCCGTTATGGATTGCGGCTCCTACCGCAGCGACGCCACTTTCGGTTTCCTCGAAGTTGACGGCGAATGTGCGGCGTCGAACCGACTCCAAATCTGCCAGCAGCTTCGCGAAATCGGCCTCGCTCAAAGCGTGGACTCCATCGGCCGTGCCCCCGAAGTACAGCGAGCGCAAGGCGTCGTCGGACAGTTCGGCAAGAAGGGCTTTGCCGCCAGATGCACGATGTGCGGGCATGACGAGCCCGTCCCGATCATTTGTTGCTTCGACAGACTGAGCACGCACGGTACCGAGGAAGCGAACGCTCTTGCCGACTCGGACCATCATGTTGGCCGACTCGCCGCTTCGTCGCGCAAGGACCTGTAGATGCGGTTGGCACAAAGCCCTGAAGTCCTTGGTCCATGCGAGCCTCGCGGGGCCGGCGTCGAGAGACGGTCCCGGCAGGTACGTGTGATCGTCGTCTTGAACCGCGTATCCGCGGTAGACGAGTGTCTGCAGCAATCGATGAGCGCTCGATCGGGAGACGGCCAGGTGAACGGCTGCGTCCATCACTCGGAGGCTGCCGTAGTCGCGAAGAAGTTGCAGCAGCCGGAGCCCGCGGTCGAGTGAACCGACAGCTCCGTTCGGACGCTCAGGCAGTGGCGGATTGCGCATAGCGGAATTGTATTCACTCTCTCGACTCCAGCGTCCTACGTTGCTCGACATGAGCAAATGTGATCTGGACAACGGTCGAGCGTTCGTCGTGGGCGGCGGAATCGGCGGTCTCGCCACCGCACTCGGCCTGACCAAGTCGGGCTGTAGCGTGACCGTCGTCGAGCAAGCCGAGGCGTTCGGCGAGATCGGTGCCGGCCTGCAGATCGGGCCGAACGCGACGCGCATCCTCGACTCCTGGGGGCTTCTGGAGAAGGTCCGGACGATCGGTGTCCTGCCGAACAACATCGTCATGCGTGACGCCATCTCAGGCGAGGAGATCGCCAGGCTTCCCCTGGGCGTGGACTTTCGCGAGCGATACGGCGCGCCCTACGTCGTCATCCATCGCACGGACCTGCACGCGATTCTCCTGGAAGCGTGTCGCGAGGCCGGTGTCCAGATGATGACGGGCGTCCGGATCGACCGCGTCGACGTCAGTGACGTCGGGACCACCGCGGTCGCGACCGACGGACGAGTGTTCTCCGCTGATGTCACCGTCGGTGCCGACGGTCTGAATTCGGTCCTGCGCCAGGCAATTGTCGGCGACGAACCTGTCCCCTCCGGATACGTTGCCTATCGCGGCACTGTGCCGATCGAGAACGTGTCGGAGCACGACAGGGAACTCGACGATGTGGTCGTCTGGGTCGGGCCGGGCTGGCACCTCGTCCAGTACCGCCTGCGTGCCGGGAAGGTCTTGAACCAGGTCGCCGTCTTCGAGTCCCCTGGATTCCTCAGGGGTGACACCGATTTCGGCGGAATCGACGAATTCCGGGCGGTATTCGCTGGATGCCACCCACACGTCCGCAGCGCACTAGAATCGGTAGGTACGGACAGGCACTGGCCGCTGTACGACCGCCGACCCGCGGACTTCTGGGGCGAAGATCGACTGATTCTGACCGGTGACGCCGCACATCCGATGCTGCAGTACCTGGCCCAGGGTTGTTGCCAAGCGCTCGAAGACGCGAAGACCCTCGAGATCCTGGTCGACGACGCCGATGCCACCATCGAATGGCCGACGGTGCTGCAGCACTTCAGCGCATCACGGATACCACGCACCGCAGAGGTACAGACCAAGGCACGAATGTTCGGCGATATCTGCCACGCGCGGGGCGTCGATCGCGTGCTGCGTAACGAGCTCCTCGCACAGGTGAGCGGCACCGATCTTTTCGACTACTCCGATTGGATCTACGGCGGCCCCGTTCTCGACCTGCTGAAGTCCCGCGCGCTCGCCGGCGTCTGACCCGCACCCCCACACCTCTACGAAGGACATCGAACTCATGCGTCTTGCAGTACTGAACGGCGACCGCGCCGCACTCGTCATCAACGACGTCGTCCACGACATAACCGATCTTCTTCCCACTTCCGCCGGCGCGTACGGCGGCCCGTGGTTGCCCTGGCTAGAGCAAGGCGGGACGGCAGAAAGCCTCGCGCACCTCGACCTGTCCGCCTCCCCAGCCGTCCCACTCGGCGACGTCGCACTATCCGCCCCACTCCCTCGACCCGGCAAAGTCGTTGCCGCACCGGTCAACTACCTCGACCACAAGGCTGAGATGCACGAGCAGAGGACCATTGCCGAGTACGGTGTGTTCCTCAAGGCCAACACGTCCGTTATCGGGCCCAACGACGAAATCCTGTTGCCGTACAGAGACATTCGTACGGACCAGGAAGGGGAACTTGCGATCGTGATCGGACGAACCGCCAAGAACGTCTCCGCCGCCGACGCGAAGAGCTACATCTTCGGCTACACCGGGGTCCTCGACATCACGGTCCGCTCCACCGAAGATCGTTCGACGCGAAAGTCGTTCGACACCTTCACTCCTCTCGGACCGTGGATAGTCACGGCCGACGAGATCACCGATCCCGATGCCTTGGCGCTTCGCTGCTGGGTCGACGACGAGCTACGGCAGGAAACGAACACGTCGGAACTGATCTTTTCGGTTCGGGAACTGGTGGCCTACGCCAGCTCGGTGATGACCCTGCACCCCGGCGACGTCATAGCCACCGGAACTCCGGCGGGCGTCGGCCCGATCGTCGATGGCACTCGCGTGCGGCTCGAAATCGACGGAATCGGCGCGCTCGAGGTCCGTGTGTCCGACCGCGAAGCCATTGCTTACGCCGATCGGCCAGGCGCACAGCACGACGCACGCGCTCTGCAGCTTCGATGAAGGGTAACAACAGATGACCGCCGAACCAGGCCACACTGCACCGGATTCGAGCCCGGAGCTCGATCGTTTGTACGACGATTTCATCGCCAACTCCACTGCTCCGCTGTGGACTCAGACGAACGACTTGATGCCCATGGCACCGAAGCCGGCTGCCGAGCCGCACGTCTGGAAGTGGTCGGCCCTGCTCGACATCGCACAGCGGGCGGGCGATCTCGTCCCGGTCGGCCGCGGAGGCGAGCGCCGTGCGATCGGTCTGGCCAATCCTGGCCTCACCCCGACCGCGTACGTGACGCCGACGTTGTGGTGCGCGATCCAGTGGCTCGGACCGCACGAAACAGCGCCGGAACATCGGCACGCGCAGAACGCCTTCCGGTTCGTCGTCGAGGGTGAAGGAGTGTGGACTGTCGTCAACGGCGACCCCGTCGCGATGCGGCGCGGAGATCTGTTGATGACACCCGGATGGGCATTCCACGGGCACCACAACGACACCGACCAGCCCATGGCATGGATCGACGGGCTCGATGTTCCGCTGGCACACGACATCGACCTGGGCTTCTTCGAATTCGGGTCCGAACGCGTCACCGACGACAGCACACCTGCCGTGTCGCGCTCCGAGCGTCTCTGGGCCCATCCAGGCCTCACCCCGCTCTCCAGCCAGCAAGCACAGGTTGCGACCCCGATCGCGGCCTACCGTTGGGAGCACACCGACCGGGCATTGACCGAGCAACTCAAGCTCGAAGACGAAGGCCATCCCGGTACCGTCGAGCCGGGACACGCAGCGGTCAAATACACCAACCCCACCGACGGTGGAGACGTACTACCGACCATCCGTTGTGAATTTCACCGGCTACGTGCAGGAACGACAACGGCCACCCGACAAGAAGTCGGTTCGTCGGTATGGCAGGTGTTCGAAGGTTCAGGCACAGTTGTCCTCGCCGGAGAAACGCGTGAGCTGGTCAAGGGCGATCTCTTCGTGGTGCCGTCCTGGGTTCCGTGGTCCTTGCACGCCGGAAGCCGATTCGACCTGTTCCGATTTTCGGACGCACCGGTAATCGAGCGGCTGAAGTTCCAGCGGACGTACTACCCGGATACCGGCCGCTTCCACGCCGGCAGTCGAGGGTGACCGCCGACTCCACCACCGCGGACTCGGACCCCTTGGCAGCGTTGCTCGCAGCACGTCGGGGTACCGCGTTCTTCTCACGTGCGGTGCAGGACCTCGACGACAGCAACCTCGACGATCCGTCGGCACTCGACGGGTGGGTACGCCGCGACATAGTCGCGTACGTCGGCTCTCAAGCGCGACGCATGGCGGAACTCGTGGCAATCGCCAGAACCGGAGATGAGATGCCGCAGTGGAATCCCCTATCCCGATGCGACATCATCTATGCCGCAACACTTCCCGCCGTCGCGCTGCGGAACTTGCACGCCCACGCAGCTGTCCACTTGAACGTCGAATGGCGTGAGCTCGACACCGCCACCTGGAACAGAACCGTCGCCACTCCTCAGGGGATCGTGACACTCGACGAGTTGACGTGGAACCGCGCCCATACGGTGTGGTTCGGAGCCGTAGGCTTGGGAGCGGCCGACGACGGAACAGTACCGAAGGAAGTGTGGGCCCGCCCCGTCTCCGGCCCACACCTCTTCCGCCGGGATTGACGAACGCGCG
>NZ_LVCV01000002.1 GCF_001647195.1 Rhodococcus sp. EPR-157 | reverse complement strand
CGTCTGAACCGAGACTTGAGGAAGCACGCGCGATTGAGAGCTCCTTTGGCATCGACTTTCGTCACGAGGAAGTTCGTCCTACGCAAGCGGGCGATATCCCCCTGCCGCCCCAGAGGGTTCGATTCGTGAACAACTGCGTGCACAAAACTACCCAGGGTTGAGCCAAGCTGCCGCATCTCCCCGAGTTGTATTCGTGGAGGTGGTCGAGGCCATCTTTACCTCACGCTCACGTTGCTCGGCCGGGTAGCGCTTCGACATGCGCTTCATCCTTCACGAAGAACGAAGCGGCATCAAACCCGGGACGGTTCTGCCTTCGTCGTCGACCGTTGCGCCGAGCCAGCGTCGGTTACACACCTCGGCGATCCAAGACATACCGAAACAACCAACACGCGGGTCTGCCCGAGTTAAGGTTGATAGTCAACAACCAACTCACAGAAGGGCTACCCGGTGACAAGTCTCGAACGCACCGAGAGCAAGCAAGCGGAACGCTCGAACTTGTCGACTCGCCGCCTACTTCAAGCGACAGCAGAGCTGATTGCGGAAGTGGGCTACGACCGTACGACTTTGGCCGAAATAGGTAAGCGAGCCGGTTACAGCCACGGCATGGTCAGTCGGCGGTTCGGCAGCAAATCGGCCCTGGTGGAGGCGCTCATCACCAAACTCAGTGAGCGGTTCGGGCATGGACGGCTCACCGACACTCTTGCCCACAACACTGGGATCGATGCCCTGCTGACCGTCGTGGACGAAATAGGTAAGGATGCCGCCAACTCGACTCAGTCGATCCGAGGTTTTTACGCGTTGCTCTTCGAGGGCCTAAAGCCCATCCCTGAACTTCACGGTTTTGTTGCAGATTTGCATGCCGATTACATATCCGCCCTGACCGAACAAGTCGCCCAGGGCCAGCGGAACGGCCGCCTCCGAGACGACGTGGATCCGGAAGAGATCACGGAATTGGCGGTCAACGCTCTCCGAGGCCTGGCTTACAGATGGCTACTCGACGAAGATCGAGTCGACTTTTCGCGCGGCCTTAACAGCTTGGCCAGACAGCTCGCGCTTCTCGGTGACCCCGATGGACGATGAAGCGATGCAGAACAGGCGCGCATCCGACTACCAAGACAACGCCAACGGTGTACTCGTCGAACTGAGCGACGAAGGGTTGGCAGTCGTCGATGACGATGGACGGTACCTGTCGGTCAATCCCGCTGGGTGCTCGATACTCGGACACGATGAAACCACACTTTTGGGAAGCAGTTCGGTTTTTCTCGGGAGCGGCAATTCTCCGCAAGCAGGTCGCAGCAACGAGGGATCGGCGTGGATCGGCACTTCAGAGGTGGAGTTCGAGATTCGCCGGGCACCCACTGCGACTGGTCGAATAAGGTGGGCAGTGCGATTCTGTTATGCCGATCGTGCAGTTAAAGACCGTCGTAAGTTGGCGGCGTTCACTCGCACCGCCTCCGCCGTGGCCTACGAGGATCGTCTCGACGTCGTTCTGGACAAGCTCGCCGTCGAGGTACGCGACACGGTCGACCTAGCGACCTGCGCGGTCGTGCTGGTCGACGAGGTCAGCGGAGCGCTGAACCACGTCGGCAAAGCGGGTCTCCCCGATGACTACCCCGAACGTATCGAGGCCTGTCGGCGTCTCGGTGCGCCACTGATCACTGTCTCCGCTATCGACGAATGCCGAGTCGTTGTTGCCCGCGAATGGCGTGAACAAGTCTTGACCGACCCACGGTGGGCACCGGTGCAAGAGATCGCCCGGGCCGGCAACTGGGAGACGTACGTTGTCGTCCCTCTGATTGTCAGGGAGAAAGCAATTGGTGCGGTTGCCGGGTTCTTTACCGAACACCACGATCCTGGACTCGACGACATTCGCTTCATGGTTGCAATGGCAGACCAAGCTGCGATCGCAGTGGCGAACGCGCACATGTTCGCGAAACTCGAGATTCAAGCGGCAAGGGAAGAACGCCGAAAGTTGGCCAGAGACATGCACGATTCGGTCACCCAAGCCTTGTTCTCGCTATCCTTGCGAACCAAAGCGCTCGAGCTCGGAGTCGAGTCCGGCGAGTCCGTCGACGTAGTCGAACAACTACGACAACTTCATGAGCTGGTATGCGGAGCTCAGGCCGAGATGCGTGCTTTGATCATGCATCGTCGACGTGCCCCGCTGGGCGAGGAAGGCCTGATTCCCTCCATCCGTAAACATCTCGCAGCCATCGCAGCACGTGAGGGGATCGAGCTCGTAGTCGAGAGCAACGACGAGTTCCACCAGTTCGGCGAGGCCCTGGAGGAAGACCTCTTCATGGTCGTCGGCGAAGCCGTTCACAATGTCGTGAAACATGCACACGCGACCCTTGCCACTGTTCGGATCATACTCGCGCCGCGTCAGAACGGGCCTAGCGTATGTCTGTCGATCACCGACAATGGAAGCGGCATTGCCGAGGGCCAAAGTGGACACCAGTCCTTCGGACTGGTGTCGATGAACGAACGGCTCAAAGCGCACGGGGGTCACCTATCGGTCCGATCCAAGCCCGCCGCCGATCCCGAGCACGGCACGACCGTCTGCTGCATAGTTCCGCTCACGACACCGACACACATGGCTAGCTCTGACGAATCCGGACGAGAACAATGACAGAGACCACTGTCTTCATAGTCGACGACCACGCTCTCGTCAGGCACGGGCTACTCGCGTTTCTGGAGACACAGGAGGACGTCGCCGTCATCGGCGAGGCCGAGAACGGTGAGCAGGCGGTGGCACAACTTCGTGCCCGGGCCACGGATCATTCTCTCCCCGATGTCGTACTGATGGACCTGATGATGCCCGTCCTGGACGGGGTTGAAGCCATTACTTCACTTCACTCAGAGTTTCCTGATCTCAAAATCGTTGTACTGTCGAGCTATTCCGAGACCGAACGCGTCCACGCCGCTTTGCAGGCTGGTGCCACCGGGTACCTTCTGAAGAACTCGGATCCGTCCGAAATAACCGCAGCCATCCGATCTGCTCAGCTGGATCAGGTTCATCTTGATCCAGCTGTCGCACACGTATTGGCGCGATCTATGCGTATCGGCCACGGAGTCGTGCTCTCGGTCCGTGAACGAGAAGTGCTAGTGCTGGTTGCCAAAGGTTGCTCGAATCAAGAGATCGCGGACACCCTGTTCATCAGCGAACGAACCGCACGAACTCACGTCAGCCACATCATCAGCAAACTCAGTGTCTCGTCCCGCATCCAAGCTGCGCTGTGGGCAATCCGGGAAGGCCTCGCGCAGGTGCCCTGACGCAGTGGAGTCGAGACCTGGGGAGGCCGGATGCAAATGTCGCACAACGATTGTTGCAACTCTGACCACGCTCTGACCCCAGGGAAAGCGCCGGTCGTGCGTCAACAGGTGTCACGTGCCGCAAGCTCCTCGGTGAAGCACACGCCCTCTGGGAGTTCGCCGGACGAGGCGCTCCAGAGCCTTCACGCTAACGCGCAGCCTACGACCCGAGACCAGTTGACCACTGCGTCCGTGCCGTAGAGTGAACCAGGCGGGTTACAGAACGGTTCACAACAAATCGAACCCAACTACGATCGGGAGCAGGTTTGAAAAGCGCAAGCATAACGTCGAGTTCGCCGCTCACCCTCGACCCTTCCACAACGGCGAGCACGAAGGCGGGCACTCAGACCCTGATCCGAGGCCTTCGGATCGTCGAAGCGATAGCTACGCAGAACCAGCCTATCGGGGTCGGCGAGTTGTCTCGCGAACTCGGCCTGCCCAAGTCGACCGTGCAACGCTTGTTACGAACTCTGCAACAGGAGGGATGGGCTGACACCTCGGACGAACCCATCACTCGCTGGCAACTGAGCCCGCGATTGCTCGCGCTAGCACGCGCCAGCTCGCCTGCTCGAAGCTTGCGCGACGCAGCGGCACCGCACCTGGCCGCACTCGGGTCGCGTACCGGCGAGACCATCCACTTCTCAGTTCCTGACGGGGACTCCCGAATGGTCCTCATCGAACGGGTGGATTCGGTACACCCAGTCCGTACTTACAACCCGATCGGCACAGGCACGCCCTTCCATACCAGCGCGAGTGGGAAAGCATGGCTGGCGGTCCTCCCCACCGAAAAGGTCGAGGCCATACTTTCCCGCCCGTTGTCGAAGCCCATGCCGAACAGCATCGTCGACCCCCAGCAACTCCTCCACCAGATCTTCGAGATTCGAGAGCGTGGCTACGCGGTGAACATCTCGGAGAACCGTGCGAACGTGTGCGCAGTCAGCGCTGCAGTCGACGGGCCGGGCGGGCGGCCGGTCGCGGCTGTTTCCATCAGCATGCCTGATATTCGGTTCGACCCTGCCAGAGTCTCCGAATGGGGCACCTGGGTTCGAGAAACCGCACAAGCCATCGGCGCCGAACTTCTCGAATGACTACATCGTCGAACTGCCTCGATAGTGCATGTGGGGCACTCGTCGAGAAGCTTCAGTTTATTTCAACCTGACTGTACGACAAGCTATTCGATGGCGCGCTTCGCTTTGAGAGCACGGAAAAGATCAGACAAATCGTTGCCGACCTGCAGTCCCTGAACCGCACCGAGAAGCATCGAAGCGCCCTCAACACCCAGGACTGGTGTAACCAGAGCCTGAAACTTCTCTCTGACATGCGCACGTCGTTCCTCGGGTAACGCGGGCACGGATGAGTCCGCCGACCGGCTCAGTACATCGCCTCCATGCAAGACGACACGAACGTGCGTTTGCTGGGGACGCAAGGTCTCGTCGTACACAAGACGTACACGCTGTGTCATCATTGCCAGCTCGGGGTCGTTCACCGACTCGACAGAGAAGTCGTTGATACCGCAAGATCCGCGAACGAGGGCCAATGCGGCGGTGAACGCCAAGCTGAACTTCCCTTCCAGGGGAGTCGTGGGCGTGGGAATGGCGCACACGGTTCGCACCAATTCCGGGACCGTCAATTCGATCTCGCTCACCTGATCCACCGCAAGCTCGTCACGTAAGGAAAGCAAGACGTCGACTGCCGCATGAGTACCGAAGCACGCCGCGTGACGCTTGAACAGCGTTTCACGCAGGTACCACCGTTGGTCGAAAGGAACTGTGGCCGTGTCGATATCCGCCCCATGTCCGTAGGTTGCCGCCAATCCACGAGGGCCGAAGATCGCATCCATCGGGGCTGTAGCGCCCGCGGCTGCAAACTGCGCAGACAAGAGCCCTGCCTCGGCGGCCCGTCCGACTTGAAAAGATTTCCCCATTGTCCCGAACTCCGCCCGCAGTCCTGCGGCCTGCGCTGCGGACAGACCCCAGGCGCGCTGGATGCCGTTCTCGTCTGCGCAAAGCAGACGGCTCACCCCCGTGGCCGCCCCGAACACACCTACCGTCGCAGTGGGATGAAATCCAGACGCATAGTGCTGGGGTGCCATTGCAGCACCGATCCGAGCCTGGCTCTCGAATCCAGCAACGAACGCAGTGAGCAACGCGTGCGAACCAAGTGTGAACGGTCCGCGGGCTTGTGCTGCGGCCAGAACGGCGGGCAGCAGAGGCGCTGAAGGATGAACCCCGGACGCAGCCAGCCAATCGTCGAAATCGAGAACATGAGCCGATATCCCGTTGGCCAGTGCAGCCGAACGAGCGCTCACCTCTGCACCATCGCTGAGGCGCGAACAGATTCCAGCGTCACCGGTGATCTGCTCTGCTATGTGTACAACTCCCTCCGACCCGCTAGCGATAGATGCCCCCAGCGTATCGATGAAGCAGTCGACAGCCGTGTCCACGACATCCGATGGGATTTGCTCGAAGACCAATTGCGCTGATTGTTTTGCGAGCACCGCTTCGGACACATTCGCTTGCGCATCCCTCGTCAGCAACATGATGAGCCTCCTGTTCGAGCCTATGGCGGCCAACCCAGTCCAGTAGAAGTGCGTGCCTTTGAATGGCATGCTGTTTCAGAGAGTAGCCCAGGTGAGGCGTTCTGGCACACAATCTACGAGTCCAGGCACTCGCAGCCAGGACGCGGCACCGCCCCCTATAGCTAGCGAAATTCGCTGAAACCAGGCAGGCCGCAGGTAAGTTGCGATCTATTGCCTGTCTAAGCCCACTTTCCAGCACTTGCCAACTCCAGAACCACCCATGGGAAAATGATCGCGCACCTACGGCACGACGTGCCGCCTGTCAATATGGAATTCACCGGCGCCTCTTGATCGCGAAATTCGGATCACACCTCGGCTTCAGTTTCCACAGGAGCCGTCACTCTCGGACGAGCGGACAATTAGCCCGTTGACGCCGGTTAGCTGCCTGGACCCAACAGACGTGTCATGGCAGTTGGTGGATTCGAGCAGAGCAGACACGGGTGCGAAGAAGGGCCGAAGCACTGCAAGAACCACACCCACGTCAAATGCGTGACTGCAGAGCTCTGATCCAATCCGCCTTCCGACATCGCGACGAATGTCGCGGAGCAATCACGTCGACAGACGGTTTTGTGACGTGGACCATAGGTCTTGAATTGAGTCAAAGACACGCTTCGCGCAAACTCACGGCCCTGGCGCACGCACACGCGTGCAGCAAAGAACCTTCCACCGCTCGAACACGGGCTGCTCCTGGACTGCCGAGGACCCACATCGGACCCGCACGAGCAGATCAGCTCAACGAAGGAGACAATTATGACCGGCCCACTTTCGGGTATACGCGTCATCGACTTGACCGCCGCACTCGCAGGACCGTATGGAACCATGATCCTCGCCGATCTGGGTGCCGACATCATCAAGGTCGAACCCCCGGGCGGGGAGGTCACGCGCAGAGTAGGCCCGTACCCGCCCAGTACGGACGGCCAGCAGACCCTGGGCGGATATTTCCAGAGCATCAACCGCGGCAAGCGCAGCATTGCGGTCGATCTGAAAACACCCCACGGTCACGCCGAACTGCTCGACTTGGTTCGCACCGCCGACGTAGTCGTCGAAAACTTCGGCCCTGGCGTGGTCGAGAGGCTCAACATTTCTTACGAAGAACTCCGCCGGGTCAATCCCAAACTCGTCTACGGCTCGCTCACCGGATACGGCGCAGAGTGGTCCGGCAAAAGTCCTTACATAGACTGGCCCGCGATGGATATCACGATCCAGGCAATGGCCGGGGCGTTGAGCATCACGGGAACCGAAGATGGCAAGCCAGTGAAGATCGGACCAGGAATCGGCGACATATTTCCCGGAACGATGCTGACGATTGGTGTTCTTGCCGCATTGTGGGAAGTACAGAAGACCGGTCAGGGACAACAGATCGATGTATCGATGTTCGATTCGATACTTTCGCTCTGCGAACGCATGGTCTACCAGTACTCCTACACCGGTCAGGTTCCCAAGCCGATCGGCAATACCCACCCAATCCTGACCCCATTCGACGTACTCGAAGTCAAGGACGGATGGATCGCTATAGCTGCCACGACACAATTGCGATGGGAAGCCCTATGCCGCATCATGAATCGTTCGGAGCTGATCACCGACGCACGATTCCGGAACGAGAGTGTTCGCGTCGAACACCGCGCTGAAATTCGCCGCTTGCTTGATGACTGGTCGCGCAGCCTCACTCGCGCCGAGGTCAGTGAAAAGTTGGGAGGCAAGGTACCGTTCGGACCCGTCAACGACATTCGAGACATTTTCGACGACCCCCATGCGTGGGCCCGAAATATGCTCGTCGAGATAGAAAACCCAGGATCCGACCAAAAGGCGATCGTCGCCGGCCAGCCCATCAAGTTCAGTCGAACCAAGACAACGGTCGGTGCCCGGGCACCGCAACTCGACGAACATGGCGACGCCCTGCGAGCCGAAATCCGAAGCGCACCCGTGCAGGCAGCCGTCAGATGACCTCGTACGACGTAAGTCCCGAGTTCACAGACCTGGTAGGACGACTACGGCAGAGCCCGTTCCGAGCCGACACCACCACTGTTCCCGAACTGCGTGCCAATTTCGAGAAATTCGCGGAGTCGTTCTACGACCCCCCACCGGTCGAATTCGAGGCCGATAGCGCGAACGGTGTCGAGGTCGAATGGGCTCGCACACCAGGATGCGATCATGCGCGGGTAGTGCTCTACCTGCACGGCGGTGGCTACTCCATCGGCTCCATCGCCGCATACCGGGATTTCTGCGCCAAGATTTCCGACGGATCCGGTTCAGCGGTGCTGTCGGTGGGCTACCGACTGGCGCCCGAACACCAATTCCCCGCCGCGCTTGATGACGCGGTCACTGCGTACCGCTGGCTCCTCGCCAGCGGTACACAGGCAGATCGGATCGTCATAGCAGGTGATTCGGCAGGCGGAGGACTGACGTTGGCGACGATGGTGGCCCTGCGAGAGGCCAGGGATTCCTTGCCTGCCGGCGCAGTGTGCATCTCCCCCCTCGCCGACCTGGCTCATACCGGAAGGACAGTCGAAGAAAAAGCATACGCGGACCCAATTGTTACACCGGAAGGTAGTCACGCCTACGGTGTCCGCTACCTCGGCGAGGACGGCGATCTAACCGAGCCCTTGGCCTCCCCGTTGTACGCAGACCTCCACTCGCTGCCGCCGGTGTTGATTCAGTGTGGAACCGCCGAGCTCCTTCTGGACGACTCTTTGCGATTGGCCCGTAAGATCAAAGATGTTGGCGGCCTTGTCGATCTCGATATATGGCCGGAAATGATTCATATCTTCCCGTTCTTTGCATCAAAGATTCCCGAATCCAAGCGGGCCCTTCGATATATCAACGAGTTCATCATCCGAATCTTGGATCACAACGAGGACTCCAGTCGCATCCCACCGTCGACTCGAGGTTACTAGAACTCTTGATTCCCATACTTTGTCCGCACACCGAAGAAAGATCGAACATTGCTACTGGAGAACCGAAACACCAACCAAGACGTCTTGCTGGCCGCTCAGCCACCGGAGTTGCAAACCCCGTGGCTGACGCCCGCACGGTCAGCACTGCTCTCGGATGTCCGAGAATTCAGTCGCGCCGAAGTACTCCCCACCGCCAATAAGTTCGACCGGACCGAAAGCGCCATCCCAAGCGAGTTGATGGGCCGATTGGCCGAGTTGGGATATTTCGGAATAACGGTGCCCTCCGAATACGGCGGGCTGGGCCTGGGGGTTTTCGAATATTCCCTCATTTCGGAGGAACTCTCCCGATCGTGGATGAGCGTTGCCTCCATCATTGCCCGCGCCCAGGGACTCGGCACACGATTCGAGAACCCTGAGCGCCGCGATGAACTCACGCGTCGCAGTGCACGTGGTGAATGGATTGGGGCCGCGGCGTTTTCTGAGCCGGATTCAGGATCTGACCTGGGCTCGATCCAGACCATCGCTCGTAAATCCGGCGACGGCTACCGCATCACTGGCCGGAAGCGTTGGTGCGGAAATGCGTTCGAGGGAGATTTCATCCTCGTCCTGTGCCGCATTGTGGACGAGTCGGACGAGCTGGGTCCGATTCGCACCTTCGCATTGGCCAAGGCACGCAACAGCTTTCCCGACGGTGTCTCAGGAGAGCCGATCGACAAGATCGGCTACCACGGAATTGTCAGTTGGAACCTCACCTTCGATGATGTTCTCGCCTCGGCGGACGACTTGGTTGAACCTTTCGGATTTTCAGGAGCGGAGGGCCAGGGCTTCAAGGCCGTGTCTAACGGTCTGAACGTGGCCAGGGTACAAACCGCAGCTCGTGCAGTCGGCCTCGCCCGGGCAGCACTCGAAGACTCGGTCGAATACCTGCAAACGCGTGTGCAATTCGGGTCTCCACTGGGGAACTTTCAAGCCCTACGCTTTACCGTGGCCGACATGGCCGCCAAGGTGGCACAGGCTAGAACCTTTTACCAATACGTCGCCAACCTGATGGACAACGGGGTGCCCTGTGAGAAGGAAGCCGCGATGACAAAACTGCTGGCAACCGAGATGGCCGTCGAGGTCACGGGACAGGCGCTGCAGCTGCATGGTGGAAACGGCTACACCCGCGAATACGCGATCGAACGGTACTGGCGAGATGCCCGACTGACCACGATATTCGAGGGCACCAGCCAGATTCAGCAGAAAATCATCAGCGATCGTATTCTTCCAAGACCAGCAAGCTGATCGGCGCGCTTGTAGAACCGAAGATACAAGCAATCCAGCTCTCGGTGGGTGGTGCCCGCGTCAGCGAACCACCCACCGAGCTCACGTCTAGAACGCAAGCCCCGCCGAGACCAGCAATTGCAGAATTCGGTTCGAGTCGGTCTCACGTTCGGGGCGCTGGGTCCAGGCTGGGTACACCGCCCAATATGCGGAGGGGACGAGCAAAGGCAAACGGTTTGGCGTGGAGGCGGAACTGCTGCGAGAATCCTGGGCTACGGTTTCGGTATCGAGCGTCGGTCGAAGTTGTCCGGCTTTGGCTTACACGGAGGTGGTACGACCATCGCTTCGCTCGTCACCGCAGGGGTCCTACCATTTCTTAGGATCCAATTGACTTATTCCTGTTCATGCTCTGCGCCCGTTCAGGGTTTCCAGTCAGAGTTCAGCCTCGCCACGCGCAATACCGAGCGCATCGAGCACGGTTCGGCCGGCGGGAGGGCCGTGTCGAGTCGGTGGATCTGTGTGGCCATCGGCTACTGCAAATGGTCGGTGGACCGAGTCAAACCCGCTCGTCGGCCCTTCTTTGCAGTGACGAGGGCCAATTTGCGGCTGGCTTCGTCGATCATTTCGCCATTGAGCATGGCAGCACCTCTCGCGCCTCCATCAGCCGAGCGGTGGAAGTCGTATGCGTCGAGGATGGACTCGGCTTTGTCGTAGGCTTCCTGTACGGGCGAGAACACCGAGTTAGCGGCATCGACCTGTGTGGGATGCAGAACCCATTTTCCATCAAAGCCAAACGCGGCGGCATGTACTGCAGCACGGTTGAAGCCGTCGAGATCGCCGATGACTGCATACGGCCCGTCGATAACCTGTACGCCGTATTTGCGCGCCGTGACAGCAAGTGTCATAAAAACCGAATCGATGGGGCTGTGTCCGCCAAAGCTGTTCTCCCCGATCACCAGAGTCGGGATCTGCATCGCCGCCATGAAGTCTCCGGGGCCAAAAATCAAGGTCTCCACTCTCGGAGTGGACGCCGCGATATCGTCGACGATACTCAGTCCTGACGGACCCTCGATCTGTACTTCGATTCCTATTTTGCCCTCGGGCAAATCCAAGTCTTTTTCGAGCTGCCCGAGCAGGACATCGAGCCAGTGAATGTGCGCAAGCTTCTCAACCTTGGGAAGCATGATGCAGTCGAT
>NZ_LVCV01000001.1 GCF_001647195.1 Rhodococcus sp. EPR-157 | reverse complement strand
TCTCGGTGTATCGGCGGCAGCTCCAGGCGACGAGTTCGGGGTCGATTCCCTCACGGTCCTGCATCGGCGGCAGGACCCAACTCGGGGCACTGTGGTCGCGTGCTTCTCGGCCGAGGGGCCAGCGGCGTTCGGCGTCGTCGAGTAGATCCGCTGCACTCGGGTCGGGGTCGGTGACACCGCGGCGCAGTTCCACGATCGCGGCGTGGGGGTCTTTGCCGGCGCGTTCGGCATTGCGTAGGTGGGCGGCGAGGTCGGGCCACGCCCCGTCGTCGCCGAGGATCGTGTCGGCGTGCTCACCGAACTGGGTGCGCAGCGTCGGTTCGATGCTTTGCGCCCACACGCGCATCTCGTCCGCACCGTTCTCGATGTGCTTTTCGAGTCGCCAGTGCATCACGGCGGAGACGGAGTCTGCGCTGGCGAGTTCGCGCTCCGAGCGTGCGGCGGCGAGGGTGGGGGCGGCGTCGAGGCCGAGCTGCTCGGCGCGGCGGTACTGGTGGACGAAGGTGTCCCATTCGGCTTCGGCGATCATCGTGTTCGCAAACTCCGGGCCCATGTTCTCGCGGACAATCGCTTCGATGCGGTGCGCGTCGATGAGTTCGCCCGCGTACTCGTATCCGCCCACGTTGTAGTCGAGCTTGCGGTGCGCGACGGCGGCGTCGCGTTGCTGTTCGGTCGCCGAGACGTCCGAGCCGTCGCGGCCGATGATGGTCCGCACGACTTCGTCGGCGATCTTCTTGTCCGGGTGCACGTGGATCAGGTGCGGGTCGACGATCCGGTCGATGGGCACGTAGAGCTGGTTTCCGTCGCGGCCGCGTGTGAGTGCGACGTAGAGGGCTTGCCGGTTCATGGTGTCGTCGACGAGGACGTGGACCTGGTCGACGGTCATGCCTTGGGAGCGGTGGATGGTGGCGGCGTAGCCGAGCTCGCAGTGCTCTTTGACGTAGTCGGCCGGCAGGCGGATGCGTCCGCCGTGTTCGAGGTGGCGCACGGTCAGCGATCCGTCGCGGTGTGCGGTCTTGACCGTCCACAGGTCGCCGTTGCGGACTCGTTCCCCACGTGTGCCGGTGACTCGCAGGCTGGTGTCGTTGCGGCGGGTGACGATGCGGTCCCCTGCGCTGGCGCGCAGTCCGTCGGACAGGTCGTTGCCGCCCTTCTTGACCAGTCCCTTGGCGAGTCGTTCGGTGCGGGCCCGGTCGTTGAGGTCTCGGACGGCGTGGTTGCTGCTGGCGATCATCAGCGACGTCGTGTCGGTGTCCGAGGTCTTCGCCCAGGCGGTGAAGACCTTCTCGGCGAGGTCGTCGGCCATGCCGTGCTGCACGCGGTCTTTCGCGGCGTACCAGGCGGCGACGGAGGTATCACCGTCACGCAGTCGCAGCGAGATCTTGGCCTCTTCCTTGTCGCGGAAGCGATGAACGTCGACCAGTTCCGGTGCCGCGCTCGACCGGGCGACCAGCCGCAGTGCACCGCCCGTATCGACGGCGGCGAGCTGCTGAGGGTCACCGAGCAGTCGGACCACTGCGCCGTGCTCGGCGGCGATGTAGGTCAACCGGTCCAGATCGTGTGTCGAGGCCATGCCTGCTTCGTCGACGAGGATCATCGACCCCGGGCTGATGCCGGTGTCGAGTTCGTTCTCGTAGCGGGTGAGGACGTCGGCGATGGTGCGGCCGGTGACACCGAGTTCCTCGCCGAGGACGCCGGCGGCTTTCGCGGACGGCCCGAGGGCGATCACGTCGTATCCGGTGCTGCGCCAGGCATCAACGACCACCCGCATGGCGGTGGTCTTGCCGGTGCCGGCCGGACCGACACCGGCAGCCAGGAGCGCACCGGAGAACAGGAAATGCTCGACAAGTTCCTTCTTGTCCGCGCCGAGGTCCCACCCTTTTCGTTGGGTGTGCGCGGCGAGGGCGGCGGCGTAGGCGTGGGCAGGTGCCATCACTGCGGTCGGGGTGTGGGCGGCACCGACGAGGCGGTGTTCGGCGGCGAGGATCGCTGCGCTGGTGTAGGTCTCGTTGCCGTGCACGGTCAGAATCGACGCCCCGTCACTGCGCTGCAGCGCCTTCGGTGTCGCGTCGACCTGGTGAGTCAACCGGATGGACTCCGCGCCGAGGGCGGCTTCGGTGACCTTCTCGGCGACCGCGTCACGCTCGGCCGCGGTCGCGAACACCAGCGGCCGCAGTTGTCGTTGGACTTCGGCTTGGATGTGCCAGCGATTCCAGCTCGAGCGTCGCTGTGCGATACGTGCGACAGCGGTGCGGGCGATCTCGCGGTGGTCGATCGAGGCGGCATCGGTGACGGTGATCGTGTTCCCGGTGCTCGTCTTCAAGGCGGAGTTCAGGGCCCGTCGGCCGACGCCGTCGAGTGCACGTTCGCGCCATTCCGCGCGTTGGGCACCGAGCGATTTCGGTGGTGCTTTCTCTTTGCGGGTCTCCAGGGTCGCTTGGTCGGCGAGGCGCATCTGCATTGCGGTCGAGGGGTCTTTGCCGTGGGTCTTGCGGTAGTCCGACACGAGCTTTTCCAGGCGTGACTCGATGGCGTCGCGGCGGGAGAACTCGCTGAGCAGTGCGGTGGGGATGCCCTCGATTTCGCGGACGGCGCGTTTGTTGATTCCGGTGCCGGGTCGGTCGGCGAACACGGTGCCGAGTTCGCGGGTGACGTACTCCTCGATGAGGGTGTTGTAGCGCTCGGATGCGGCGACGGCGAGCTTGTGCAGCACGCGGCCGTCGAGGCTGCGCCATTTGCCGTCGATGCCTTGCACTTTGGTGGAGATCGCGACGTGGGTGTGCAGGTTCGGGTCACCGTTGCGGTTGTCGCGGTGATCGAACCGGGTGTACATCAGGCCGGTCGATTGGATCTGTCCGACACCGGCTTTGCCGACGCGGGTGTAGGAGGCGTTGTCCTCGACCCAGCCGATGGCATCGCTCACCGCGGCGCTGTGTGCACGCTCGACCGCGACACGGAT
Source organism: Rhodococcus sp. EPR-157 (assembly GCF_001647195.1). GTDB lineage: Bacteria > Actinomycetota > Actinomycetes > Mycobacteriales > Mycobacteriaceae > Rhodococcoides. Next base: position 1,523 of record NZ_LVCV01000001.1, on the reverse strand, counting down.
GTCGTCGTCGCCTAGGCCCCAGAGAACCGACACAGATTTCTGTGGAGTGAACACGCAGTCGTAGCCGGCGACGGGTTGGCGTTCGCGGCGCTGCTGCGAGGCGATGTAGCGGACGAGCTCGGCTTCGCTGGCCGGTGATCGACCGACTTCGCGGTGGAACTCGTCGGCTCCGACGCGGTAACGGATTTGCTGGCACTGCTCGGCGGTGAGCGACTTTCCGCCGGCGGCGCGCTCCTTGTCGATCTCGGCGCGGATGCGCTTCATCAGTGGCACCTCGTTGCGGAAGCTCGCGAACTTGCGGCCCAGCCGCACGCTCTCGATAGCCGCGTTCGCCGTCGTACCGTCGAGGATGGCGGCCTCGATCAGCGCCTGGGCTTCGGGGTGCAGGCCCTCGCCGAACAGGGCTTTCATCTGGTCCTCGCGGACGTACCCGGATACGCCGAGTTCGGCCGCGGCTCGCCCTCCCCAAGTGCCCGGTTCGGTGCCTTCGGCGGCGTAGTAGTCGGTGAGGTCTTGGCCGCGTTCGAGGCGAATGTCTGCGCTGGCGACTTCGCGGGTGAGGTAGGTGTAGCCGTCGCCCGCGTGCAGCGCGTGAACGGTCATCATCGCGGGCATCGCCGCCCGCGAGCCCGTGTGCGACGAGATCTCACGGGCCGATCTCGCTCGCATTCTGTTTCTGAATCGCGCGGCACAGTCGCGATAGTACGCAGATTCCGCCCATGGACACTAATAGTGCAAGAGGTGTGTGGCGTTTACTTTGTTATTTCGCAGACGGTTACAGGAAATCTGAAGTCGATAGTATCTGGATTTCGGACGAATCAGAACGTATATGGACCTTGAGGGACGAAAGCTGTAGCAGGACAGTTGAATCAAGGCGCGTCTGGGCACGTGACACGCTTTCTTCGACCGGCATGTCGGCGGTAGCCTGTCCCGCATGACTCCCTTAAACGGTGGACCGGTCAGCGCTCGGGAACGGGCTCGGCGGGCGAATGCGCAGCGATTGTCGGACGCACAGTTGCGCATGAAGGATCAGGAGCAGGATTTGATTTCGTATTTCGATGCGACCCGCGACGAACAAAAAATCAACGACGATGTGACTGCGAGGATCGAGCGGTTGCGGCGGGACGCGGAAACCAAACTCGATGAGGCGTATGAGAGACGCGCAAGAGCACTGGCCGAGCTCAAGAAACGCGGTGAAACATACGCCAGCATCGCGGCCTTGGTGGATCTTTCAGTGCCCGAAGCGACGCGGTTGGTCAAATCGACAATGGCGTCACGTGCGACCGCAAGCCCCGATATCGGTGCGGCTGCAGAGGATGGCGTTTACGGCCCAGCTAGTACGGAGGAGAGCTACAGGGGCCATAGCGATTCCGCATCGAGTGCGACTGCAGAGCCATCGATTGATGAGTTCGCCCAGGCCGATGAAGCGGGCGGGCGCAGCAATGCCTGACAAACGAGCGAAGCTAGCAAGTAGGAGGTGAACAATCGTCATCGCACTTGTTGCCATGTGCTTGATCGTCGGA